>WYBA01000317.1 GCA_011526095.1 Myxococcales bacterium | reverse complement strand
GTCTTCTTCCACAACCTCAAGCGCTTCCGAGGAATCGCAACGCGCTTCGACAAAACGCGTGCGAGCTACCTCGCGTTCGTTCACATCGCGTGCATCGTGCTATGGCTCAATTAGGGACAGCCCCTAGTCGTCCGCGCGATCGCCGCGCATCTTGTAGCCGACGTTGCGGACGGTCTCGATCAGGCCCCCGGCGTGCGCGCCGAGCTTGGCGCGCACGCGCCGGACGTGGATGTCGACGGTGCGCGTGCCGCCCGCGTACTGGTAGCCCCACACCCGCTCGAGCAGCTGGTCGCGGGTGAACACGCGCCCGCGGTGCTGGCTGAGGAACCGCAGCAGCTCGAACTCCTGGTGGGTCAGCTCGAGCCGCCGCCCGCCCAGCCGCGCCTCGTACCCGGCGACGTCGATGACGAGCTCGTCGATCTTGAGCACCTCCTCGGAGCCGAACGTCGCCGAGTGCCAGTCGAGCTGGCGCAGCCGCGCGTACAGCTCCGCCGGCACGACCGGCAGCAGCACGAAGTCGTCGAACCCGGCGGAGACGTCGAGCGCCGGCAGGCGCGCGAGGGAGATCGCGATGATCACCGGGCGATCCGCCAGCGGCCCCTCTTCCTTGAGCTTGCGCAGCGTGCGCTGGGCGCGGGGGACGTCGTCACCGGCGTCGATGACGATCATCAGGTTCTTCCACCGCGCCAGGCGCTCCTCGTCGATGTCGCCGAGATCGAACCGGGCCAGGTCGACGCCACACCCGAGGTCGACCAGCACCGAGGCGACGGAGTCGGGCTGGCTCCTCGCGACCTCGGGCTCCGCGCAGATGATCAGGGCACGCAACGACCTCCACTGGAGCGCGAGTTGACCCAGTGCGTCAAGAAGGACCGTGATCTGAGCCCGCTTCGACGCGAAAAGGTGGATCTGCTCCGCCTCGCCCTCCCGCCGGGATGGGGATAGACTCGTCACCCAGATGGAAGAGTTCCACTGCTCGTTCTGCGGCAAGCAGCGACGCGAGGTGCGGAAGCTCATCAGCGGTCCGCGGGTGTTCATCTGCGACGAGTGCGTGACGCTCTGCAACGACATCCTCGCCAAGGAAGAAGCCGCCGAGCGCCCGAAGTACCCGCCGCCCAAGGCCATCGTGGAGGAGCTCGACCGCTACGTGGTCGGGCAGCACCAGGCCAAGCGCGCGCTCGCGGTCGCCGTCTACAACCACTACAAGCGCATCGGCCTGCGCGGCAAGAACGCCGAGGTCGAGATCCAGAAGGGCAACATCCTGCTGCTCGGGCCGACCGGCTCGGGCAAGACCCTGCTCGCGCAGACGCTCGCCAAGAAGCTCGACGTCCCGTTCGCGATCGCCGACGCGACGACGCTGACCGAGGCCGGCTACGTCGGCGAGGACGTCGAGAGCGTGGTCAAGTCGCTCTACCGAGCGGCCGGCGGCGACGTCGAGAAGACCGCCCGCGGGATCATCTGCATCGACGAGATCGACAAGATCGCGCGCAAGGGCGGCGCCCCGTCGCCGACGCGCGACGTCTCGGGCGAGGGCGTGCAGCAGGCGCTGCTCAAGATCCTCGAGGGCAAGCAGGCGACGATCACCCCTGACGGCGCGCGCAACCGCCCGCAGCAGGAGCTGATCCAGATCGACACGACGGACATCCTGTTCATCTGCTGCGGGGCGTTCAACGGGATCGAGGAGCTGGTGCGGCGGCGCGTCGGCGACCGCGGCCTCGGCTTCGGCGCGCAGATCGGCACGCCGGTCGACAACAAGGACGCGCTGCGCCGCGGCGCCCGCACCGAGGACCTCGTGAAGTTCGGGATGATCCCCGAGTTCATGGGCCGCCTGCCGGTGATCGTCTCGTGCGACGCGCTCGACGTCGACGCGCTGGCCGAGGTGCTGTGGCGGCCGAAGAACGCGCTGGCGCGCCAGTACCAGCGGCTGTTCGACATGGAGGGCGTGAAGCTGACGTTCCGCCCGGATGCCCTCAAGGCGATCGCGGAGGAGGCGGCGCGGCGCAACTCGGGCGCGCGCGGCCTGCGCGCGATCCTCGAGGAGGTCATGCTCGACGTGATGTACGAGATCCCGTCGCTGCAGGGCGTGAAGGAGTGCGTCGTGACGCGCGAGGTGGTCGAGGCGCGCGGGCGCCCGGAGCTGGTGCTCGAGTCCAAGGCCGCGTCCTGATCCGCGACGATGACAGCGCGCGCCGGGGGCGACGGCAAGGATCGTCCGCCCGTTGACCCGCGCCGGCCGCGGTCCGTAGACTCGATCCCATGCTGACCGCAGACCAGACCGTCCAGCTGCGCGAGCGGCTGGAGACCGAGCTGTCCCGCCTGGTCGCCAGCGCCAGCGCGGCCCTCGGCTTCACGATGGATCGCGACCGCGATCGGGTCGGCCGTGACTCGATGGACGAGTCGACCGAGGAGGAGCTCTACTCGACGCAGCTCCGCCTCCACGACCGCGAGGCCCGCCTCGTCGGCAAGATCCGCGAGGCGCTGTCGCGCCTGAAGTCCGGCGGCATCGACGAGTGCGAGGAGTGCTCGGAGCCGATCGGGTTCAAGCGGCTGATGGCCCGCCCGGTGACGACCCTGTGCTTCGAGTGCAAGACGGCGCGCGAGCAGGTCGAGGCCGACGAGCCGCTCGAGTAGCCGGGGCGGCGGACGCGCCGGGCCGGCCCGATCGGAGACGGTGGCGGCGACGATGGCGGCAAAGGTGCGGAATCCCCCCGCCGTTTTGCGACGCGGGGACGGCCTCTGCTAGAGTGGCAGGGCCCGAGAGCCCATGCGCGACAGGTACACGATCACCGAACGACTCGATCAGGGTGGCATGGCGGAGGTGTTCCGCGGTGTCGCCGAGTCGCTGCAGGGCTTCAAGAAGTCGGTCGCGATCAAGCGGATCCTGCCGAGCCTCACGAAGAACCAGAAGTTCGTCTCGATGTTCCTGGACGAGGCGCGGCTGTCGCTGTTCCTGCAGCACGCCAACATCGTCCAGGTCTTCGACATCTCGAAGACCCCGGACAACGCGTACTTCCTCGTCATGGAGTACGTCGACGGGTGCAACCTCAAGGCGCTGATCGAGCGGCAGAAGCAGCGCGGCAAGCGCCTCGACATCGCCCACTCGATCTACCTGATGATCGAGTGCTGCAAGGCGCTCAACTACGCGCACAACGTCGAGAACCCCGAGACCAACGAGCCGCTCAACATCGTCCACCGGGACATCTCGCCGCCGAACATCCTGCTGTCGAAGAACGGCGAGGTGAAGCTGGTCGACTTCGGGCTCGCCAAGGCGAACAGCCAGATCGAGTCGACCGACCCCGGCGTGGTGAAGGGCAAGTTCAGCTACCTCTCGCCCGAGGCGGCCAGCGGGCTCGAGGTCGACCACCGCGCGGACATCTTCGCCGTCGGGATCATCCTGTGGGAGACGTTCACCGGGCGCCGGCTGTTCTACGGCGAGACCGACTACCAGACCGTCGATCTCGTGCGCCAGGCGCGCGTCCCGTCGATCGCCGCGATCAACCCGGAGATCGATCCCGAGCTCGAGGCGATCGTCCGCAAGGCGCTCGCGCGCGATCCCGACGACCGCTACCACAGCGCCGCGGACCTCGGCGACGCGCTGTCGCAGTTCCTGTTCTCGCACCGGATGAAGGTGACCGCGCGCGACATCGCGGGCCTGGTGCGCGACACGCAGATGGAGCTCATGCGCAAGCGCAGCGCGGAGCCCAAGGAGTCGATCATCGACGCGCTGATCAACGACGAGGTCGCCAAGCTGACCTCGATCGTGCCGGATCACGAGGAGGCCGCCGGGACGGCGGCGCTGGCGGAGGGATCGCAGAGCCTCGATCCGAAGGAGTTCGTCGACACGGCCGGCTGGGTGAGCGACTTCGGCATCGACATGCCGTCGGGCGCGATCCCGCGGGCCGAGACCGGGCAGCAGGTCAAGCCGGCGGCCCAGCCTCGGCGCGACAAGCCGCCCTCGGCGTCGCCGCCGACGCGCGGCGCCGGCGCCGCGGCGCAGCCGCGCCCCGCCGGGACGCCCGGCGTGCGCGGCAGCTCGACCGGGACGTCCGGCGCGCCGGGCGGCGACGACGGGCTGTCATCGATGCTCGAGCCGGACAAGACCGGCCTGCACGAGACCGGCAGCAACAAGGGTCTGCTGATCGCGCTGCTGCTGCTGCTCGTCGTCGGCGCCGGCATCGGCGTCGGCGTGTTTCTTTTTCGCTGACGCTGACGCGTCAGCGGATGTCGGGGGGAGCGCCGCTCCCCCCAACACCCCCCATCTGTGGCCAGAGCGCCGGCGATGAGGTGCCCCCCGGCGCGCGTGCGCGCGCCTGGTCCCCCTGCCCGTGCCCGTGCCCGTGCCCGTGCCCGTGCCCGTCTCCGTCTCCGTACCCGTCTCCGTCTCCGTGCCCGTCTCCGTGCCCGTCTCCGTCTCAGTCTCCGTCTCCGTCTCTGTCTCCGTCTCCGGCCCGGCTCCCTCGCGGCCCTCCGGACTCGTCACAGCTTCTTGAGCGCGGCGCGGGCCTCGGCGGCCAGCTCCGACGTCGGCGCCTTCTGCAGGAACGTCTCGAGCGCCTTCTTCGCGGTCTTCTTCTGGCGCGCGCCGGCGGCCGCCATGCCGAGCTCGAACCACGCCTCGGTGTTGGCCGGGTCGAGCACGGTCACCTTCTCCCACGACTTGATCGCGGCCTTGAGGCTGCCGCGCTCGACGTCGATCATGCCGAGCAGCGCGTGGGCGTCGACCAGCCCGGGATCGAGCTGCACCGCCTGCTCGACGAGCGCGCGCGCCCGCTCGGGATCGCCCTCGTAGTACGTGGTGCGGCCCAGCCAGTACGCCGCCTCGGCGATCCACCGCGGCGCCGCCTTCTCGCGCTCGAGCTGGTCCTTGGCCTTGACGAACGCCTCGCGCGCCTCGGCGAGCACGTCGAAGTACAGCCGGACGCGGCCGACCGCGAGCTGGGCCTCGGCGCGGCCGGCGAACCGCTTCATCACGTCCTCGAGCACGCGCCGCGCCGCCGCGCCGTCGTCGGCGCCGAGGTGCGCGTCGATCAGCAACAGGCGCGTCTCGCCGTCGGCCGGCTCGAGGCTCGCGGCCCGCTCCAGCGCCTCGATCGCGACCGGCAGGACGCGCTGGCGCAGCGCCAGGCGCCCGCGCTCGCGCTGCACGAGCCACCGCGGGGCGCCGGTCGACGCCTCGGCCTGCTCGAGCAGCGCCTTCGCGCCGTCGAGATCGCCGGTGAGGACGTGGGCCCGCGCCGCCTCGACCCGGACGTGGCCGTCGTCGGGCGCGTCGGTGACCAGTCGATCGAGCGACTCGCGCGCGCCGCGCGCGTCGCCGCCGTCGATCGCCAGCAGCGCGGCCTCGAGCCGCGCCTCCGTGCCGCGCGGCAACAGCTCGATCGCCCGGGCGTACGCGGCGCGCGCCGCGCGCGCGTCGCCCTGGTCGCGCTCGAGCCGCGCGGTCTCGAGCCACGCCCGCCCCGCCGCCGGGGCCGGGACGCCGTCGCGGGTCAGCTCGGCGAGCACCGTGCGCGCGCGGTCGCGCTCGCCGACGCCGCGCAGCGCCGCGGCGTAGGTGATCGCCAGCGGCAGCGACGCGCGCTCGCCGTAGTGCTTCTCGAGCAGCCCGACCGCGGCGCGCGGGTTGCCCGCCTGCAGGTCGATCTCGGCGCGCGCGACCAGCGCCAGCTCGAGATCGGGGACCAGCGCGAGCGCGCGATCGAGGTCGGCGATCGCCGGATCGATCGCGCCGCGCGCGAGGCTGGCGCGCCCGCGCAGCGCGAGCGCCTCGGGCCGGCCGCCGAGCTCGCCGGCCGGCTCGAGCGCGGTCAGCGCGCGCGCCGCGTCGCCCTCGGCCAGCGCGACCTCGGCGGCGGCGATGTGGACGGCCGCCGCCGCCGGCCACGTGCGGACCGCCTCGTCGACCTCGGTCCGCGCGGCCGCGACCTCGCCCAGCGCGAGCAGCACGCGCACCGCCGCGACCGTGAACGCGCGATCGGCGACCGTCGCGGTGCGCGCCCGCTCGAGCGCGCGCCGCGCCGCCGGCAGATCGCCGCGCGCCACCGACAGCTCGGCCAGCACGAGCGCGGCCCACGCGGCCTGGGTCGGCGACACGCCGAGCGCCTGATCGTCGACCGGCCGCTCGCTCTCGGCCAGCACCTGGTCGAGCGCCGCGGCCGCCGCCTCGGCGCCCGGGGCGCCGCGCGCCGCCGCGATCCGGGCGTCGGCGATCACCGCCGCCGGCAGCCCGGGCGCGCGCTCCAGCACCAGCCCGAGCGCGGCGCGGGCGGACGCCCAGTCGCGCTTGCCCAGGTGCGCGGCGGCGAGCCCGAGCAGGTAGGCGGGCCGGCCGCCGGTCGCGCGCGCCCGGTCGAACGCGGCGATCGCGTCGTCCCACCCCGCGCCGAGCAGCGCCGCGCGCCCGGCGAGGTACTCGGCGTCGCCCGAGCCGGCCGCGAGCGCCGCCGCCGCGCGCGCCTCGGCGTCGAGCCGCGCCGCGTCGCCGTCGAGCATCGCGAGGTGGGCGCGCGCGATCACCGCGTCGAGCAGCGCGCTGTCGCCGAGCGCGGCGACGTCGGCGCGCGCGGCCTCGACGTCGTCGCCGAACTCGGCCGCGAGCACCGCGCGCGCGCGCGCCAGCGCGGCGCGGTTGACCGCCGAGCCGTCGGCCTCGGCGATGCCGAGGTACAGATCGCGCGCGCGCCGCCACCCGCGCCACGTGTCCGCCTCGACCGCGGCGCGCGCCTGGCGACGGAAGTCCTCGATCTCGCCCTCGAGCTTGAGCCGGCGGATCTGGTAGCCGCCATAGACGCCACCGCCGATCACGGCCGCGCCCAGCACGCTCCACAGCACGATCGACAGGGTCGAGCGCCGGCGTGGCCGCGCGACCGACCGGCCGCCGGGGTCGGTCGCGACCTTGCGCGTGCGCGGCGCCGCGCGGGGGACCGCCCGCTCGCTGCCCCCCGCGCCCGCGCCCGCGTCGCCGCGCGCCGCCGGGCCGCGCGCCTCGACGACGATCCCGGTCGAGTCGTCGCCGCGTGCCGGCTTCTCCGCCGGCGGCGGCAGGCGGGTGTCGGGGTCGAGCCCGAGCCCGGCGCGGATCATCCGCATGTCGTCGACGTTGGGCGGGGTCGTCGCGCGGGGCGCGGCGGCGCGGCCGCCACC
>WYBA01000316.1 GCA_011526095.1 Myxococcales bacterium | reverse complement strand
GGCACTGGAACGTCGCGCCGGTCGCCGGGCTCGCCGAGAACGTGAAGCTCGCCCCCGTGGAGGCCACGGTGCCGGACGGCCCCGAGTCGATCGTCGTGTTCGGCGGGGTGGTGTCGACCGTCCAGGTGCGCGTGGCCGGAGAGGCGTCGCAGTTGCCGACGGCGTCGCAGGCGCGGACGTCGAAGGTGTGCGCGCCGTCGGCGAGGCCCGAGTAGCTGTGGGGCGAGGTGCACGCGGCGAACGCCGCGCCGTCGAGCCGGCACTGGAACGTCGCGCCGGTCGCCGGGCTCGCCGAGAACGAGAACGAGGCCGCCGCCGAGGCGACCGTGCCGGTCGGGCCCGAGTCGATCGTGGTGCCCGGCGGAGTGGTGTCGACAGTCCAGGTGCGCGTCGCCGGAGAGGCGTCGCAGTTGCCGACGGCGTCGCAGGCGCGGACGTCGAAGGTGTGGGCGCCGTCCGCCAGGCTGCTGTAGCTCTGCGGCGAGGTGCACGCCGCGAACGCCGCGCCGTCGAGCCGGCACTGGAACGTCGCGCCGGTCGCCGGGCTCGCCGAGAACGAGAACGCCGCCGTCGCGGACGCGACCGTCCCGGTCGGTCCGCTGTCGATCGTCGTGTCCGGCGCGGCGGTGTCGATCGTCCAGGTGCGCGTGGCCGGCGAGGCGTCGCAGTTGCCGACGGCGTCGCAGGCGCGGACGTCGAAGGTGTGCGCGCCGTCCGCCAGGCCCGAGTAGCTCTGTGGCGAGGTGCACGCCGCGAACGCCGCGCCGTCGAGCCGGCACTGGAACGTCGCGCCGGTCGCCGGGCTCGCCGAGAACGTGAAGCTCGCCCCCGTGGAGGCGACGGTGCCGGACGGCCCCGAGTCGATCGTCGTGTTCGGCGGGGTGGTGTCGACGGTCCAGGTGCGGGTCGCCGGCGAGGCGTCGCAGTTGCCGACGGCGTCGCAGGCGCGGACGTCGAAGGTGTGCGCGCCGTCCGCCAGGCCCGTGTAGCTCTGCGGCGAGGTGCACGCCGCGAACGCCGCGCCGTCGAGCCGGCACTGGAACGCCGCGCCGGTCGCCGGGCTCGCCGAGAACGAGAACGCCGCCGCCGCGGACGCGACCGTCCCGGCCGGGCCGCTGTCGATCGTCGTGTCCGGCGCGACCGTGTCGATCGTCCACGTCCGCGTCGCGGGCGTCGGATCGACGTTGCCGACCGCGTCCGAGGCGCGCACCTCGAACGTGTGCTCGCCGTCGGCCAGCCCCGTGAACGTCCGCGGGGAGGTGCACGGCGCGAACGCGGCGCCGTCGAGGCGGCACGCGAACGTGGCGCCGGCCGTGTCGGGCGACGAGAACGCGAACGTCGCGTCCGGCGTCGCGACCGCGCCGGTCGGGCCGTCGTCGATCTGGGTGTCCGGCGTCGACGAGTCGATCGTCCAGGCGTGGGTGGCGTCGGTCGGGTCGACGTTGCCCGCCGCGTCCGTCGCGCGCACCGCGAACGTGTGCGCGCCGTCGGCGAGGCCGGTCAGCGCCAGCGGCGAGGTGCACGCGGTGAACGCGGCGCCATCGACGCTGCACGCGAACGACGCACCCGCCTCGTCGGCGGAGAACTCGAAGCTGACGTCGACCGAGTTGTCGAGCGTCGGCGGCGCCGCGTCGATCGCGGTCTCGGGCGGGTCGGTGTCGATCGTCCAGCCGTGGCTCGCCGGCGTCGCGTCGACGTTGCCGGCGAGGTCGGTGGCTCGCGCCTCGAACGTATGGGCGCCGTCGGCCAGCGTCACGGCGTGCGGGGAGGTGCACGGCGCGAACGCCGCGTCGTCGACGCGGCACTCGAACGTCGCGTCGTCCTCATCCGCCGCCAGCGTGAACGTGGCCGTCGCGCTGTTGCTCGGGTCGGCGGGCGCCTCGGTGATCGTCGTCTCGGGCGCGGTCGTGTCGTCGACGCCGGCGTCGAACGGCGCGCCGTCCGGCCGTGGCGCGGCGTCGATGAAGCCATCGCCGCCGTCGTCGCATCCGGCGACGGCGGACAGCGTGATGGCGAGGCACAGGACCAGCGGGCGCGAGGACATGGGCGGCACAGTAGTGGCCAGGCCGAGCCCACTCCAGCCCGTTTGTGACCCGTCGCGAACCTGCCACCGGCAGTGGCCGTGATCACGCCCGGTTGGCGCCCCGCGGGCTCGAGCACGCGCTCCCGCAGGTGGCGCGCGGGGTCGCGTCGACCACCCGGCCGCGGGCGTCGACCTCGAAGTCGCAGCAGGCCTCGAACAGCGCCCGCAGCTGCGCACGTCCGCGCTGGACGCGCGACTTCATGCCCGACACCGAGATCCCCGCGAGGGCCGCGGCCTCCGACGCCGTGAGCCCCTCGAGCTCCACCAGCGTGACCGCCTCGCGGTAGGGCGACGGCAGCCGCGCCACGAACACGCCGACGCACGCCACCAGCGCGCGCCGGACGTCGTCGCTCGGGTCGTCGTCGCCGCGCTCGCTCGGGTCGTCGGCGGCCTCGGGCACGTCGGGCGAGGCGGGCAGGGGATGGCGCGCCCGCGCCCGGCCGTGGTCGGCGATCGCGCTGCGCGCGACCTGGTACAGCCACGCCGCCATCCGCTGCTCGTCGCGGACCGCGGCCGCGCCGCGGTGCATGCGGACGCGCACGTCCTGGAGCACGTCGTCGACGTCCGCGCCGTCGACGCGGCGCGCGACGAACGGGCGCAGCCGCGCCTCGACCTCACGCCAGGCGGTCACGTCGGGCGCGCGCGGCGGCGCCGGCTCCATCACCCGCAGCACCCCGGCGCGCAGCACGCGCCGCTCGCGCCCGGGCGGCGCGCCTCGATCGTCGCGGAGGCGACGAACGCGTCGATGCCCGGCAGCCAGCTCCCCACGACCTCGGCGCTCTGCGGCGCCACGGTGACGGCGACGTCGGTGAACCCCGCCTCGCGCAGCATCGCGCGGACGTCGTCGATCGGCGCGGCCCCGGCGATGCAGCCGGCGAGCGCGGCGGCCTGATCCTGCAGCTCGGCCGGGATCGGGCCGGTGGCGACGACGTCGCTGATCGCGAGCCGCCCGCCCGGCTTGAGCACGCGGAACGCCTCGCGGAACACCGCGGCCTTGTCCGGCGACAGGTTGATCACGCAGTTGGACAGGATCACGTCGACCGAGGCGTCGGCCACCGGCAGCCGCTCGATCTCGCCGAGCCGGAACTCGACGTTGTCGGCGGCGACCTTGCGC
Source organism: Myxococcales bacterium (assembly GCA_011526095.1). Classification (GTDB taxonomy): domain Bacteria; phylum Myxococcota_A; class Polyangia; order Haliangiales; family Haliangiaceae; genus WYBA01. Next base: position 8,778 of record WYBA01000316.1, on the reverse strand, counting down.
GCGTTGTCCCGCGCGCGGGCGATCATGTCCGGCGTCATGTCGACGCCGATCACGCGGCCGGTCGGCCCGACCTGGCGCGCGGCGAGGAAGCAGTCGAAGCCGGCGCCCGAGCCGAGGTCGAGCACGGTCTCGCCCGGGCGCATCGCCGCCAGGGCCGTCGGGTTGCCGCAGCCCAGCCCGAGGTTGGCGCCGTCGGGGGCGGCCGCCGCGTCGTCGGCGGAGTAGCCGAGCAGGGCCGCCTGCAGGTCGGCCGGCTGTGGCCCGCAGCAGCCGGGCCCGCAGCCGCCGCCGGTGCGGGCGATCTTGCCGTAGTGATCGCGGACGATCTCCCGGGTGCTGTCGGCGCGGGCGCGGTCGTCGGTCATGGATTCCTCGTTCATGGCGTACCTCCTGTCCCGCAGACGGGCACGCGGGCGAAAGGACGCAGCGGACGGGTCAGAGGCGCAGGCGCATGCAGGTGGCCGAGGCCGGGCACGCCGAGGCGAGCTCCGGGCTTGCGGCCAGGGCCGGCGGGACGTCTCCTCGCGGGAATGACGCGAACCCCAGCCGGCTGAAGAACGGGGCGGCGGTGGTCGTGAGCAGGTACAGGGCGGCCACGCCGGCGGCGCGCGCCGCGGCGATCCGGTCGGCCACCAGCGCGACGCCCAGGCCGACGCCGCGCGCCGGGGGAGCCACGGTGACCGAGCGGAGCAGGGCGGCGCCACCGTGGCGCTCGAGCGCCGCGATCCCGACCAGGAGCGCCCCGCGGCGGGCGACCACCGCGCCGGCCGGGAACGCGAGCTCGAGCCCGTCCAGCGGCAGCCCGCTGGCGACGAGCAGCGCCTCCACGGCGGGCCGATCCTGGTCCGACGCCGGGCCGAGGGCTGCGACGTCCGGGCCGACGAGCTGCGGGGCGTCATCCATCGATAGGTGCTTATAGCAGCGCGCGCGCCGGCCTGGCGGACCTGCCCCTTCGGGTAGCTACCGGGTCGGCCCCGTTGACGACGCGTGCGCGGGTGGTTTCGGTGTGCTCACGGAGCCAGCCATGACCCCATCCCCCAAGCCCGATTCCTCGCGCCCTGCGGACGCGCCCGCACCCGCGCCCGACGTCACGACGGCCGAGCCCGCGGCCGCGCTCGCCTCGGCGCTCGCGCACGCCGCCGCCGTCGCGCACCAGGCCGGCGTCGATCTCGACGGGTGGATGCGCGCGGCGTGGTCCGCCTACGTCGACGCGCGCCACGGCCTGCGCCAGCACCTCGAGGACCTCCGCCTGCAGGCGGAGCTCGCGGCGCTGCGCGACAAGGGCCGGATGCCCGAGGCGTAGCGCCGGTCGCCACCGCCGACGCTCGCCGCTATGCTGGCGGGCGTGACCCGGTTCGCGCCCTTCACCCGCATCGATCGCCGGCAGGCCCTGCAGTGGATGGCCGCGACCGGGGCCGCGGCGCTGGTCGGCTGCCGCGATGGCGCCGATCCGCCGCCCACCGTCGCCGACACCGCGCTGATCGGCGTCGAGCCGCTCGCCGAGCCGTGGCAGACGCTCGACCCGTTCCTGTTCTGCGTCCACCACGACGATCATTACCCGGCGGGCAACGGCGCGTTCGGCCCGGCCGCCTCGCTCGCCGGCCGCGAGCTCGGCCGCGACTTCGCCGGCGTCGACGGCTGGCGCATGTACCACGGGCGGCGGGTGCCGGGCTTCCCCCAGCACCCGCACCGCGGGTTCGAGACGGTCACCGTCGTGCGGCGCGGGCTGCTCGACCACGCGGACTCGCTCGGCGCCGCGGCGCGCTACGGCGGCGGCGACGTCCAGTGGCTCACCGCCGGCGCCGGCATCCTGCACGCCGAGATGTTCCCGCTGCTCGACCGCGCCGCGCCCAACCCGCTCGAGCTGTTCCAGATCTGGCTGAACCTGCCCGCGGTCGACAAGTTCGCCGCGCCGCACTTCTCGATGCTGTGGGCGCCGACGGTGCCGCGGCTGGTGCTCGCCGATGACCGCGGGCACGAGATCGCGGTGACGATGGTCGCGGGCGCGCACGGCGCGGTCGCGGCGCCGGCGCCGCCGCCGAGCTCGTGGGCCGCCCGCGCCGACGCCGACGTGGCGATCTGGACGATCCGCCTCGCCGCGGGCGCGCGGTGGACGTTGCCGGCGGCGCGGCCGGGCTCGGACCGGGTCGTCTACTACTTCCGGGGCGACGGGCTGCGCGTCGATGGCGCGGCGATCCCGGCGCGCCACGCGATCGCGCTGCGCGCCGACCTCCCGGGCGTGCTCGACGCCGCGGGGGGCGAGGTCGAGCTGCTCATGCTCCAGGGCCGCCCGATCGGCGAGCCCGTGGTGAAGCGCGGGCCGTTCGTGATGAACACGCGCGAGGAGATCGACGACGCGATCGCCGACTACCGCCGGACGCAGTTCGGCGGGTGGCCGTGGCCGAGCGACGATCCCGTGCACGGCGGCGAGGCGGCGCGGTTCGCGCGCCACGCCGACGGGCGGATCGACGTGCCCGCGTAGGGGCCGTCGTCCGCGCCCGCTGGCCGGGGCCGGGGGCCGCTGGCGGCCGCCCTCAGGCGACCGGCGGAGTGTCGCCGACGGCGCCGACGGCGCCGTCGAGATCGTCGTCGAACCGCTGCGGCTCGCCCATCTCGGGGCCGACCTGCCCGGACGCGGCGCGGGCTTCGGCGCGCGCCTTGCGCTCCTGGCGGCGCTGCTCGCGGTCCTTCACATTGTCCTTCTGCGCCAGCTCGCGCTGTCGCTTGGCCATGGTCGCTTTGCGGTTGACTGACATGCTGCTCCTCGGGTTCGGGGTCTCGACGGGGCCTGCGCCCCGCCGGCGGTGAGCGGATGGGCTAGCGGCGGCGGCGCGACTTGGGGCGCGCGGTCGCCGAGGCGTGGAAGTGGGGACCGGCGATCGTGCAGGTCGGGAACGCGGCGACGACCGACCGGGCGACCGACAGGGCCTGCTCGCCGCGGCCGTCGCCGTCCTGCTGGATCGGCGCGGCCGCGCCGGAGGGGAAGAACGACACCGTCGAGCGCGCCGTGCTCTCGTCGACGGACACGAACACGCGCTCGGGCGCTGACGAGAACTGAGGCAGATGAGCGTCGGGCATGGACGATCCTGGCAGGGGCCGGATCGCGTTCCGACAACGGCGGACCCCTCGTGGGGGCGCACCCGGCCTTTGTAGCACGGCGGGCCGACGTGCGCTGGCCGACATCTCCGAGACCGCGGCCGATCGCCACAGGTGACAACGAGCGCGGCGGCCAGTACATCGGAGCCGCGATGAGCGACCTCGAGGCCCGCCGGGATCGGCTGCGCACCTACCGCGCCAGCAGCCTGCGCGTGCAGCGCCGGTTCCTCCGCCTCGGCTGGGTCGGCGCGATCGCCGCGCTCGGCCTGCTCGTGGCCGGGGCCAGCGGCGCCTACGTGTTCGGCGCGGTCGCGCTGACCGCGATCGTCAGCGGCTCGGGGTGGTGGATCACCCACGCGCACATCGAGGACTTCGACCGGCAGCTGGGGCAGCTCGAGCGCGGGGCGCGGCACGACCGCGCGGCGTGACCGCGCGCGGACGGACGTCGACGCGGGCGTCACTGCACCGCGAGCAGCTCGACCTCGAACAGCAGCGTCGCGTTGGGCGGGATCACCCCGCCGGCGCCGCGCGCGCCGTAGCCGAGCCCGGGCGGGATCAGGAGCGTGCGCGTCCCGCCGACCTTCATCGTCGCGACGCCCTCGTCCCACCCGGCGATCACGCGGCGCCGGCCGAGCGGGAACGAGAACGGCTCGCCGCGATCGCGCGAGCTGTCGAACTTCTTGCCCTTGGCGCCGTCGACCCACAGCCAGCCGGTGTAGTGCATCACGCAGGTCTGGCCGGCGGCGGGCTGCGCGCCGGTGCCCTCGCGGGTGTCCTCGATGCCCAGGCCGGTCGACGTCGTCGTCATGGTCATATCCGCCGATCCTGCCAACCCGGCGGCGCGACCGTCAACGCCGCGCGCGCGGGACCTGCGGGGGCCCGCGCGACGAGGCGCCCGCGCGCGCCGCGCCCTGGTACCATCTGGCGATGGACATCAACGTGGCATCGGCCGCGATCGAGGCGTTCCTCGCCGGCCACGTCGGCCGCGGCGGTCGCAAGGCGGCCGAGGTGCGGGTGCACCCGTCGGGCGACGACATGAACGCGATCAAGATCTGGGTCAACCTCGACCCGGCCGCGGACGGCGACGATCTGCACGCGTGGTGCGCCGACGCCGAGGCCGCGATCCGCAAGGCGCTGCCCGCCGAGGTCAGCGGCCTGCAGCTCGAGCTGCGCGCCGACGCGATGTGACCCGATGCGGGTCGTGTTCCTCGAGGTCGACACCGAGCGGAGCTGGGCGGTCGCCTCGATCGGCCCGGGCTTCCTCGGCGCCGCGCTGCGCGCGGCCGGCCACGAGGCGGCGCTGCTGCGCGCCACCGTCGACGAGACGCCCGAGCAGATCGTCGCGCGGATGGTCGCGGCGGCGCCGGACCTGATCGGCGTGTCGCTGACGACACGGCAGTGGCTGCGCGGACGCGCGCTGATCGGCGCGATCCGCGCGACGCACGACGTGCCGGTGATCGCCGGCGGGCTCCACCCGACGTTCTCCCCCGAGGAGGTCCTGGCGTCGCCGGGGTTCGACTACGTGTGCCTGGGCGAGGGCGAGGACGCGCTGTGCGAGCTGGTGGAGGCGCTCGCGGCCGGCGCGACGACGCGGCCGGCGCCGCTGTCGCGGAGCGGGCGGATCGCCAACATCTGGGCGCGCGGGGGGGCGCGGCCCGAGCTGCGCCCGCCGGTCGAGCCGATCGACCGGCTGCCGTGGATGGCGCGCGACCTGCTCGACGAGCAGCCGGGGACGATCCACATGACGACGCAGCGCGGGTGCCCGTTCCCGTGCACGTACTGCGCGGCGCGCATGTACAACGAGCTGTACGAGGGGACCGGCGACTACGGCCGGCGCCGCAGCCACGCCAGCGTGCTCGCCGAGCTCGAGGCGCTGCACGACGACGGCCGCCTCGGCTACGTGATCTTCCTCGACGACACGTTCACGATCCACCACGGCTGGGTGCGCGAGCTGTGCGCGCAGTACGGCGAGCGGCTGCGCGTGCCGTTCTCGCTCCACGCCCGGGTCGAGACCGTCAACGAGCGGCTGCTGCACACGCTCGCCGAGGCTGGCTGCGACCAGATCACCTACGGCGTCGAGTCGGGCAGCGAGCGGGTGCGGCGCGAGATCATGCAGCGGCCCGTGACGAACCAGCGGTTCCGCGACGTGTTCCGCTGGACGCGACAGGCGGGCATCCGGTTGACGGCGAACTTCATGATCGGGCTGCCGGGCGAGACCCGCGACGACCTCGACCAGACGCTGGCGCTGGCCGAGGAGCTCGACGTCTACGACTTCGGCTACTTCGTGTTCTACCCGTACCCGGGGACGGCGCTGTTCCGGCTGTGCCAGGAGCGGGGCTACCTGCCCGACGACTACCTCGCGCGCCCGGCGAACCACCGCGAGACGATCCTGCGCTTGCCGGACCTCAGCGCCGACGACATCGGCGACTACTACGATCGGTTCACCGCGCTGCGCGCGCGGATGTACGGCAGGCGCGACGGCGCGGCCGCGGCGGCGCCGCCGGGCGCGGTCGAGCACGTCCAGGCGCTCGCCCACCGCGGCTGACGTTCACCGGTCCGGGCGGACGCGGACCATGTCGAGCTGGTAGTGCACGGCCGCGCGCTCGTGCATCGTCATCACCCAGGTCACGTCGTCGCGCGCGGCGTCGATCGCCAGGCTCGGCGCGCCGGCGGGGCGGTCGGTCGCCGCGAGGATCCGTCGCAGCTCCGCCGCGCTCGAGCCGCCGCCGGGGCCGCGCTGGGAGTGACCGCCGATCCAGTGCTCGATCGGCGTCGCGTGCGCCGCCCAGTCGTACGGCGTGGCCAGCACGCCGCGGCCGCCGTCGGCCAGGACGTGGGCGAGCTCGTGGAGCAGCGCCAGCGGCACCGCGACCGAGTCGAGCGTGTTGAGCGCGAGCGCGCCGGCGACCGAGCCGGCGGGCAGGGGCAGGGCGGTGGCGTCGGCGTACCAGAAGTCGACGCGCCCGCGGTGCGGCAGGTCGAGCGCGACGTCGCGGGTGTCGTGGACGACGCCGACCCGGCGCACCGGGTGGCGCAGCCGGCCGGCGCGCGCGAGCCGCCGCGCGCACCGCAGCATCGCGACGTTGACGTCGAGCCCGAGGGCCAGCTCGCCGGTGCGCGCGGCGAGCTCGAACGCGCCGCGCCCGACCGAGCAGCCGAGGTCGAGCCAGCGGCCCGACACGCCGCCGTCGCCGCGGGCGGCGAGCTCGAGCGCAGCGTCGAGCACGGACACCAGCCCGGCGGCCGCCGGCGTCGCGCCCGGCCCCTGGTCCGCCCAGTGGGCCTGGCCGTAGCTGGACAGGTAGAGCCGCTGGCGCCCGAGGTCGCTGTCCGGCCCGGCGCAGTCGCCGAGGATCGACTCGGCGAGCGGCGACAGCGCGTCGCCAGCGCGCAGCTCGGGCAGGGCGCGAACGACGTGGTCGCGGACGTCGCTGACCAGGATCGGGATCCCGTCGATCACCGGGTACTCGAACCGGCAGTCGGGCACCTCGCACAGGAGCGTGGCGTCGAGCAGATCGTCGCCGTCCCGCCGCGCGATCGCGCCGACCACCAGCCGCTGCTCGCCGCGCCCGAGCAGCCGGCAGCGCACGCAGATCGGCGCGAACGCCTCGAAGTGGGACAGCAGCACGGCGCGGGCGGGCGGGCGCTACCCGCCGATCTGGACGGTCGAGACGCCGGGGCCGATGATCTTGCCCGTCGGCGAGGGGATCGGGGCGACGCACCCCATGAACGCGACCATGTCGTTGACCCGCGCCGCCGGCAGGTTGGTCATGAGCACGGTGAACGAGCCGAGCGCGACCATGCCCGGCCCGTTGGGGACGCACGGCGGGATCGAGCACGGCACGGTCTGCGACGTGACGAGGGTGGCCATCTTGCCGCCGATCTTCACCGTCGGGCAGCAGTTCAGCGTGATCGCCAGCGGGATCGGCGGGTGCGGCACCGGCGTCGGCACCGGCGCGGGCGGGTGGATCGGCGCGTGGCAGTGCGGGTTGTCGTGCTTGGCGTTGTCGCCCATCACGGAGGCGGTCGGCATGGCGGCTCCTCGTTACGTCTTCGGGCGTCGATCGGGCATGGCTCGGGCGTCGCTCGAGCTCGCGGGTACGTCGCGTGATACGTCAGTTGAGCCAGATCACCTTCCCGACGACGCGGACGTCCTCGGGGGAGCTCAGGCGCGCCTCCTTCTCGGAGTGCAGCTCGAGCGAGCCCTCGGTCTTGACCGCGACCCCGTCGGCAGCGTGGACCTCGAACCGCTTGCAGTCGATCGACACGGCGTCGGCGGCCTTGAGCTGGACCTTGACGCCCTCGAGCTGCAGGACCGGCCCGTCGGCGGTGAGCCGGACGCGCAGCTCGAGCAGCCCGGCGGCGCTGCGGAGCTCGACGATCTCGTCGCTGGCGGCGCCGGGCGCGACGCTGAGCGTCCGACCGCCGGACAGCGTGAACCGGCGGGTGCCGTCGGCCTCGAGCTCGGTCTCGAACTCCGGATCGGCGACCACCTGGGTGGTCGCGCCGGGCGGCGTGTCGCGCGGATCGTCGGCGGCCATGGGCGGCCAGCCTACCACAGGCCCGTCGGCGCCGGCCGGACGACCTCGGCCTGCACGCCGTCGAGCGCGTCGAGCGCGACGCGCGTGTCCCACAGCACGACCGCGCCGACGCCGCCGCGCGGTACGTCGGTGGCGGCCAGCGCGGCGGCGACGTCGGCGATCAGCGCCGAGGCGTCGCGGTAGCGCACCGCGGCGTCGGCGGCGCGCGGCACCGGCAGCCCGGCGCTCGCGGCGGCGTGGATCGCGCGCGCGGCGTGGACGGCGGCGGTGGCGCGCGCGAGCGCGACGTGCCCGCCGCCGGGCCCGCGCACCGGGCGCTCCTCGTCGAGCGACTGGCCGGCGTCGAGTAGCTGGCGGCGCAGCGCGGCCGTGACGTAGGGGGCCGACAGCGCCTCGACCGGGCCGCAGCCGAACAGCCGCGCCGCCGTGCGCGCCGCGGGCAGGGCGCGGGCGGGGCGCGCGGGATCGATCAGCAGCGCGAGCGCCGGCCACAGCGCGGCGTGGACGAGCAGCCCCCACCACCGCTGCTCGATCGGCGCGACCGCGCCGTGCCAGTTCATCCACGTCCACAGCGCGGTGCTGGTGCGCGCGGCCGCGACGCCGTCGGCGGCGCGGCGCGCGAGCGCGGCGAGCGCGGGCTCGTGCGCGTCGTCGGCGGCGCCGGCGTCGGCGGCGAGCGTCTCGAGCGCGGCTGCGCGCGCGGGGTGGGGGAGCCCCGCGTCGAGCGCGGCGACCGCGGCCTCTAGCGCGGCCGGGTCGGCGGGCGGCGGCGCGGGCCAGCCGTCGAGCGCGAGCGCGGCGACCTCGTCGAACGTCGGCGTGTGCGTCGGCGGCGCATCGGGCGGCGCCGCCACGGGGGGGCCGTCGACGACCGCGGGCGCGCCGACCGCGCGCTCGATCAGCTCGCGCAGCGCCGGCAGCGCGCCCGGGCCGAACGGCAGGCGGTGGCGGATCGGCGGCGCGGCGAGCGCGGCCAGGCCGAAGCCCGGGTCGAGCGCCCGCGCGGTGTGCCAGGCGGCGATCGCGCGCGCGCGGTACTCGGCGGCGCGGACCGGATCCGGATCGCACGCGAGGTCGATCGCCGCCTCGACCAGGCGCGACGCCTGCTCCGCCACGGCCGTCGCCACGCCGAGGGTCTGGC
>WYBA01000315.1 GCA_011526095.1 Myxococcales bacterium | reverse complement strand
GCGCCGCCGTCGAGGTGCTCGGTCAGGTTGACCGGCGGGATGCAGTACGGGCCGATCGCCGCCGGCGTGAGGTCGACGACCATGACGTCGTGGTCGACCAGCCGGCGCCAGTTCTGGACGTGGGCGTGGGCGCTGGTGGCGTCGAACACCAGCCGCACGCCGTCGGGGCTGGCGCCGCCGCGCAGGTGGGGCAGCAGGCCCTCGACCCCGTCGGACGTCGTCGCGACGCCGAGCGCGCGCGCCCGGGCCAGCCCGTCGGACGCCGGCTCGATCCCGACCATCCACGTCGGGTCGATCACGGCGCTGCGCCGCGCCTTGTACAGCAGGTCGGTGCCGATGTTGCCCGACCCGATGATCGCCGCCTTGATCTTCACGTGAACCTCGCGGTGACGCCGCCGAGGCCGGGGACCTCGGCGCGCATGACGTCGCCGGGCCGCACCGGCTCGAGCGGCACGAGCGATCCCGACAGCACGATCTCGCCCGGCTCGAGCGCGACGCCCAGCTCGCCCATCGTGTTGGCGAGCCACGCCACGCACACCAGCGGCGAGCCCATCGCCTCGGCGCCGCGCCCGCGCGACAGCGGGCGCCCGTTCTTCTCGACCGCGACCTCGCACCGCGCGAAGTCGAACGCGCCGGGGCGCGCGCGTGCCTCGGCTCCGCCGAGCACGAACAGCCCCGACGACGCGTTGTCGGCGACGGTGTCCTGGTAGCGAATCTTCCACCCTTCGATCCGCGAGTCGACGAGCTCGAAGCACGGCGCGATCCACGCGGTCGCCGCGACGACGTCGCCCGGCGTGATCCCCGGGCCGCGGAGCTGGCGGTCGAGGCAGAACGCGAGCTCGGCCTCCGCGCGCGGCTGGATCAGCTGCGCCCCGACCGGGACCTCGCCGCCCGCGCCGGCGTCGGCGCACTGCATCCGGTCGGTGAGCCAGCCGAAGTCCGGGGTGTGGACGTCGAGCATCGTCTGCACCGCCAGGCTGGTCACGCCGATCTTCTTGCCGACCACCCGCTCACCGTCGGCGAGTCGGCGGTCGAGCAGCCGGCGCGAGATGTGATAGGCGTCGACGGTGGTGATGCCGGGGCGGCGCGTGGTCAGCGGCGCCACCGTCGTCCGCGCGCGCAGCGCGGCGTACAGCTCGTCGCCGAGCGCGCGCAGATCGTCCGCGTCGAGCGGCTCCGCCACGGTCAGCTCGCGAGCTCGGGGGCCAGGAAGTCCGCCGTCCACCGGTTGAACAGCTCCGGGTGCTCCACCATCACCCAGTGCCCACACCGCGACAGCGTGACGACGCGCGCGTCCTTGCACGCCCTGCTCAGGGTCACCGCGCCGGTCGGCGGGCAGAAGTTGTCGTCGGTGCCCCACCACCCGAGCACCGGACAGGCCAGCTCGCCCAGCCGCGGCGCCAGGTGCGGCACGCCGAGCGACGTCATGACGCGCTTCGGCTGGGTCGCCGCGATCGTCAGGCGCTCGTCGAGCGTCGCCTCGTCGAGCGTCGCCGGGTCGAACAGCTGCAGCCCGAACACCTTGCGCATGCCCTCGCGGGTGATCCCGTCGGGACCGAGGAACACCTTCATCATGGTCCGGATCCCGGACATGCCCATGTAGACCTCGCGCTCCTCGAGGCCGCCGGGCGCCATCAGCACCAGCCGCGCGACGCGCGCCGGCTGCGCCAGCGCGAGCGAGATCGCCACCGCGCCGCCGTGCGAGTTGCCGACGACCGAGGCGCGCGCCACGCCCAGCCGGTCGAGCGCGCGGATCACGCCGCCGACGACGAAGTCCATCCCGTAGTCGACGTCGGGCTTGCTCGAGTGACCGAACCCGAGGTTGTCGAGCACGAGGCAGCGGTGGCCGCGCGCCGCGAACGTCGGGAAGTTGTGCTTGAAGTTCGACCAGCCGCTGGCGCCGGGGCCGCTGCCGTGGAGCCACACCAGCGCCGGGCCGTCGGCCGGTCCGGCCTCGTGGTAGTGCAGGCGCAGCCCGTCGCCGAGGTCGACGTACTTGCCCTCGGGCACCGTGCCCGTCACGACGCGCCTCCCGGCGCGGCGGGCTTCGGCCGCCGCGGCGCGTAGCGCTCGGGCGGGTGATGCCCCCACTCGCTGATCCGGTCGTGGACGCACGGCTCCCACGACGCGTCGTCGACGAGGCGCCCGCCCGTGCCGAGCTCGAACTGGAACCCCGAGGGCGTCAGCGCGTAGAACGAGATCATCTTGTCGTTGGGGTGGCGGCCGATCATCTGGGCGATCCGCACGCCCGCCGCCGCCGCGCGATCGAGCGCGGCGCCGACGTCGTCGAGCGACCGCACCTCGAGCAGGAAGTGGTGCAGGCGCTTGGGCTGCGGGCCGCCGAACGCCAGCGTGTGGTGGCGCGGGTTGGTGTGGAGGAACGTGATGTCGACGGCGTGGCCGTAGAACGTGCACGCGATCCGGTCGCTCAGCTTGAACCCGAGCAGGTCGCGGTAGAACGCGCCGGTGGCGACGTCGTCGGCCGTCGACACCACGAGGTGGCCGAGGCCGAGGTCGTCGGCGACGAACCCCGAGCGCACCAGCGGGGAGGTGAACGGCTCGGCCGCGCGCGCCGGGCCGAAGTACAGCTCCTGGGCGTTCCCCGCCGGATCGCGTGTGACCACGAGCCTGACGACGCCGCGCAGCGCAGCCTCGGCCGCGGTGCCCTCGCGCACGTCGTGGCCGGCGCCGCGCAGCCGCGCCGCGACCGCCTCGAGCGTCGCCTCGTCGGCGACCTGCCAGCCGATCGCCGCGAGGTCGTCGGCCGGGCCGTGGTGGACGAAGAACCGCGCGGCGTGCCCGTCCATGCGCAGCGCCAGCCCACCGTCCCAGCGGCGCGCGACGGCCAGCCCGAGCACGCCGGTGGCGAACGCCTCCCACGCGGCGAGGTCCGACACCTCGAACGCGAGGTAGCCGAGCTGGTCGATCAAGGGCATCGGCATCGGCATCGGCCGCGCCTCCGGCGACGCCTCGCTCATACGAAGAAGTCCGTGTTCTTCTGCTGGAGCAGGACGCCGCCGAAGTTGCGCGCGCTCTTCTCCGGGTTGTTGGCGTAGTGCGCGCGCGCGCAGTGGATGTCGAGGAAGTAGCGGTGCAGCGCGCTCGACGTGAAGATCGCGCGGCCGCCGCTCTCGGTGAACAGCGCGTCCACGACCTCGAGCGAGCGCTGGACGGCGAGCGAGCTGTCGAGGCGGAACTTGAGCCGGCGCTCGAGCGGCATGTCCTCGCCAGCGCGCGCCTGGGCCATCAGCTCGTCGAAGTTGCGGTGCAGCGTCGCGCGCAGGTCCTCGATCACGCCGGCCGCGTACGCCGCCACCGTCTGCGCCGACGGATCCAGCGCGACCTTGGCACCGTCGCTGGCGGCGATCCGGCTCGCGGTGTTCTTGCGGTACGCGTCGAGCGCGCCCTGGGCGATCCCGAGCGCCGTCGTCGACACCGAGCGCACGAACACCTGGCCGAACGGCAGCCGGTACAGCGGCGCCGGGTTGAGCTCGTTGCCGGGGCTCGACCGCTTGAACCCGTCGACCAGCCGGTGGGTGCGGTGCTCCGGCACGAACACGTCGTCGACGACGACGTCGTTGCTGCCGGTGCCGCGCAGGCCCATCGTGTGCCAGGTGTCCTCGATCTTGTAGTCGCGGCGCGGCAAGAGGAACGTCCGCATCTCGGGCGGCTTGCCCTCTGCGTCGGGAGGGACGAGGCCGCCGAGGAACACCCACTGGCAGTGATCGCTGCCGCTGGAGAACGACCACCGGCCCGAGATCCGGTAGCCGCCGGGCGCGCGGGTGACCTTGCCGGTCGGCGCGTACGAGCTGCTGATCAGGACCGAGCGATCCTTGCCCCACACCTCCTCCTGCGCCGGCAGCGGGAACAGCGCGAGCTGCCAGGCGTGGACCGCGACGACGCCGAGCACCCACGCGCTCGACGGGCACGCCGCGCCGACGGTCATCTGGACGTCGTAGAAGGTCTGCGGGTCGACCTCGAGCCCGCCCCAGCGCGACGGCTGGAGCATGCGGAAGAACCCCGCGTCCTGAAAGTCCGCGATCGTGGCGTCGGGCAGGCGCCGGCGCTGGTCGGCCTCGGGGATGCGCTCGGTCAGCGCGGGCGCGAGCGCCGCGGCGCGCGCCTTCAGGGTCGCGGGCGTGATCGACTCCGTCGCCATGAGCCCCTCCTCTACTTCGTCGGCGTGAAGCGGACCGGCATCGACTTGATGCCGTTGATGAAGTTCGAGCGCAGGCGCCGCACCGGCCCGTCGAGCTCGATGTCCGGCATGCGGGCCAGCAGCTCCTGGAACATCGCCTTGATCTCCAGCCGCGCCAGGTTGAGGCCGAGGCAGCTGTGCTGGCCGATGCCGAACGCGATGTGGTCGTTCGGGGTGCGGCCGACGTCGAACGACATCGGGTCGGCGAACACGTCCTCGTCGCGGTTGGCCGACGCGTAGTAGAGGACGACCTTGTCGTTCTCCTTGATCGGCACGCCGTGCAGCACGGTGTCCTTGGTCGCCGTGCGGCGGAAGTGGATCACCGGCGTCACCCAGCGGAGCATCTCCTCGACCGCCGAGTCGATCAGCGTCGGGTCGGCGAGCAGCCGGGCGCGCTGCGCCGGGTGCTCGATCAGCGCGAGCATCCCGCCGGAGATCAGGTTGCGCGTGGTCTCGTTGCCGGCGACCGCGAGCAGCAGGAAGAACGCGTCGAACTCCATCTCGTCGAGGTGCTCGCCGTCGACCTCGGCGTTGAGCAGCACGGACACGATGTCCTTGGCCTCGGGGTTGCCGGCGGCCTTGCGTTCCTCGGCGAGCTGGTTGGCGTAGGCCCACAGCTCGGACGCGGCGAGCTGGGCGTCCTCCAGCGAGGTCTGGAACTCGGGGTCGTCGAAGCCGATCAGCCGGTTCGACCAGTCGAACACCAGGTGCCGGTCCGACTGCGGCACGCCCATGATGTCGCAGATGATGATCAGCGGCAGCTCGGCCGCGATCCTGGTGACGAAGTCACAGCTGCCGAGCGGGCCGACCTCGTCGACGATCTCCTTCGCGGCGCGGCGGATCGACTCCTCCATCCGCGCGATCATCCGCGGCGTGAACCCGGTCGAGGTCAGCCGCCGGAACTTGTTGTGCTGCGGCGGGTCCATGTTGACCATCAGCATCCGGATCACCTCGAGGCTGTCCGGCGGGTAGTCCTTGATGTTGGTCCCGCCGCGCCACGACGAGTACGTCTGCGGATCCTTCGAGATCGCGACGATGTCGGCGTGCTTGGTCACCGCCCAGAACCCGACGCCGTCGGGCTCGGGGTTCCAGTGCACGGGCGCCTCGGCGCGCAGGACGCGATACGCGTCGTGCGGCACCCCGCGCTCGTAGGTGTCGAGATCGTAGACGTCCACGTTCAGCGACGGCGGCATGGGCGGACTAGAACATGTTCCATTTGGACACACAAGCGGATTGCCGCGCGCTGTAGAACATGTTCCAGTCGTGACGGGAGGCTGACAATGTCGAAGACCCCGCACCTGCTGATCGAGCGCGACGGCCACGTCGTCACCGTCACGATGAACCGCCCCGAGGCGCGCAACGCGATGGACCTCGAGATGCTGGCGCGGCTGGCCGACGCGTGGCGGATGATCGACGAGGATCCGGAGGTCCGCGTCGCGATCCTGACCGGCGCGGGCGGACACTTCTGCGCCGGCAGCGACCTCAAGCAGATGCACAACCCGCCGGCCGACGAGTGGGCCGCGCGGTTCAAGGCCGATCCCGACCTGCACTGGAAGGCGTTCCTCCGCCACTACCGGCTGGCCAAGCCGCTGATCGCCGCGGTCGAGGGCTACGCGATCGCCGGCGGCACCGAGATCCTGCAGGGCACCGACATCCGCGTCGCAGGGCAGTCGGCGAAGTTCGGCGTGTCCGAGGTGCGGTGGGGGCTGTTCCCGCTCGGCGGCTCGACCGTGCGGCTGCGCCGGCAGATCCCGTACACGCACGCGATGGACCTGCTGCTCACCGGGCGCCACGTCGGCGCCGAGGAGGCGCAGCGGATCGGCCTGATCGGGCGGGTCGTGGCCGACGGCGCCGCGCTCGACGAGGCGCGCCGGATCGCCGCCGAGATCGCGGCCAACGGCCCGTTCGCGGTCCAGTCGATCAAGCAGAGCGTGATGCAGACCGAGGCGCTGCCCGAGGCCGAGGCGCTGAAGATCGAGCTGGAGCTGGGGTGGAAGGTGTTCAACAGCGAGGACGCGAAGGAAGGTCCGCGCGCGTTCGCCGAGAAGCGCAAGCCGCAGTTCAAGGGCCGCTGAGCCGGCCGGCGCGCCACCAAGGTCCAGGCAGGGTCCAGGTCGGGCCCGCGGGCGTTGCGAATCGCAACGGCCTCGTGACTCGACGGCGCACGACGCGTCGCGGCACGCGACGCGGTCCCGCGTGCCTGCACGCGGGCGCGGTTCGTGCTTCGTCCTCGCGCGATGCGCGCACGAGGGCTCGCGGGACTCCTGGCGCTGGTGGCGGTCGGGTGTCCGGCGGAGCAATCACCTTTCGGCGACGACGACGACGCCCCGGGCGACGGGGGCGGCGCGCCCGACGCCGACCCGGCCGCGCCCGACGCGCTGCCGCCGTGGGACGGGCCCGGCGCCGACCCGCGCGTGTGGCGGCCGCGGGTGATCTACCTGACGATGCCCGACCGGTTCGCCAGCGGCTCGGCCGCCAACGACGCCGCCGGCCATGCCGAGTGCCACGACCCGGCCAACCCGATCCGGTTCCACGGCGGCGACCTCGCCGGGCTGCGCGCCCACCTGCCCTACCTGTCCGAGCTCGGGGTCGGGGCGCTGTGGACGACGCCGCTGCACCGCCAGGCGCCGCGCCGCGACGGCAGCGACCAGTGCGGCTACCACGGCTACTGGGCCGATCTCGTCGACCCGGCCGAGCCGATCGAGGCCGCGCTCGAGCCCAAGCTCGGCACGCCGGCGGAGCTCGACGCGCTGCTGGCGGAGCTGACGGCGGCCGACATCGCGCCGATCCTCGACGTCGTCGTCAACCACCCGGCGCGCAACGCGCGGATCGTCGCGCAGCACCCGGACTGGTTCCACCCGGCGGACACATGCGCCGAGCTGGGGCCGAGCGACATCTACTGCCCGCTGTCGGGGCTGCCCGACTTCGCGCACGAGCGCGCCGACGTGGCGACCTACGTGACGGCGACGACGATCGCCTGGCTCGACCGCTACCCGTTCGCCGGCGTCCGCATGGACACCGCCAAGCACGTCGAGCTCGACTACTTCGCCGACACCTGGCTGCCCGCGGCGCGCGCCGCGCGGCCGCACCCGTTCATCGTCGCCGAGGTGTTCAACGACGGCGACATGAGCCAGTTCGCCCGCTACTTCGACGCCGGGTTCGACTCGGTGTTCCACTTCCCGCTGCGCCGCGCGCTGGTCGACGCGGTCGCGCGCGGCGGCTCGCTCGACGACGTCGCCGCGGTGATGCGCGACACCCTCGCCGACCTCGGCCTCGACCGCGCGCTGATGACGTCGACCTTCCTCGACAACCACGACGTGCCGCGGTTCATGACCGAGGCCGGCGAGCTGTCCGACGCCGAGCGCGTCCGCCGCTACCGCGTCGCCCTCGCGCTGCTGTTCACCCTGCCCGGCATCCCGCAGCTCTACCAGGGCGACGAGCTCGGCCTGCTCGGCGCCTACCCCGACAACCGCCGGATGCTGCCGGCGTGGGCGTTCGACCCGGCGGCGCGCGACGGCGCGCGCGACGGCTACCTCGGCAACCCCGCCGACACGTTCGCGCTGACGCGGCGGCTGATCGCGCTGCGCGGGGCGCACCCCGCGCTCCACGCCGGCTACTACGCCGAGACGTGGCGCCCCAACGGCGGCGCGAACGTGTTCTCGTTCTACCGCGCCTCCGGCGACGACCGCGTGCTCGTCGTCGTCAACGGCGGCGGCGGCGAGGCGTCGGTGACGATGCGGTTCGCCGCCAACCCGGGGATCACCGAGGCCGACCGCGCGGCCTGGCCGGACGGCACCCAGCTCGTCGACCGCGCCGACCTCGGCGCGCCCGCCGCGCTCGTCGTCGACGGCGGCGAGATCACCGTCACCCTGCCCGGCCGCACCGTCGGGATCTACGTCGCGCCGTGAGCGTCAGCGGGTGAGCGTCGGCGGCGGACGGAACTGCGCGGCGCGCCCGGCGGCGTGGTGCGCCAGCCAGCGGTCGCGCCGCCACCGCGCGTAGCCGTCGGCGGCGTCGTCGAGGCCGACGGTGCGGCGCAGCGCCTCCGCGCCGAGGATCGCGGGCGCCTGGAGCAGCGGCACCAGCGCCCACGGCCCCGCCGACGGCAGCGCGTTGGCGCGGTAGACCGACGGCGGCAGGAAGAACTGGGTGTAGCCGCGGTGCACGCGATCCGTGATCGCGGCGCGCACCCGCGCCAGGCCGCGCAGCTCGGGATCGGGGCGGAACGCCTCGGCGTAGGAGTGGCACAGCGCCTTGCCGTCGTCGCCGGCGCGGTGCGCGCCCTTGATCATCGCCAGCAGCAGCAGGCGCACGCCGTCGGCGACGGTCGCCGGGTACCACCGCGGCTGCACGCCCATCAGGTGGCCGACGTAGCGCCAGAAGTGGAGCAGCGCCTCGATGTCGGCCTTGGACGTCAGGAAGCCCATCGCGTGCATCAACAGCCCGGGCGCGACGCTGCCGCCCATCAGCGTCAGCAGCGCGTCGGCCTGGCTGATCGGCGCGCCCCACGCGGCCGTGTTCCACTCGGGGTGGCCGTACAGGCGCTTGCGCACCATCACGTGCATCAGCCGCACGCGCAGCGCCGAGGCGCGGCCGGCGGCGCCGTGGGCGAGCGCGCCCGGCTCGGACACCGCGATCCAGAACGCCACCGTCTCGAGGAACCGCTGGCGGGTCGAGGCGCCGGCGTAGGCGCCGGACAGCGCGAGCGGCTTGGCGACCGAGCACTCGGCGTACGACGCCAGGGTCACCGCGCCGGCGAACCGGAACAGCGCCGGCCCGAACCGGCGGAACGCCCGCGCGCCGCGCGCGACGGCCGCGCGATCGAGCCACACCGGGTCGCGATCGACGTCGGCGAACAGCGCGACCAGCGTCGCCGGCGCGTCCGGGATCGACGCCACGCCGCTCGCGAGCGCCTGGTCGAGGAGCTGGCGCGCGCGCCCGGGGCGAACCTCCTCGACGAACGCCTCGGCGAGCGGGTCGGCGTCGTAGTACATCGACGCGAACGCGCGCACGACGTCGTCGGGCAGCGTCGGCTCGAACCCGACGGCGCGGCACGCGCGCAGCGCGGCGCGGACGGCGGGACGATCGAGGTTGGCCCAGTAGCGAAACTCGCCGGGCACGCGGTCGGTCACGCTGGCGGCTCCCACGCCTCGTGGATACCGCGGCGCGCGCGCGCGCGACAACGCCTACTTTCGACCAGGCCGGCGTGGGGCCGCGCGCCGCTTCGGCGGGCGCGCCTTCTTGGCCGGGCGCGCCGGCGGCGGGCCCTTGCGCGCGGCCGGCGCCGGTGGGCCCTGGAGCGCCGGGCGCGGCCGCTTCGCCGGGGGCGGCGCCGACCGCGCCGCGCGCTTCGCGGCCCGGACCACGCGCGACGCCGGCCGCCGGGTGGGCGCCGCGACGTCCACCGGCTCGAGCATGCAGAACAGCTCGCTCGCCTCGGCGACGTCGGCCAGCCGGACGTAGTCGCACACCTCGGCGTAGCGCGCCCACATCGCCTGCACGACCGCGCTGGCGTGCGCGGCGTCGACCGCCGCCTGCGACGCCCACTCGAACACCTCGACGATCGTGCCGTCGGCGGCGCGCCCGACGATCGACACGCGCGCGGTCGCGAGCCCCTCGCCGCGCAGGGTCGGCAGGTGGGCCCGCATCAGCTCGAGCAGCGCGTCGGCGCAGCCCGGCTTCGGCCGGTAGCAAGCGATCGCGAGGCGCCCGGGCACGCTACGCCTCGCCCTCGGCCTTGACGTGGGGCGCGCCCCAGCCGTCGTAGCTGCCCTCGAGCGGCAGGATGATGTCGAGGATCTCGGCGCAGAACTCGTCGGGGCGCGGGCCCGCCACCGCGTCCGCGCGGTGGAACTGCAGGCTCCACGGCGGGATCCCGTCGCCGGCATCGGCGTCGTCCGCGTCGGCCGGATCCGGCGGCTCGACGTCGTCGGTGTCGAACCCGGCGGCGCGCAGCGCCTCGGCCGCCTGCTCGGCCTGCTCGCGCGTCGCGAAGTACGCGAAGTGGTCGATCTCGCGCGGGACGTCCATCAGGTCGCCGCCCTCGGCGAAGACCTTCTGCAGCCGGCGGTTCCAGATCGACTGGCGCGCGTACTCGTCGGGGCTGAGGAAGTCGCGGTAGCACTCCCACGCGGCGTCGTCCTCGACGCCCCAGCTCGGCGCGTAGTCCCCGGCCGGGCCGGTCAGCTCGGGGAGCGCGTCCAGCCTCGCGCGGTGCTCCGCCGGGACGTAGAAGTACATCGTCGTCTCGCCGCCGTGGATGACGTGCCCGACGAAGATCGCGTCGACCTCGCGCTCGAGCGCCGACGCGAAGTCGTCCTCGAGCTTGCCCATCGCGTCGAGCTCGCTGCCGTCGCGCAGGCCGTCGGGGCGCGGGCGCAGCAGCGGCACGGCGATCACCAGCCGCACCGGGTGCGACTCGACCGGCGCCTCGCCGCCGGCGGCGAGGTCGATCAGGAACGACGCCGGCTTGTCGTCCATCATCGCCATGTACACGTCGAAGTCCTGATCCCAGGTCGGCATGGCGCGAGCGTATGTCAGAGCCCGTCATGATTTCATCATGACGGGCCCTGTCGATCGGGTTGCTCGCCCGCAGACGGGCTCGCAGCGCCTGTACGGAGGTCGCCTCGCCTCGCTCGGCTAAGCGAGCGTGCGCCGGAACCGCAGCGCGGCCAGGACGAGCAGGACCGCGGCCGTCCCGGCCAGCCAGCCGATCTGGGGCGCCACGTCCACGAACCCCGCGTCCCGCAGCAGGATCGACCGCGACGCCTCGACGAAGTGGCGCATCGGGTTGACCAGCGTGACCGGCTGCAGCCACGACGGCATCGCCTCGACCGGGGTCATGAACCCCGACAGCAGGATCGCCGGCAGCATGAAGAAGAACCCGCCCATGAACGCCTGCTGCTGGGTGCGCGCGCTGGCGGCGATCAACAGGCCCAGCGACAGCGTGCACCCCAGGTACGCGGTGGTGGCGAGCGCGAGCACGGCGAGGTCGCCCTGGATCGGGACGTCGAACACGAGGTTGCCGATCACCAGGATCAGCGCCTCGTCGATCAACCCGAACGCGGCGTACGGGATCATCTTGCCCAGCATCACGGTCATCGGGCCCATCGGCGTGACCAGGAGCTGCTCGAGCGTGCCGACCTCGCGCTCGCGCGCCAGGCCCATCGCGGTGACCAGCGTCGTGATCACGACGAGCAGCGACGCGCCGGTGCCGGGGATGAAGAACCGCTGGGCGTCGAGCCCGGGGTTGTAGAGCAGCCGCGGCTCGAGCGTGACCTGGCCGATCGGGACGGCGAGCCCGGGCGGCGCGCGGTTCTGGCCGGCGGCGTAGGCCTCGATCGCGCTGCTCGCGGCGATCCCGGTGGTCGGGTCGCTGCCGTCGTACATGACCTGGACCGCCGCGTCGCGGCCGGCGCGGCGGTCGCGCTCGAACCCGGCGGGGACGATCACCGCGACCGACGCGTCGCCGTGGCCGAGCGCCTCGATCGCGGCGGCGACGTCGGGGACGTGGCGGAGGCGGAACGTGCGATCGGCGCCGAGCCCGTCGACGAACGCGCGGCTGGCGACGGACCGGTCCTCGTCGACGACGACGGTGTCGGCGCTGCGGAACTCGAGCTGGGCGGCGTAGCCGAGCAGCACGATCTGGATCAGCGGCGCCGCGATGATCATGAACAGCATCTGGCGGTCGCGCAGCGCCTGGAGCACCTCCTTGTGCACCAGCGCCACCAGCGGCCACAGCAGGCGACCGGGCGCGCTCACGCGACCTTCCTCCGGAACCGCACGACGCACAGCGTGATCATGACGGCGGCGAACGCCGCCATCCGCGCGATGTCGCCGATCACGTGCTCGAGCGGCGCGTCGCGCAGCATCACCGCGCGCAGCCCGTGGACGAAGTGGCGCGCGGGGATCACGTTGGTGAACCACTGCAGCACCGTCGGCATGTTGGCGATCGGCAGCACGAACCCCGACAGCATCATCGCCGGCAGCATCGAGCTCATCGCGGCCATCTGGGTCGCGGCCATCTGGTTTCTCGCGACGACGCTGATCAGCAGCCCCTGCGCCAGCGCGGCGAGCAGGAACGTCGTCGACAGCGCGGCGAGCACGACCAGCGAGCCGCGCACCGGCAGGTCGAACAGGAACAGGCCGGCGGCGAGGACGATCAGGAGCTGCGCCACGCCGATCACGAAGTACGGGGCGAGCTTGCCGACGACGATCTCGAGCCGGCCGACCGGCGTCGCGAACAGCTGCTCCATCGACCCGCGCTCCCACTCGCGCGCGACCGCGAGCGCGGTCAGCACGACCGCCATCATCGCCTGGATGATCGCGATCAGGCCGGGCACGAGGAACACCGCCGAGCGCCCCTCGGGGTTGTACAGCGCGCGGATCCGCGCCTCGAGCAGCGGCGGCGACCGGCCGGTGACCTCCTTCACCTGGGCGAGGCGGACGTGGCCGGCGAACCGCGCCGCGTAGCCGAGGATCGTCTGGGCCGAGGTGTTGTCGGCGGCGTCGATCAGCAACTGGACGCGCACCTCGTCGCCGCGCTCCATCCCACGGCCGTAGCCGGGCGGGATCACCACCGCCATCCGCGCCCCGCCGCGGCGGAACACGGCCTCGGCGGCCTCCGCCGACTCGACCTCGCCGATCACATCGAACGTCTCGCCGGCGCCGAGGTGGGCGACGAGGTCGCGCGACTGCGCGGTGCGGTCCTCGTCGACGACGACGGTGCGGATGTGATCGAGGTCGAACGAGACCGCGTAGCCGAACAGCGCGAGCAGCACCAGCGGCATGCCGATCGCGAAGTACAGGACCGACGCGTCGCGCCCGATGTGCATCCACTCCTTGCGCTGGATCGCGAGGATGCGGCGCAGGACGCTCATCGGTGCCCCTGCCGCGCGACCTCGAGGAACACGTCCTCGAGCGTGGCCTCGGCGTCCTCGACCACGACGCCCGTCGCGCCCGCCGCCTCGAGCGCGCCGCGCACCGCCGCCGGGTCGAGCGCGTCGGCGGGGCCGCGGACGTGGAGCGCCGCGCCGAACGGCTCGACGTGGACCGCGCCGGGGACGTGCGCGAGCGCGGCGAGGTCGAGCCCGGCCCCGCGCACGGCGAGCAGCCGGCCCGGCACCCACGCCCGCTTGAGCGCCGCCGGCGCGTCGAGCGCGACGAGGTGGCCCTCCGCCATCAGCCCGACGCGGCCGCAGTACTCGGCCTCGTCCATGTAGTGGGTCGTGACGAACACGGTCGTGCCGCCGTCGGCGAGCCGCCGGATGATCTTCCAGAAGTTGCGGCGCGCCTCGGGGTCGACGCCGGCGGTCGGCTCGTCGAGGAACACGATCTCGGGCTGGTGGATCAGCGCGGCGGCGAGCGCGACGCGCTGGCGGGTGCCGCCGGGCATCGCCGAGGTCGGGCGGCGGTCGTCGGGGTCGAGGTCGACGTCGGCGAGGAGCGCGCGGGCGCGGGCGTGGCGCGGGCGCGGCGGGATGCCGTAGGCGCCGCCGAAGAAGTCGAGGTTCTCGATCGCCGTGAGGTCGGGGTAGAGCGAGAACCGCTGCGACATGTAGCCGACGGCGCGGCGGACGTCGGTCGCCGAGGTCGCGACGTCGTGGCCGGCGACGACCGCGCGGCCCTCCGACGGCGACAGCAGCCCGCACAGGATCCGGATCGTCGTCGACTTGCCGGCGCCGTTGGCCCCGAGGTAGCCGAAGATCTCGCCGCGCTCGACGGCGAACGACACGCCGCGCACGGCCTCGAAGTCGCCGAACCGGCGGCGCAGCCCGGTGACCTCGATGTGGCTCACGCGCCCCTCGTCGCGGCGTGCGACGCCACGAGGTAGAGGTCCTCGAAGTCCGGGGCGCCGCGCGTCACCTCGGCCCCGGCGGCGACGAGCCGGGCCTCGACGTCGGCGGCGTCGGCGTCGCCGGTGATCAGCTTGAGGCTCGCGCCCGCCGGCGTCGCGGCGATCACCCGCGGGTCGGCGTCGACGATCTCGTCGAAGTGGCGGCGGTCGGCGATCCGGACCTCGAGCACGGCGCCGGCGAACCCGGCGAGCAGCGCGCCCGGCGTGCCCTCGCGCAGGATCTTGCCGCGGTGGAGCATCGCGACGCGGCCGCACCGCGCGACCTCGTCCATGTACGCGGTCGCGACGAGCACGCCGACGCCGGCCTTGACGAACTCGTAGAGCAGCGCCCACAGCTCGCGCCGGCTCACCGGGTCGACGCCGTTGGTCGGCTCGTCGAGCACGAGCGCGCGCGGGTCGTGGAGCAGCGCGCACGCGATCGCGAGCTTCTTGTACATCCCGCCGGACAGCTTGCCGGCGGGGCGATCCTTGGCCGGCCCCAGCCGCGTGATCCCGAGCAGGCGCTCGCGGCGCTCGGCGAACGCCTTCCTCGGGACGTCGAACAGGTCGGCGAAGAACCGCAGGTTCTCGTCGACGGACAGATCGCCGTAGAGGCTGAATTGCTGCGGCATGTAGCCCAGCCGCGCGCGACCGCCCTTGGGCGCGCGCGCCCAGCTCACGCCGTCGACCGCGGCGACGCCGCCGTCCTTGCCGGGGCCGGGATCGAGCACGCCGACGAGGCAGCGCAACAGCGTGCTCTTCCCCGCGCCGTCGGGACCGACGAGGCCGACCAGCTCGCCGGCGGCGAGCGCGAGGTCGACGCCGTCGAGCGCGACGACCGGGCCGAACCGACGGCGCAGCCCGCGGACCTCGAGCAGCGGCGTCACGGGGCGGCGCCGCGGCCGGTGCCGGGGATCGTGACCTGCCCCGGCATCCCCGCGCGCAGATCACCCTCGGGGTTCGCGACCTCGATCTCGACGGCGTAGACGAGGCGATCGCGGTCCTCGCGGGTCTGGACGTTGCGCGGCGTGAACTCGGCCTCGGCGGCGATCCGGCGGACGGTGCCGGTGAACACGCGATCGCCGAACGCGTCGACGCGGAGCTCGGCGGGCATCCCCGGCGCGACCCGGCCGAGCTCGGCGTTGGGCAGGTAGAACGTCGCGGTGACGACGCGGGTGTCGAGGATCGTGATCACCGGCATCCCCGGGCCGAGCACCGCGCCCGGCTCGTGCAGCCGCGCGGCGACGACGCCGCCGGCCGGCGCGGTGATCACGCACTCGGCGATCGCCAGCTCGGCGCGCTTCGACTCGGCGACCGCGATCTCGACGCCGGTGCGCGCGACGTCGATCCGCGCCTTCTCCGCCTGGGCCGCGGTCCACGCCGCGCCCGACTGCAGCTTGGCGGCGCGCACGCCTGCCTTCGCCGCGCCGACCTGCTCGGCCGCGGCCTGGTCGGCGTAGGTGACCTCGTCGGCGGCGCGGCCCGGGATCGCGTTGTCCTTGGCGAGCGCCTCGATCCGCGCGCGCTCCTTCGCGGCGTGCTGGCGCGCGATCTCGGCCGCGCGCTCCTGCGACTGCGCCGCGGAGATCGACGCCGACGCGGCGACCGCGGCGTCGCGCGCGCCCTTGCTGCCGGCCTCGGCGAGCGCGAGCTGCGCGCGCGCGTTGTCGATCCGCGCGTACGCCGCGGCGAGCACGGCCTCGTGCTCGGTGCAGTCGAGGCGCGCGACCGTCTGGCCGGGCGTCACCGCGTCGCCCTCGCGGACCATCACCTCGACCAGCCGTCCGCCGGTCTTCGACGCGGCCGACGTCTCGACGCCCTCGATCGTGGTCGAGCCGCCCGACGGCGCCTTCTTGTACGCGTCCTGCGCCTGGACGCGCCACACCACCGCCGCGCCGAGCCCGACGATCACCGGGATGACGAGCAGCTGCGCGCGCATCAGCGGGCCCCCGCGTGGTGGGCGGCGTGGGCGCGCGCGACCCACCGCTGGATCGACGGGCGCGCCCACTGCGCGCGGGCGTAGGCGGCGATCGCCGACGGGACGAGCTCGTCGTCGCCGTCGATCGCGACCAGCCGCATCAGCGCCAGCGCGAGGTCGGCGTCGGCGATCGACCACGTCGCGAACAGCTCGGGCCGGCCCGGCGCGATCAGGCGCGCGGCGACGCCGACGAGCTCGTCGGCCTGTGCGCGCGCGGCGTCTGTCAGCGGGGGCAGCGGGGGCAGCGCGGCCGGCGGCGCCGGGGCGAACACGTGGGACGTCGGGCGCTCCGAGCGCAGGGCGAGCAGCGAGGTGCGCAGCCACGACATGACCTGGCGGGCGCGGGCGCGCTCGGCGAGGTCGGCCGGAAACAGCCGCGGGTGGTCCGGGTACGGGAACGTCTCGGCCAGGTACTCGGAGATCGCGAGCGACTCGGTGAGCGCGAACGCGCCGGCGTCGCGCGCGTGCACCAGCATCGGGATCTTGCCGAGGACGCCGAGCTCGGACAGCGCGGTGCGGCGCGCCGCGCTCAGCGGCAGCGGCTCGGTGACGACGTCGAACGCCAGGCGCTTCTCGTCGAGCGCGACGAACGCGTGGAACGCCCACGGGCTCTCCCAGGCGGCGTCGACGTGCAGCGTGAGCGCGGGTACGGCCATGCCCCTCCATCCTAGGGGAGGAACGGCCGGCGTGCGGCGTTTCGCGCGCACCGCGGGGGGCGGTGAGGCGCCGCAGGCGGCCCGCCGGGCCCGACTCCTGCGACAATCCCGGACGATGATGTGGGTCCTCGGGATCGTCGGCGGCCTCGTCGGCCTCGTCGCCGTGCTGGCCCTCGTCGGGCTGACGCTGAGGGCGGATCACCAGCTCGCGCGGACGATCGTGGTCGCGACGCGGCCGGCCGAGGTGTTCGCGGTCGTGCGCGACGTCGACGGCTGGCCGGCGTGGCGCGCGGAGGTGAAGCGGATCGAGCCGCGGCCCGACGTCGACGGGCGGAGGTCGTTCGTCGAGCACGCGCGCCACGACAAGGTCCCGTACGTGATCGAGGTCGACGAGGCCGCGCCGGACGGCCGCGGCGGGCGCCTGGTCACGCGGATCGTCGACGACGGGTTGCCGTTCGGCGGCCACTGGGTGATCGACGTGGCCGCCGAGGGCCCGGGCGGCGAGGCCGCGCGCGTGACGATCACCGAGGACGGCATCGTCAAGAACCCGGTGTTCCGCGCGCTGTCGCGCACCGTCTACTCGCTGGCGTCGACGCAGGAGCGCTGGCTGCGCGCGCTCGGCGCGCGGTTCGGCGAGGAGGTGACGCCGGCGCAGGCCGAGCCGGTGCGGTGGCGGCGCGGGTAGGTCGCGGCAATCCACGGCACCGACCGGCTCGTCGCACGGATCGCGCTACCGTCCGCGCGATGCCCCTGCCCGCGTTCGACGACTACCCCGCGTTCGACGACTTCCACGACGATCCCGGGGCGTGGCGCGACGAGATCGCCGAGATCGCCGCGGCGCACAGCCGCGCGCCGATCCGGCTCGCGGACAGCGGCACGGTGCTGGTCGCGCTCGTCGGCGACGAGCTGGTGGTCAAGCTCTACCCGTCGTTCCTCGCCGATCACGCCGCGTTCGAGCGCGCCGCGCTGCGCGCGACCGCAGGCCGGCTCGGGATCCCGACGCCCGCGCTGATCGCCGACGGCGAGCGCGACGGCTGGCCGTACCTGGTGATGACGCAGCTCCACGGCGAGCCGATGACGGCGGCGTGGCCGCGGCTCGACGAGCCACGCAAGCGCGCGGTGCTCGAGCAGCTCGGCGGCGTGATCGCGCGCGCCCACGCGCTCCCCGTCGACGACGTCGCGCCGCACGCGCCGGCGTGGGACGCGTTCCTCGCCGCCCAGCGCGCCGGGTGCCACGCGCGCCACGCCCGCACCGAGCTGCCGCCGCACCTGCTCGCCGATCTCGACCGGTTCCTCGCCGGGCCGGTGCCGGACGGGCCGCACGTGCTGCTCACCGGCGAGTACACGCCGATGAACCTGCTGGTCGACGACCGCGGGCTGTGCGGCATGTACGACTTCGGCGACGGCCTGGTCGGCCCGGCCCGCTACGACTGGCTCGGCCCGCTGGTGTTCCTCGCCGCCGGCGACCGCGCGCGGCGCGACGCGCTGATGCGCGGCATCGGCGCGCGCCTCGACGACGACGACCGCGCGCCGCAGCTCCGCCTGATGCTGCTGCACCGCTACAGCAACCTGCGCGCGCAGCTCGTGCTCGACGGCTGGCGTGACGCCCGCGATCTCGACGACCTCGCGCGCCGGCTGTGGCCATGACCGCCGACGACGTCGCCGCGCTCGCCGGCGAGCTGGTCGCGATGATCGCGCGTGACGACGCGACGCGGGCGCGCCTCGCCGCCGACGGCAGCCTGTTCGCCGGCTACCACCCGGAGATGGAGGCGGTCCACCGCACCCACGCGGCGCGGCTGGTCGAGCTGGTCGCGGCGCACGGCTGGCCCGGCCGCGCGCTCGTCGGGGACGCCGCGGCGTCCGCGGCGTGGCGGATCCTCCAGCACGCGATCGGCGAGCCCGCGGTGATGCGGCGGCTCGCGCCGGTGGTCGCGGCCGCCGCGGCGCGCGGCGACGTGGCGCCGGCCGAGGCGGCGATGCTCGAGGACCGGATCGCCGTGCTCGAGGGGCGGGCGCAGCGCTACGGCACGCAGTACGACTGGGACGAGTCACTGACCGCGATGGTGCCGATGATCGGCGTCGAGGCGCCCGACACGCTCGACGCCCGCCGCGCCGCCGTCGGGCTGCCGCCGATGCAGTGGCGGCGCCCGGTCGACCCGGACCAGGCCGCGCACCCGCCCGCGAGCTGGGCGGCGCGCCAGGCCGAGCTCGACGCGTGGGCGCGCGCCCGCGGCTGGCGGTAGCGCGCGCGACCGCCGGGCGCCCGGGCTACCCTGTCGCTGTGCTCCGCGGCTGGTGGATCGTGCTGTGGTCGGCGCTCGCGATCGCGTTGGCCGTGGTGGTGCTGCTGGTCGTGCTCCCCGGCGAGCCCGGGATCCGCGCCGGGCTGCGGCTGACGGCGCGGACCTCGCTCGTGCTGTTCCTCGCGGCGTTCACCGCGTCGTCGATCCAGTCGTTCACCCGCGGCGGCGCCGGCAAGTGGCTGCTCGCCAACCGCCGGCACCTCGGCGTCGCGTTCGCCGCGTCGCACGCGATCCACGCCGGCCTGATCGTCGCGCTGGCCGCCACCTCGCGCGGCTACCGCGACGGCCTCGGCGCGGGCAACGCCGGCGCCCTCGCTGGCTACGCCGTGCTCGTGGCGCTCACGATCACCTCGTTCGACCGCCCGACACGTTGGCTCGGGCGGCGCCGGTGGAGGGTGCTCCACAAGGTGGGCGTGTACGCGCTGTGGCTGGTGTTCGCGGCCGTCTACCTGCCCGCCGCCACGCGCGAGCCCGGCTACGCCCTCCCGGCCGCCGCCCTGGTCGCCGCGATCGCCGTGCGCGCGGCGGCGCGCCTGCGCGCTATCATGCGGTGATGCCCGCGCCGCTGCTCGTCATCGGCAGCCTCGCCGCCGTGATCGGCGCGCGGCACATCGAGCACCAGCAGCGCGAGGCGTGGGAGGCGTGGTTCGAGCCGGCCGAGGCGCCGGCGGTCGCGTGGCCGGCGACGCCGGCGCACGGCAAGTCGCTGGCGCAGGTGCTGCGCGGCGTCGACGACCCGGCGATCCCGTGGCTGACGTTCCCGGCGCTGCGCGACGTCACCGATCCGGCGTGGGGCGCGGTGCTGACCGACGTCCTGCAGCACCTCACCGCCGCGGACGCCGCGCACTGGACCGACGGCGGCGCGGGTAACAGCGAGCGCGCGACCGACGCCCACGAGGGCACGCACGGCATCCACTTCTCGCTGCGCTACGCGCGCCAGCACGAGGGCGGGTTCGAGGTCGGCGCCAAGGTCAACACGCTCTACGTCCTCGACGACCGCTACGTCATGCTGCTCGAGCCGCCGATGTCGAAGGCCGAGGTCGCGGCGCGCGTGCCGCAGCCGCTGCGCGCGTTCCGGTTCCAGCTCTACGTCGCCGAGCAGGAGGGCTGGAACGATCGCCCGCTCTATCTGTGGGACGAGTGGGTCGCCTACACCAACGACTGCGCGACGATGATCGACCGCGAGCAGGCCGGCCTCACCGAGGACCTCGCGGTGCTCCACGACTCGGTCCAGGGCCCGCTGGAGTTCTCGGTCTACGCGCTCGCGACGCTGCTCGCGCTGTCGGAGGAGGCGCCGCAGCACCTGGCGGACCATCCGGCGCTGGCCGCGTTCACCGCGTGGAACCTGCGCCGCGCATTCGAGCTGTACGAGCTCGGCCGCACGATCCCGCGGCTGCGGTGGGCGGAGTCGGAGGCCTACGTCGCCGAGCTGCGCACGGGCGCCTCGGCCGCGGCCCTGCGCGACTTCGCCCGCGCGCTGTGGGGGCCGGACTGGACCAAGGAAGTCATGGGGTTCTGAGCGACTCCCGGCGCGACGAAACGAACGCTCGCCGCGCCCCGCGTCAGGGGTACGATCGCGGCATGCGGAAGTCGCGGATCGCCTGGATGGTGGTCGCCGCGCTGGGCGCGTGCGGTGGTCCACCGGCGTTGCAGAACGCGCCCCGTCCCAACCCGGCCATCGTCGCCGGCGCCGCCGCCGCGGTCGCCGGCGCCGCGACGCTCGCCAACCCCGACGCCGCCGCGCGCAAGCAGGAGGAGAAGAAGGACGGCGACCGCGAGGCGCGACCGGCCAAGGGCGGCGAGCAGGTGCCCGCCGACGTGCTCGACCGGCTCGACGCGGCGAAGACGCAGCCGGCCGAGCCGGCGCCGCCCGCGCCGCCGACGCCCGCGCCGCGGAGCGAGCGCGGCGACGAGACGCCGCTACCCGCGGCGCCGCCCTGATCAGCCCGGCTCGCCCGGCGGGCCTGGCGTCGAGCCCGCCGGCGCCGCTGGCGGCGCGCCGGTGCGCGGCTTGCGCCGCCGGCGCCGCCGCGGCGGCGGCAGCTCGCCGCGCTCGGCCAGCTCGGCGAGGACGCGGGCGCGCGCGAGCGCCTTCTCGAGCTGCAGCGTGCGCACGCGCGGGTCGACCGCGCGCGAGAAGAACACGACGACCTCGACCGCCAGCGTCAGCGCGACGCCGATCGCGTAGCAGGCGACCGACACCTGCACCGCCGGGATCAGCACCAGCATCCGCGGCCCCGGCACCTCGACATAGGGCGCCGGGAACAGCGTCCAGATCAACGCGACCGGCGTCATCGCGATCAGCAGGCCGACCAGGGCGATGCCGTTGGCCGTCGCCAGCCGGTCGGCGAGGTCGAGCTTGCGGCGCAGCGCCCACCAGCCCGCGGCGATCTGCACCGCGGTCGCCGCCGCGCCGTACTTGACCAGCTCGGTCGCGATGTGGCCCTGCGCCGGCAAGAGCGACGGCGAGAACCGCTGCCCGATCGTGCCGAGCAGCGTGTAGTAGACGAAGAAGAACGCCGGCACACCGACGACGAGCGACTGCCAGTACAGGCGGATCCCGCCGCGCAGCCGCAGCCACCACGCGGTCACCAGCGCGATCGCGGTGCCGACGATGAGGAACACCAGGCGCAGCGCGCGGCGCTCGAGGCGATCCCGGCGCGCCCCGTAGACCGAGGCGGCGACGGAGGAGGCGTTGCGCGCCGCGCGCGCGTGATCGGCGGCGACGAACCGCGCGCGCGTCGGCTCGTCGAGCGCGAGCAGCTCGACCAGGCTGCGGCCGAGCGCGTGCCCCGGCGGCGACACCCCGAGCAGCCGCGCCACCGTCGGCGCGACGTCCTGGAGCTGCGCGCCCGCGACCTGCGCGCCGGGGACGACGCCGGCGCCGGCGACGATCAGCGGCACGCGCACGACCTCGGGCTCGAGCCCGCCGTGGCCGCCGGAGTCGGTGTGGCCGTGGTCGGCGACGAGCACGATCGTCGACGTCGTCAGATCGACCGGCCCGAGCACGCGCTCGAGGATCAGGTCGGTGAGGACCGCGGCGTCGCGGTACTCGTCGCTGTCGGCGCCGTGCTCGTGGCCGGCGACGTCGACCAGCGCGAGGTGGAGCACGACCAGCGCGTCCTCGGACTTGGCCGCCAGCACGGTCTCGGCCGAGTCGCGGAACCCGCCCGGCCACGGCGCGTAGCGCGCGTCGTCGAAGTCGCCGCGCAGCTCGGCCATCAGCGCCTCGCGCGCCGCCTCGACCGTGCCCTCCTCGATCGCGTTGACGTCCTCGATCTCGGGCTCCGCCGCCCGCTCGCGCGGCCGCAGGAACAGCCGCGGCATCGGGTCGTTGTCGCTCGCGAACCCCGAGCGCAGCCCGGCGTCGCGGGCGCGGTCCATCAGCGTGTCGAGCTTGACGTAGCCGGGGAACCGGTTGGTGCGGATGCCGCTCGCGGTCGGCGGCACCCCGGTGAGGATGTTGACGTAGTTGGGCTTGGAGTAGGTCGGGTACTGAGACGCGGCCTCGGCGTCGACGCCGGCGGCGCGCAGCCGGTCGAGGAACGGCAGCCCGCGCGACGCGTCGAGCCGCAGCCCGTCGACGATCACGACGATGACGCGCGGCGACAGCCGGGGCGGCGGCGGGCTGACCGGGTCGAGCGCGGGCGCCAGCCGCGACAGCGCCGGGGTCGGCTGCTCGAGGTAGAGCATGAACCGCGCGCCCGAGCGCCCGGCAAACACCGCCGCCACGCCGCCCGCCAGCAGCAGCAGGACCGCGGCGGTCACCGACCACGACACGGCGGGAGGGCGCGGGCGACCGACCACACCTCACCATGGCACGAGGTCCGGCTTGCCAAGGAGGGCCGGACAACGCTAAGGATCAACCGATGTGGTTCCTCGGCTCGGTCTGTCACATGCCCGACGTGCGCGGCTGATCACCGGCCTGCGCGCGCCGTGCGCGGTGGCCGGTGTCTCGGCGTGCTCGATGTCACCCCCGCCCGGCAACCTTCCGACGTGCCCAGAGTATCGGCCGTCGCCCTGAGGAAACGACAGATGGAGAACCTGGTGACCCTCGGCGCTGGCCCGCCCGACGCCGTCCAGCACCTCAAGCCGCCCGTCGATCCGACGACGCTCGACTACCGCGAGCTGCTCGACGGCCCGTTCTGGCACAAGATCCCCGCCTACAAGGAGATCGACGAGGCGACCTGGCTCGACTGGAGCTGGCAGGCGCGCAACTCGATCACCAACCCGGCCAAGCTCCTGGCGACGATCCAGGATCTCGTGCCGAAGGCGTTCTACGACGACGTCGCGGCCGGGTTCCAGCGCGCGCCGATGGCGCTGCGGGTCTCGCCGTACCTGATCGGCCTGATCGACTGGGAGCGCCCCTACGAGGATCCGCTGCGCCGCCAGTTCATCCCGGTGGCGTCGCGCCTGCTGCCGGATCACCCCAAGCTCACCCTCGACTCGCTGCACGAGCAGGCCGACGCGCCGGTGCCGGGGCTGACCCACCGCTACCCGGACAAGGCGCTGTTCCTCACCCTCGACACCTGCCCGGTGTACTGCCGGTTCTGCACCCGCAGCTACGCGGTCGGCCTCGACACCGACGAGGTCGAGAAGGTGTCGCTCAAGGCGACCGAGGACCGGTGGGAGCGCGCGTTCGCGTACATCGCGCAGCGCCCCGAGCTCGAGGACATCGTCGTCTCCGGCGGCGACAGCTACCAGCTCAAGGCCCGCCAGATCACGCTGATCGGCGAGCGCCTGCTGGCGATGCCGAACATCCGGCGGATCCGGTTCGCGACCAAGGGCCCCGCGGTCATGCCGATGAAGCTGATCAGCGACGTCGAGTGGCTCGACGCGCTGACGGCGATCGTCGAGAAGGGCCGCAAGCTCCACAAGGAAGTGGTCCTCCACACCCACTTCAACCACCCCAACGAGATCACGGCGATCACCAAGCGCGCGCTCGACAAGGTGTTCGAGCGCGGGATCATCGTGCGCAACCAGTCGGTGCTGATCCGCGGGGTCAACGACACCGTCGGGGCGATGGTCAAGCTGGTCAAGCGGCTCGGCCACTGCCAGGTCCACCCTTACTACGTCTACCTCCACGACATGGTGATGGGTGTCGAGGACCTGCGGACCTCGGTCCAGACCGCGTGCGATCTGGAGCGCCACGTCCGCGGCGTCACCGCCGGGTTCCACACGCCGACGTTCGTGTGCGACGCCCCGGGCGGCGGCGGCAAGCGCGTCGTCCACTCGTTCGAGCACTACGACCGCCAGACCGGCATCGCGGTGTACACCGCGCCGTCGGTCAAGCCCGGCTACTTCCTCTACTACGACCCGATCGACACGCTCGCGCCGGACATCCAGGCGCGGTGGGCGGACCCGGCGCAGCAGCAGGAGATGATCGAGGCGGCCGTGGCCGCGGCGCGCGCCGCACAGCAGGCCAACGCGCGCGCCTCGACGATCCGGTAAGCTGCGCGGCCATGCGCCGCGTCGCCGCCTCGCCGTCCGTCGCCATCGCCGCCGCCGCCCTGCTCGGCGGCTGCGGCGCGCGCTCCAACCCCTACGAGGCGACGATCGAGGGCGTCCTGCTCGCGGACGCCGATCAGGTCATCCCGGCGCCGGCCGCGGCGTCGGCGCCGCTGGTCAAGGTGACGGTGGCCGCGCCGGACCCGACGCCGGCCGCAGGCCCGGTGCGCCTGGCGATCGAGCGCAAGGTCCCGTGGGGCCGCGTCCACGCCCTGCTCGGCCGCTACGCCGCCGCGGGCGGCGAGCCGGCGCTGCTCGTCGGCAAGCGCGACGTCGTCCACGCCTGGGTGCTGTCGGACGAGATCACCGGGCCGGCGATCCAGGTCACCTCGACCCCGGACGGCAAGTTCTGCGTCGGGCCGCCGACGGTGGAGCTGGCCAAGTGCGTGCAGAGCTCGGACAAGCTGCACATCAACCGCGCGTTCGTGCGCGAGATCCTGCGCGACGCGGTCAAGGAGTACGAGCTGACCGAGGTCGAGGTCCACGCCGTGTCCGGCCTCGAGTGGGCCGACGTGGTCCGGACCGTGGACGGCGTGCGAACCTGCTGCGGCAAGACCGTCATCAAGGCGCGGCTCGCCGCGCCGGACGAGCCGGTGAAGGTGCCGGAGGCGCCCGAGGACGAGGCCGCCGCGCCGGACGACGCGACCGGCGACGACGCAGGCGCAGGCGACGGCGCGGGCGCAGGCGACGACGCCGAGTGACCCGACCCGCGCGATCGCGAGCACGCGGCGCTTGTGTGTGGCGCGCGAGTCATGCAGGGTCTGCTCATGGCCGCGTCCGACGACATCGAGCCCGTCGCTGACGGGAACGGTGCGCACGGCGACGGTGGGCACGATGGCAACGGCGAGCACGACGGCAACGGCGAGCACGACGGCAACGGCGAGCACAACGGCAACGGCGATCGCGACAACGCCACGCCGGTCGAGGTGCCGCACGAGATCACCGGCGGCGTGCTCCGCATCGACCCCGAGACGATCCGCGAGCTCGCGGACATGGGCAACGCCGAGCCCGTCGCCGCGGCGCAGGACGAGCCGCTGTCCGCCGAGGACCTGCGCGACGCCTGGCCGGTGCTCGACCTCGCCGAGCGCTCCGACGGCCTCAAGCTGCTCGAGCAGGAGGACGCCGAGGAGCTGTTCCTGTCGCTGCCGGCGCGCGACCAGCGGATGCTGCTCTTGTACTGGCGGCCGGGCAAGCGGCGGTCGTGGATCCGCCTGCTCGAGCCCGACGACGTCGCCGACGTGATCCAGGACGCGCCCGACGACGAGCGCGGCGGCCTGATGGCGCTGCTCGACGAGCCGACCCGCAAGGAGGTCTCGGCGCTGCTCGCCTACGAGGAGGACGAGGCCGGCGGCCTGATGAACACCCGCTACGCCCGGCTGCGCCCGAACATGACCGCCGACCAGGCGATCAGCTACCTGCGGCGCCAGGCGAAGACGACGCTCGAGACGATCTACTACGCCTACGTCCTCGACCCCGACCAGAAGCTGATCGGCGTCGTGTCGTTCCGCGACCTGCTCAGCGCCGCGCCGGGCAAGACCGTCGCCGACATCATGGAGGTCGACGTCGTCCGCGCCAGCGAGGAGATGGACCAGGAGACGCTGTCGCGCGTGTTCGTCGAGCAGGACCTCACCGTCATCCCGATCGTCGACGCCGCGGGCGTGATGAAGGGCATCGTCACCGTCGACGACATCGTCGACGTCGTCGAGGAGGAGGCGACGGAGGACATCCAGAAGTTCGGCGGTATGGAGGCCCTGGAGAAGCCGTACCTGGACTCCAGCCTGCGCGAGATGATCAAGAAGCGCGGCGTGTGGCTCACCGTGCTGCTGTTCGGCGGGATGCTCACGACGAGCGCGCTCAGCGTGTTCCAGCACCAGCTCGACCAGGCGGTCGTGCTGACCCTGTTCATGCCGCTGATCATCGCCAGCGGCGGCAACTCCGGGTCGCAGGCGTCGACGCTCGTCATCCGCGCGATGGCGCTCGACGAGGTCCGCCCGCGCGACTGGTGGCTGGTGCTGCGGCGCGAGCTGCTCACCGGGCTGGCGCTCGGCGCGATCCTCGGCGGCCTCGGGCTGCTCCGCGTCGTGCTGTGGCCCGGCGCGTCCGACGCCTACGGCGACCACTACGGGCTGATCGCGATCACCGTCGGCATCTCGCTGATCTGCGTCGTCATCTTCGGGACGATGGCCGGCGCGATGCTGCCGTTCGTGCTCAAGAAGTGCGGCGCGGATCCCGCGAGCGCCTCGGCGCCCGCGGTGGCCACGCTGGTCGACGTGTCCGGCCTGCTGCTCTACCTGACGGTCGCGAACCTCGTGCTGTCGGGCACGATGCTGTAGCCGACCGCGGCTACGACTGGACCTACGACTTCACCGGCAGCGACTTGCCGCCGCCGCCGATCGTCTCGGCGAAGAAGTCGTTGCCCTTGTCGTCGACGACGATGAACGCGGGGAAGTCGACGACCTCGATCCGCCAGATCGCCTCCATCCCCAGCTCGGGGTACTCGAGCACCTCGACCTTCTTGATGCAGTCCTGGGCCAGCCGCGCCGCCGGGCCGCCGATCGAGCCGAGGTAGAACCCGCCGTGCGCCTTGCACGCCGCGGTCACCGCCGGCGAGCGGTTGCCCTTGGCGAGCATGACCATGCTGCCGCCGTTCGCCTGCAGCAGGTCGACGTAGGCGTCCATGCGGCCCGCCGTCGTCGGGCCGAACGAGCCCGAGGCGTAGCCCGTGGGCGTCTTGGCCGGGCCCGCGTAGTAGACGCAGTGGTCGAGCATGTACTTCGGCAGCCCCTCGCCGCGGTCGAGGCGCTCCTTGAGCTTGGCGTGGGCGATGTCGCGCGCGACGATCATCGGGCCGCTCAGCGACAGCCGGGTCTTGATCGGGTAGCGCGACAGGGTCGCGCGGATCTCGCTCATCGGCCGGTTCAGGTCGATCTTCACGACCTCGCCGCCGAGCTGGCCGTCGGTGACCTCGGGCAGGTACTTCGCCGGGTCGTGCTCGAGCTGCTCGAGGAACACGCCGTCGCGGGTGATCTTGCCCAGCGCCTGGCGGTCCGCCGAGCACGACACCGCGATCGCGACCGGGCACGACGCGCCGTGCCGCGGCAGGCGGATCACGCGGACGTCGTGGCAGAAGTACTTGCCGCCGAACTGCGCGCCGATGCCGCTGCGCTGCGCCGCCGCGAGGATCTGCGGCTCGAGCTCGACGTCGCGGTAGCCGTGGCCGAGCTCGCTGCCGGCGTGCGGCAGCGTGTCGAGGTACCGCGCCGAGGCGAGCTTGGCGACCTTGAGCGTGTGCTCCGCGCTGGTGCCGCCGACGACGACGGCGAGGTGGTACGGCGGGCACGCGGCGGTGCCGAGGGAGCGCAGCTTGTCCTCGACGAACTTCATCAGGCTCGCCGGGTTGAGCAGCGCCTTGGTCTCCTGGAACAAGAGGCTCTTGTTGGCCGAGCCGCCGCCCTTGGCCATGAACAGGAAGTGGTACTCGTCGTCGTCGGTGGCGTAGAGCTCGATCTGCGCCGGCAGGTTGTCCCCGGTGTTCTTCTCCCGGTACATGTCGAGCGGCGATAGCTGCGAGTAGCGCAGGTTCGACGTCTGGTAGGTCTCGTAGATGCCGCGCGACAGCGCCGCCTCGTCGCAGTCGTCGATCGAGCCCAGGGTCGAGCCCGGACCGGCCTCGGTCACGACGAACTGGCCGCGCTTGCCCATGACGATCGCCGTGCCGGTGTCCTGGCACCCGGGCAGGACGTAGCCGGCCGCGATGTTGGCGTTCTTGAGCAGCTCGAGCGCGACGAACCGATCGTTGGCCGACGCCTCGGGGTCGTCGAGGATCTTGCGCAGCTGCGCCAGGTGCCCGGGCCGCAGCAGGTGCGCGATGTCGCGCATCGCCTCGCGCGCGAGCAGGGTGAGCGCGGCGCGGTCGACCCGCAGGAACGAGTGGCCGCCGGCGTCGAACGTGGACACCCCGTCGCGCGTCAGCAGGCGGTACGGCGTGTCGTGGTCCCCGAGGGGGAGGAGCTCCTGGTAACGGAACGGGCTCATGGCCCGAGGTGTATCGCAGATCGCGAGGCGCGCGCGGCTCAGAGCCTGTGAGGCCTTCAGCCTCACAGGCTCTGACGATCGGCTGGCTCGCCCGAAGACGGGCTCGCGGCGCCTGTACAGAGGTCGCCTCGCTTCGCTCGGCTCAGCCCACGCCCGCGAGCGCCAGCGCGACGCACACCGCGGGCATGCCCAGCTCGATCCGGCGCTGCCACAGCTCGGGGATGACGCCGCGGACGCGGTCGCCGACGAGGTTGCCGACGAGCAGCGCCGGCGCGAGCACCGCCGCGTACCCGAGGATCTCGGAGGTGAGCAGGCCGCCGGCGCCGTACCCGGCGATCCGGGCGACGTGCATCGCCACCGCGGACACCGCGACGGTGCCGAGGTAGGCGCGGCCGGACAGGCCGGCGGCCAGCACGATCGGGCCGATGAGGAACCCGGCGCCGCCGGCCGAGCCGGCCAGCGCGCCGATGACCAGGCCCGAGCCGGCGAGCGCGCCCGCCGGCAGCGTCCAGTCCCAGCCGAGCCAGGCGCGCGTCACGCTCATCGCGACGATCGCGATCATCGCGGCCTGGACCACCGGCTCGGGGATCCACGCCGCGGCGATCGCGCCGGCGAACGAGCCCGGGACCAGCCCGAGCAGCAGCGGCACGGTCACCCGGCGGCCGACCGCGCCGCGGTACAGCCAGATCCGGTGGATGTTGGCGACGAGCAGCGCCACCGCGGTCGCCGCGAGCGCGGCCTTGGCCCCGACCAGCACCGACATCACCAGCAACAGCAGCAGGCCGCCGCCGAACCCGGACACCGTGGTCAAGGCGCCCGCGACCACCGCGACGAGGATCAAGACCAACCACATGGGGCCTACGATGCGCGCCGGCGCCCCATCATTCCAATGGATTGTTTTTATGCCGACGATAGATCATCGTGATGGGGCGTGCTGGACGAGCTGCGCCACCTGCTCCTGATCGTCGACCACGGCACGTTCACCGAGGCGGCGCGCCGGGCCCACCTGTCGCAGCCGGCGCTCACCGCGTCGATCCGCCGGCTCGAGGACCAGCTCGGCGCGCGCCTGCTCGACCGCGGGCCCGGCGGCGCCGCGCTCACCGCCGCCGGCGCCGCGCTGGTGCCGCGCGCGCGCGCCGCGCTCGCCGCGGTCGAGGACGGCGCCCGCGCGGTCGCCGAGGTCGCCGGGCGGCGCCGCGGCGAGGTCCGGATCGGCGCCGGCGCCACGGCGTGCACGTACCTGCTGCCGACGGTGCTGGCGCAGTACCGGCGCAAGCACCCGGGCGTGCGCCTGCTCCTGCGCGAGGCGTTCACCGACCAGCTCGAGGCGTGGCTCCACGACGGCGAGCTCGACCTCGCGGTCACGACCTCGCCGACGCGCGGCGCCCTGCCCGGCCCGCCCGGCTCGTCCGACCCGTGGCTCGACGACGAGCTGATCGTCGTGGGCGGCCCCGGCCCCGCCGCCGAGCGCGACGTGTGGGTCACGTTCGCGACCGGCTCGCCGGTGCGCACGATGCTGCTGCGCCACGTCCCGGCTGACCGGATCGTCATGGAGCTGGGGTCGATCGCCGCGATCAAGGGCAACGTCCGCGCCGGCATCGGCCTGGCGCTGGTCAGCCGGGCGTCGGTGCGGGCCGACCTCGGCACCGGCGCGCTGGTCGAGGTGCCGCAGAGCTGGACCCCGCTGAGCCGGCGGCTGATCCTGCGTCACCGCGGGGTCGACCGGCTGCCGCCGGCCGCGGCGGCGCTGCGCGAGCTGCTGCTGGCGACGGCGCCGCGGCTGGCCCCGCTGCCCCGGCCGGCCGCGCGCGGCCGAGGGAGGCGCCGCGCGCGGACGTGACATTCGCGGCGCGGCTGTGTAGGGTCCGCGGGCCCCGATGCTGGCCACCCGCGTCTACCACTACCGCGACCCGGCGGCCGTGATCCTCGGCCTCAAGGAGCTGCGCAAGAAGGGCCTGACCCCGCGCGGCATCCTGTTCGTCGCGCTGGATCCGCGCGGCGAGACGTACATCGCGGTGCCCGAGGACCTCGACGCCGTCGCCAACGTCCGCGTCGGCGACAAGCTCAGCCTCGAGCCGCCGTGGCAGGGCCGGTACTTCCACTTCGACTCGGTCCACCGCCTGCCGGGCGACAGCGTGCTGTGGAACGGCGACCGCCGCCTCGGCGACACCGGCTCGGCGCCCGAGGTCGCGTGCGCGATCTCGGAGTGGCTCAAGGGGTCGAGCGCGCGCAACGTGTTCCTCGGCTGCACCTCGCACCAGCCGGGATCGTGGTGGACGGTCGACCCGCGGTCGCCGGTGATCGACCTGCACGCCTCGGGGTTCGTCGACTGCGTCGTGACGACGTCGGGGATCCTGGCGCGCAAGATCGACGAGCCGAACCTCTACCACGTCGAGCTGCCGCAGGTCGCGCAGGGCAAGCTGCGCGAGGGCTGGCACAACGTGTTCAAGAGCGAGATGGGCCACGTGCTGCTGCTCGAGCGGCGCGTGCTCGCGTACCGGCTGGTCCTCACGTGCGAGCGCGGGCTGATCGAGATCGACGTCAGCCACCTGCCGGACCTGGTGATCGAGACGGCGCGCGTCCCGATGAAGAGCGGGTTCGGCGTGGTCGGACGGATCGACGGCGGCGCGTTCGCGGTGACCGCGGGCCGGGTCGAGCCGTGGGGCCTGTCGGACGTGTCGCCGGCGATGCTGGTCGGCTCCCCCAACGAGACGCTGCTCGACCTGCCGCGCACGCTGCAGGCGATGCCGCTCGACGAGGAGTGAGCGGTGACGCGCGGCCGTGACCTGCCGGCGGCGGTCACCGACGACCGGCTGCGCGGGCCGCGCACGCGGGTCGTCGAGCGCGGCCGCTACCGCGTGATCCGCACGCCGACGCGGCCGAGCTACCACGAGGGCAACCAGCTGTCGCTCGACGCGCCGCCCGAGGCCGACGAGGTCGAGGCGTGGCTGGAGACGTGCCGCCGCGAGCTCGCCGACGTCGCGATCGCGCGCCTGCTGATCCAGTGGGAGGTGCCGGTCGGCGCGGACCTGGGGCCGGCGGAGCGGGTGCGCGCCGTGATGACCGCGGACGCGGTGCGCGCGGTCGACGCGCCCGAGGGCGTGCGCCTCGGCGAGGTCGCGGCCGACGACGACGCCGGGTGGCGCGACCTCACCGCGCTGCACGTCGCCGACGGCGCCCCGCTGGGAGAGGCGTACGCGGCGTTCGCGCGGACCCACATGGCGGCGTACCGCGATCTGGCGCGCGCGGGGCTGGGCGTGCGGGCGTGGGGCGCGTGGATCGGCGACGCGATGGTCGCGACCTGCCTGATCCACGAGGCGCCCGACTGGCTGCGCGTCGAGGAGGTGATCACCGACGCGGCGTGGCGGCGGCGGGGGATCGCCGCCGCGCTGTGCAGCGCCGCCTACGCCGCGGGCGCGGCGCGCCACCCGCGCGCGCGCCTGCTGATCGTCGCGGACGCCGACGGCGACGCCGAGCGGATCTACGCGCGGCTCGGCTTCGTCCGCACCGGGCTGCAGGGCGCGATCGAGCGCCCCGCGACCTGATCGGCCGCCGTCAGTCGCCGGTCAGGTACGCCAGGTGGGCGATCGCGATCCGGTGATCGGCGTGGGCGCGGGCGAGCGCGGCCTCGGCGGCGGTGAGCTGGTCCTGGCGCGCCATGACGTCGAAGTTGGTGCCGGCGCCCTGGGCCCAGCGGTCCTGCTCGAGCGCGACGTTGGCGCGCGCGAGCCGCGCCGCCTGGGCCGCGACGTCGATCCGCTGCGCGGTGAGCTCGACGCCGTCGAGCGCGCGCTGGACCGCGGCGATCAGCTCGCCGCGGAGCGCCTCGGCGCCGTGCTGGACGCGGCGGGCGCGGGCGCGGGCGGCGTCGCGGCGGCCCTCGGCGGCGTGGTTGCCGAGCGGCATGCGAAAGCTGAGCGTCGCCGACGCCTCGAACGAGTCGAACTGGCCGAGCTGCGCGAACGCGTCGGACGCGGTGTCGGCGTTGCCGGCCGGGCCGCCGCGGACGACGAGGTCGAGCGACGGCTCGGTCGCCTGCGCCGCGAACGCCAGCTCGACGCCGGCGGCCGCGGCGTGGGCGTCCATCGCGCGCAGATCGGGCGAGTGCGCGAGCGCGCGCTCGAGCGCGCCGGCGGCGGCGGGCGCGGTCACCGGCGCGTCGAGCGCGTCGGCGGCGGCGAGCGCGCGCGGATCGCCGTCCTCGAGCGCGAGCAGCACGCGCAGCTCGAGCGCGCGCTCGACCTCGGCCTGACGCGCCGCCAGCCGCGCCGCCTGGCGCGCGGCGATCGCCTGCTCGACCGCCTGGACCTCGAGCGCGCTGGCCTTGCCGACCTCGGCGCGCGCCTGGGTGATCGCGAGCTGCTCGCGCGCCAGCGCCAGCCCGCTGTCGTGGATCGCGATCGCGCGCGCGGCGTAGGCGAGCTCCCAGTACGTGACCGTGACGTCGCGGACGGTGATCGCCTCGGCGCGGCGCGCCTCCTGCCCCTGGGCGTCGCGCCGCGCGGCGGCGGCGCGGCGCTCGGCGTGCGCGGCGCGACGGCCGCGTCCGGCGAGCAGCGGCTGGACGTAGACCAGCTCGGCGCGCGGGCCATGGACCGTCGTGTCGATGTCGGTCGCCATCCCCGGCGCGGTCTCGATCCGGATCACCGTGCGCGACACCTGATCGCGCAGCTGCAGCCCGACGCGCCCGCCGGTGGACAGCGGCTTCCACACGCCGGCCGAGATGGACAGCGCATCGAGCTCCGTCTCCTGGAAGAACGGCCCCGCGACCGGCTCGGTGTCGCGGGTGAGCCCCGTCGCGGCGGCCTCGATCACGAGGTCGTCGGCGCCGGCGGCGGCGCTGGCCTCGGCCGCGGCGATCTCGACGTCGACCCGCTCCGCCGCGACGACATCGTTCTGCCCGAGCGCCGTGGCGACCGCGGTCTGCAGGTCGATCGGCCGCGTCGGCGGCCGCGTCGCCGGCCGCGTCGGCGGGGCGGCGCCGTCGTCGGCGATCGCGGGCGCCGGGGCCACCATCGCCGCGGCGGTCAGGGCCGCCGCGATCCACCGGGCGCGCCGCATCACCTCACCTCCGCCGTCGCCGTGTCCGACGCGGCGTCCGCCGCGACCGCCAGCGGCTCGAGGTGGACGTCCATCCGCAGCCCGAGCGGCAGCGCGCCCGGCTCGTCGAGCGTGAACACGACCTCGAGCACGCGGGTGTCGACGCGCGCGCGCGGGTCGTCGAGCCGCTGGGTCTTGCGGCCGAGCTCGGCCACGACCTGCGTCACCTTGCCGGTGAACCGGCGGTCGCCGAACGCCTCGGCGGTGGCGTACCCGACCTGCCCCACCGCCACCCGCGCGACGTCGACCTCGTCGACCTCGGCGCGCAGCTCGAGGCGCGACAGGTCCGCCAGCACCAGCACGGTCTGCGGCGGCATCGTCGACACCTGCTCGCCGACCTCGTGCAGCCGGCGGACGACGACGCCGTCGGCCGGCGCGCGCAGCTCCATCTGCGACAGGTACACCCGCGCCTCGGCGAGCTCGGCCTCGGCCGCGGCGAGCGCCGCGCGCGCCTCGGCGATCACCTCGCCGCGGGTGCCCTTCTTCAGGAGCGCCAGGCGTGCCTGCGCCGCGCGCGCCTGCGCCTCGGTCGCCTGCGCCGCGCCGCGCACGGTGTCGACCTCGGCCAGCGGGATCGCGTCGGCGTTGCGCTCGTGCAGCCGCTCGGCGCGGTCGCGCGCGACGCCACGCTCCCACGCCTGCGCCGCCGCAGCGTCGGCCTCGGCGGCCGCCGCGTCGATCTCCTGACGGCGCGCGCCGCGCTCGGCGAGCCGCAGCCGCGCCTCGGCGGCCGCGACCGCGGCCTCGGCGCGGGCGACGCGGGCGCGCGCGAGGCGATCGTCGAGCCGCGCCAGCACCTGGCCGGCGACGACGCGGTCGCCCTCGTCGACGAGCAGCTCGGCGATCCGGCCGGCCTGCTCGAAGCCGGTCTCGACGCGATCGCCGCGCGCCTCGACCAGGCCGGGGGCGACGAGCGGCGCCGGAGCCCGCGCGGCGGTGGGGGTGGCGCGCGCGTCGCGCGCGTCGAGGACGGTCCACGCCGCGCCGGTGGCGAGCGCGGCGGCGGCGGCGAGGGTGAGGACGAGCTTGCGGGTGCGGGTCATGGCGGTCTCCTGTGGCGAACGCGAGGGGGGTCTCTTCACGCGGCGTGGCGCATGGTCTCGACCGCGACGACGCGGCCGTCCTCGACGCGGGCGACGCGGTCGGCGAACCGCTCGAGGCGGGGATCGTGGGTGACGACGACGACGGCACGGCCCTGCTCGGTCGCGAGCCCGCGCAGCAGCTCCATCACGCCGAGCGCGGTCTTGGTGTCGAGCGCGGCGGTCGGCTCGTCGCCGAGGATGATCGTCGGGTCGCCGCCGAGCGCGCGCGCGATCGCGACGCGCTGCTTCTGGCCGCCCGACAGGTTGGCCGGCAGGTGGTGCATCCGCGTCTCGAGCCCGACCGCGGCGAGCAGGCGCCGCGACTGCAGCTCCGCGTCCTTCGCCCGCGGGTGCTTCATCTTGATCGCGAGCGCGACGTTCTCGAGCGCGGTCAGCGCCGGGAACAGGTTGAAGCCCTGGAACACGAAGCCGAAGTGGCGCGCGCGGATCGCCGGCAGCTCGCGCTCGTGCAGCGCGGTGACGTCCCGGCCGTCGACGAACACCGCGCCGGTCGTCGGCTTGAGCAACAGGCCCAGGATCGAGATCAGCGTCGTCTTGCCCGAGCCGGACGGGCCCTCGATCAGCAGGATCTCGCCGGGGTAGATCGAGAGGTCGGCGTCGGACAGCGCGGTGACGGCCATCTCGCCCTCGCCGTAGGTCTTGGAGATCGCGGCGAGGCTGGCGACCGGGGTGGCGGTCGGGTTCGACATGAGGTCTGGCTCCGTGGCTGGTGGGATGGAGGTGACGGGCTAGCCCTTGAACACCGACGCGGGGTCGAGGCGCAGCACCTTGATCACGCTGAGCAGCGCGGCGACGCAGCACATGACCACCGTCAGCACCGCGGTCGCGCCGACGAGGTCAGGCGTCAAGAGGACGGTGAGGTTGGCCTTGGTCATCGCCGCCCGCGACGCGACCGCGAGGCCGCCGCC
Source organism: Myxococcales bacterium (assembly GCA_011526095.1). Classification (GTDB taxonomy): domain Bacteria; phylum Myxococcota_A; class Polyangia; order Haliangiales; family Haliangiaceae; genus WYBA01. The sequence goes on along the minus strand of WYBA01000315.1, from coordinate 16,559 downwards.
GAGGACGAACCCGACCACCGCCGAGATCACCGCCTGGTAGAGGATGACGCGAACGATCGCGCCGTTGCGCGCGCCCATCGCCTTGAGCGTCCCGTACTCCTTGAGGTGCTCGAGCGTGCCGTTGTAGAGGATCTGCCCGACGACGACGAGCCCGACGATCACGCCGAGCGCGGCGGTCGTGAAGAACCCGGCGCCGACGCCGGTGCGCGACGACCAGTAGTGGCGCGCGCGCGCCGACATCGTCGGCGTCGTGTACGCGTCGAGGTTCGGCAGCTTCGACAGCCGCTCGGCCAGCGTCTCGGGCGACACGCCGGGCTCGGCCTCGACCAGGACGAACGTCATCTTGTCCGCCGGGAAGTTCGTGTACGCGCGCGCCGTGTCGAGGTTGGTGAACACGAACGGCGAGGTCGTGAAGCTGCGGATCCCCCGGGTCAGCGCGACGACCTCGGCCCGCGCGCCGCTGATCTCGCGGCGCGCGCCGACCTGGTCGATCCCGAGCTTGGCGAACTCGGTGACGTCGACCGAGATCTTGCCCGGCTCGTGGATCCGCGCCGCGTCGCCGCCGACCAGGCTCCACGGCGCCAGCATCGTCGCGCCGGGCTCGATCCCGACGACCTGCACGCCCTGCTGGCCGCCGTCGGCGTTGCGGTACTGCCCGAACGCCAGCAGCATCCGCTCGACCCGCGCGACGCCGGGCGTCGACAGCACCTTGTAGACCGCGCGCTCGTCGATCGGCCCGGAGAAGTCGAAGTTCTCGCTGCCCTCCGCGACCACCCAGACGTCGGCCTTGCTGTGATCGATCAGGTTCGACGCGTTCTGCATGAACCCGAGGTAGAGGCCGATCTGGACCAGGACCAGCATCACGCTGATCGACACGCCCGCCGCCGCGACCGCGAACTTGATGCGGTCGTGCAGCAGGATCTTGCGGGCCAGGTTCCACATGCGAGGAACCCATGAGCACCCGGCGTGCCGGCGGCGCCGCGAGTCGTTCCGGCCACTTCCGGCGCGGCCCGGGCGGCCACGGTAACGAGGCGTTACCTGCGAATGGTAACGAGGCGTGCGCCGCGGCGCCGCCGCGCGGCGCCCTCAGGCCGGCAGCAGGACGGTGAACGTCGAGCCGGCGGCGGGGACCGAGGACACGTGGATCTCGCCAGCGTGGGCCTTGACCACCTTCTGGCAGATCGCGAGGCCGAGGCCGGTGCCGTCGGGGCGGGTCGTGAAGAACGGCTCGAAGATCCGGCCGAGGTCGGCCGGCGCGATGCCCGCGCCGGTGTCGACGACGTCGATCGCGACCCGGCCGGCGTCGGCGCGGGTGCGCAGCTCGATCGTCGCGCCGGCCGGCGACGCCTTGGCGGCGTTGTCGAGCAGGTTGCACAACACCTGGCGCAGCCGGTGGGGGTCGAGCGACACCGGCGGCAGGTCGGGCGCGTGGGCGGTGCGCACCGCGACGCCGCGCTCGGCGAGGACCGGCTCCACCGCGCGCGCCGCGTCGTCGGCGAGCTCGCGCACGGTCACGGGCTCGCGGTGGAGCTGGAGCGGCTTGGCGTAGTCGAGCAGCTCCTTGACGTGGCGCTCGAGGCGATCGAGCTCGTCGAGCGCGATCTCGAAGTACTCCATGTCGTCGGCGGGCAGCGCGACCTTGCCGCGCAGGATCTGGACGTTCATCTTGACCGACGTCAGCGGCGTGCGGATGTCGTGCGCGATCGCCGCGGCGAACGCGCCGAGCGCGGCGAGCCGGCGCGACTCCTCGAGCTCGCCGAGCAGGCGACGGTGCTCGAACGCGCGGACGACGAGGTCGGCGAGCGCGGTGGAGGCCGCGGCGGTCTCGCGGTCGAGGACCCCGCCGGTGACGACGAGCGCGCCGTAGGTGCGCTCGCCGCGCCGCACCGGCGCGACCAGCGCGTCGGGCGCGTCGGGCGGGAGCGCGTCGCGGACGAACCGCGCCTCGCCGCCGGCGTTGACCTCGATCAGCGTGCGGCACGCGACCGCCGCGGTGTCGTCGGGATCGCCCGGCTCGTCGCCGGGCTGGAGCACGCGGTCGAGCACCTCGCGGCGCAGCGCGCGGCGCGGGTCGAACCCGGCCTCGAGCCGCGGCCGCACCCGCGCCGCGATCATGAAGACCGCGAGCGGCACCAGCGTCGCCACCATCAGCAGCGGCCGCTCGACCTTCGGCCACAGGTCGGCGAGCTTGAGCGCCGAGTCGACCGCCGCCGCGGTCAGCACCAGCCCGGCCACGACGAACGCGCTCTCCAGCGCGAGCTCGCCCATCGCGCTGCGCATCGTGAACAGGTTCGACCGGACGTTGGCCGAGCCGATCAGCATGAACGACGCCATCACGATCACGGTCGAGTCGATCCACAGCAGCAGCGCCCACGTGTCGTGCGCGACGAACGGGTGGAGCGAGTACAGCACGTTCGCGGCGATCCACCGCAGCGCCAGCGCGAGCACGACCAGCCGCACGCCGGCGCGGCGCTCGCCGTCGACGCGCAGCAGGTTGCGGACGAGCAGCGCGAGCATGATCACGCTCGCCGGGACGAAGAACGCGAAGTTGACGACGAGCATCGCGATCTCGTTGCCGATCAGCGTCCACACCAGGACCATCGCCGCGGCCGTCGCGACCAGCAGCGGCACGCGCCACGCCCACGACAGCCGGCGGCTGAACGGGAACGAGTAGGCGAACTCGATCGACGCCCACGCCAGCAGCGGCGCCATGCCGGCGCACGGCACCATCACCGTGCGGTCCGAGATGTCCGCGCCCGACGACGCGGCGACGCCGCGAAACAGCGCCATCGCGGCGTCGAGGTAGCCCAGCACCGCGAACGCGCGGTTGTCCCACCGCTTGGGATCGGCGCGCAGGATCAACGTCGCGAACGCGACGCCGAGCGAGCCGATCAGCAGGTGCAGCAGGCCCGCGCTCACTCGTCGTCTCCGGCGCCCCCGCGCGCGCGCTCGGGGCGCACCAGCCCGAACTCGTCGATCTTGCGATCCAGCGTCGGGCGGCTGATCTCCAGCACGGCGCACGCGCGCCGCTTGTTCCACTCGGTGTGGGCGAGCACGCGCTCGACGTGGCGGCGCTCGACCTCGCGCAGCGGCACCAGCTCGGGCTCGGTCGGCGGGTGAGCGCGGCGCGGGCCGGGGCCCGGCGCGCCGGCGCCGCCGGGTGCGAACGGCAGGTGACGCGCCTCGAGCACCTCGCCCTGCGACAGCACGACGGCGCGGGTCAGCGCGTTCTCCAGCTCGCGCACGTTGCCCGGCCACGGGTACGCCTCGAGCGCGGCCATCGTCTCGCGCGGCACGACGCGCACGTGCTTGTGCAGGTCGCGGTTGATCTTGGCGAGCAGGCCCTCGACCAGCAGCGTGAGGTCCTCGCGGCGGTCGCGCAGCGGCGGCAGGTGGAGCTCGACGACGCGCAGCCGGTACAGCAGGTCCTCGCGGAACGTGCCGGCCTCGACCATCGCGTCGAGGTCGCGGTGGGTCGCGGCGATCACGCGCGCGCGCAGCGGCACCGGGCGGCTGTCGCCGACGCGCTCGAACGTGCGCTCCTGCAGCACGCGCAGCAGCTTGGCCTGCAGGTCGACCGGCAGCTCGGCGACCTCGTCGAGGAACAGCGTCCCGGCGCCGGCGAGCTCGAACCGTCCGAGCTTGTCGGCGATCGCGCCGGTGAACGCGCCCTTGACGTGACCGAACAGCTCGCTCTCGAGCAGCTCGCGCGCGAACGCGGTGCAGTTGATCGCGACGAACGGCCGGTCGCGATCCGCCGAGGCATAGTGGATCGCGCGGGCGACCAGCTCCTTGCCGGTGCCGCTCTCGCCGCGCACGAGCACCGAGGCGCGGCTGGTCGAGACCGCGCCGATCTGCTTGTAGACCTCGCGGATCGCGGCGCTGCGCCCGATGATGTTGCCGACCTGGTAGCTCTCGCTCTCGCGCGCGACGAACTGATCGAGCGCGCGCTCGGCGTCGCGCGCGGTCGCGGCGCGCTTGACGACGAGCCGCAGCCGGTCGATGTCGAGCGGCTTGACCAGGTACTCGTACGCGCCGAGCTGCACGGCGCGCACGGTCGACTGCATGTCCTCGCGCGCGGTGATCACGACGACCGGCGGCGGGTGGGGCTCGGCGCGGATCGCGGTGAGCACCTCGAACCCGTCGGCGCCGGGCAGCCCGAGGTCGAGCAGCACGACGTCCGCGCCGGGCGCGGCGCGCATCGCCTCGTGCCCGTCGCCGGCGGTGGCGACGTCGTAGCCCTCGCCGACCAGGAACTTCTCCAGGGTGCGGCGAATCGAGCGATCGTCGTCGACGACGAGGACGCGGGTCACGGGTGGCTCCTCATCAACATCCGTGCCCGCGTAACCACCTGATGTGCCAGGCGGTCACCGCGGCCGATGGTAACGGGACGTTACCCCGGTGGTCACGGCTCGTGAAGCCAGAACACCATCGGCTTGGCGGTCTCGGCCGGCTCGTCGAGGTCCCGCCACGAGAACGTCGTCGCCAGCTCGGGGTGGCGGACGTAGCCGCGGCGCTGCCAGAACGCGCGGAGCGGCTGGTAGTCGGGGGGGCGCCGCGGGTGATCCGCCGGGCGCTCGACCGCGCAGAAGCAGGTGCGCGGCAGGCCGAGCGCGCGCGCGTGCGCCTCGCGGTGGTCGAAGAACGCGTGGCCGAGGCCGCGCCCGCGATAGGCGGGATCGAGCACGGACTCGCCGAGATAGAGGAACGCCGCCGGGTCGAGGCCGGCGGCGACGAGCGGCGCGCGCACCTCGTCGGGCTCGGCCGTCAGCGGCAGCGCGGTCGACGCGCCGACGACGCGCTCGCCGTCGCGCGCGACGACGACCACCGCGTCCGGACACCGGACATAGGTCTGGAGGTAGTCGCGCTCGTAGGCGTCGGTGCCGAGGTAGAGGTAAGGGAACTCGGCGAACACGGCGATCCGCAGCCGCGCCAGCGCCGGGACGAGCCCCGCGACGTCGGCCCCGACGACGCGCTCGACGGTGACCGTCACGCGCCCGCGCCTACCTGCGCCAGCCAGTCCTGCAGGTTGTAGAAGTTGGCGACGCGCGCGACCTGGCCGTCGCGCAGCGTGAAGAACGCGCCGCCGGGCAGCGTGTACGTCTGGCCGCGCGCCTCGGGCAGGCCGTCGTCGGTGGCGAGGTACGTGCCGTGGACGACGTACGTCGCCGCGGCGTGGACGCCGTCGGCCGACGCCATCGTCACGACGTCCGTGATCTGCTCGCGATAGCAGCGGTCCATGCGCGCCATGAACGCGCGGAACGCGTCCCGGCCGGCCTCGCGGCCGCCCTGGTTGATGTCGTGGGCGACGTCGTCGGTGAGCATCGCGAGGAACGCCTCGCGGTCGCCGGCGTTCCCGGTGGCGTTGCCGGTGGCGTTGAACGTGGCGTAGTAGCGGGCGATCAGCGCGTGCGCGTCCATCGCCGCGTGCTTAGCACGGCGGCCCGGGGCGTCACGGGCCGGCGGCGTTGCCGGCGACGAGGATCATCGCGCTCGCGAACAGGACGACGGCGGTGAGCGGCCAGAACGCGATCGCGTAGAGGACTCCGAGCTTGAGCGGGGCGACCACGCGCCGGGCGACCGGGCGGGCGCGCTCGAGGCGGACGCGCAGCGGGATGCGAGGCGGAGCGACCCGGCCGCCGGCCTGGCGGATGACCCGGGCGGGAGGCAGCGAGGCGCTCATGCGATCCAGTATTGGCGAAGTTCGCGCCGGGGGAAGCCAGAACTTTGGTGCGTGCGGTCACGCCGGATCGAGATGAGCGGTGTACGCCTCGATCATGTGCGCGAGGCGCGCGCCGAGGACACCGTGGCCGGCTCCGAGCGCGGCGTGGATCTCGCGCGCCTCGTGCTGGTACCGCCGGCGCTTGGTGCCGTCCCACCGCGCCGGCGGCGGCTGCAGGTTCGTGATGCGATCCGCGAGCTTGACCGCCCACACCTCGCGCGGGCACGCGCGGATCCGGGCGAGGCTGTCGGCGAGCTGCTGGTCCTTGGGCAGCGCCGGATCCTTGGACAGCGCGGACACGCCGCGCGCCACGTCGTCGCCGAACGCGGCGGCGACGTCGGCGACGGGCGTCGGCGTGTCCTCGACGACGTCGTGGAGCAGCGCACACGTGACCGCCAGGTCAGGGCGGTCGAGCGGCTCGAGCGCGGCGCCGCGCATCACCTCGGCGGCGACCGACACCAGGTGCACGAGGTACGGGTGAGAGGTGCCCGGGACCAGCTGGCCGGCGTGGCGCTCGGACGCGAAGTGCAGCGCGCGGAGGTAGGCCTCGGGAGTCCACATGACCCGGATCATGCAACCGATCATGCGGACTTGGCGTCCTCGGCGCCAGTGCCAGCTCTTTCCCTCACGGACGCGCCGCGGATTGGCCACAATGCAGGTCGCGTGTCCGTCCGCCCGTCGCCCCGCCGACCGGGAGCCGTGCGATCGCCCCTGCGGGCGGTGGCCGCGGCGGGGATTTTCGGCGGGGTCGCGCTCGGGGCGGCCGGCTGCGTGATCGAGACGGCGGTCGGGCGCGACGAGCTCGACAGCGCCGAGGTCGCGCGGGTCCCGCCGGCGTTCCGCCACGAGCTCGACCTGCTGTTCGTGGTCGACGCGACCGAGGACATGCCGCTGGTGCAGGAGCACCTCGCGACGATGTGGCAGCGGATCCGCGGCCACCTCGAGTTCGCCGAGGGCGGGTTCCCCGACGTGCGGATCGGCGTGGTGTCGAGCGATCTGGGCGCGGGCGCGGCGGCAAGCGAGATGACGGGCGAGATGGCGGGCGAGCTGGCGGCGTGCACCGAGCGCGGCGACGACGGCGCGCTCGCGACGACGGCGGACGGCGCGCGGTGGGTGCAGGTCGATCCCGCGGCTCCCGCGGCGGCGGACCTGCCGTTCGCCCGGCTCGCGCTGCTCGGCGACGGCGGGTGCCCGATCGAGCAGCCGCTGGCCGCGCTGGCGCGGGCGCTCGACGCGGACCAGCCGCTCAACGACGGGTTCCGGCGCGACGCCGCGGCGCTCGGGGTGGTGATGGTCGGCGGCGGCGACGACTGCTCGGTGCGCAGCCAGACGTTCTGGGAACCGTCGGGCGACACGGTCGACTTCCGGTGCTTCCGCGAGGGCGTCGTGTGCGACGGCGACGACGTGTCGATCGGCGCGCAGCACGGGTGCACGCCGCGCGCGTCGAGCATCACGCTCGCCGACGTCGACGCTCAGGTGGAGCTGCTCGACCGGCTCGCTCCGGGGCGACGGCAGCTCGCGGTCGCCGCGGTCGTCGGCGATCCGGAGCGCGTGGTCGTCACCGACGCGGGCGGCCAGCTCGCGCTGGCGCCGGCGTGCACCGAGTCGAAGACGGACCTGCAGCTCTACCCGGGCGTCCGGGTCGGCGCGTTCGCCGCGCGCGCGGGCGGCTCGGTGACCGGGCTGTGCGGCGCGGAGGTCGACACCACCGGCGCGCTCGCCGGGCTGGCGATCGGCCCGCGGCTCACCGACGCGGGCGCGGCGGCGAGCCGGGACCTGCGGCGCTCGCTCGGCCACCGCTGCCTCGAGGGTCGGATCCTCGACGTCGAGCCGCACGAGCCGGGGATGCAGACCGCGTGCGAGGTCGCGGCGGTCGACGCGCTCGGGCGCGAGACGCCAATGGAGGCGTGCGCCAACCCCAACCACGTGCTGGACGTCGACGGCCCGTGCTGGGCGATCAAGGCCGGCCCGGCGGAGTGCGGCGACTGGCCGTCTCAGCTCGCGGTGCAGGTCAACTGGGGCGGCGACGACAAGGTCACGCAGCCAGCGGACACCGAGCTGGTGGTGCGCTGCGTGGTCGAGGAAGACGCGAGCGTCGTCGACTGACGAGGCGCGCGGCGCCGGCTCACGCCGCGCGCGCGGCCACCGCGAGCATCGGCGCGATCAGCGCGAACGGCTGCAGGCTCGGGCGGTAGCGCACGAGCATGCCGGCGATCGTGCCGAGGACGCGGGCGAGCAGCACGAACGACGGCGGCGCGTGGATCGAGCCGCCGGCGCGGCCGGCGGCGGCGAGCCGCTCGGTGAGCTGCTGGAGCTGCGCGTTGAAGTCGATCGTCGCGAGGTCGGCGCCGGGGCGCATCGCGTCGACGATCGTCGCGGCGAGGCCGAGCAGCGCGGCCTCGTCGTCGGCGACGAACCCGAGCGCGGCGAGCTCGTGGGCGGCGCGCGCCTCGTCGCGGGCGATCAGCGCCATGAACAGGCGCGCCCACGCGAGCCGCTGCGCGGGCGTCTGGCGCAGCACGCAGCCGAAGTCGAGCACGGCGAGCTGGCCGTCGGGCGTGACCAGGAAGTTGCCGGGGTGCGGGTCGGCGTGGACGACGCCGTGGACGAGCACCTGGCGCGCCACCGACTCGACGATCGTCGCGAGGATGCGATCGCGGGTGGCGAGGTCGCCGGCGGCGGTCAGGCGATCGAGCGCGTCGTTGAGGCGCTCGCCGGGGACGCGCTCCATGACCATCACGCGCTCCGTCGACAGGTACGCCACGACCGGCGGCACGACGACCGGGTCGCCCGAGGCGCGCGCGGCGGCGGCGAAGTCGGCGAGGTTGTCGGCCTCGCGGCGGTAGTCGAGCTCCTCGGCGAGCGCGCGGCCGAGCTCGGCGGCGATCGGCGCGAGCTCGACGCCGGGGACGATGTCCTTGGCGAGGCGCGCGAGCACGCGGAGCGCGCCGATGTCGGCCTCGACGACGTCGGCGATGCCGGGGACCTGGACCTTGACGACGACCTCGACGTGCGGCGCGGCGTCGGGCCCGGTGGCGCCGGGCAGCGTCGCGGCGTGGACCTGGGCGAGCGAGGCGGCGGCGAGCGCCGTGGACTCGAACGTCGCGAGCTTGTCGAGGACGGCGGCGCCCCACTCGGCCTCGATCTGCGCGACGATCGACTCGGTCGAGACCGGCGGGACGCGGTCCTGCAGGTTCGACAGCTCCTCGATCCACGGCGCGGGGAGCAGGTCCGGACGCGCCGAGGCGATCTGGCCGAGCTTGAGGATGCCGCCGCGCAGCTCGACGCACGCGTCGTAGGCGGCGCGGGCGAGCGCGCGGTGGATCACCGGGTTGTCGACGGGATCCTCGCCGCGCGCGAGCGCGCGCAGGCGGTGCCAGCGCCACAGCGCGAGCAGCTTGGCGCCGGCGGCGACGACGCGGGTGAGGCGCGGCGTGGCGCGGGCGCCGTCGACCAGCCCGAACCACTGGGCCTGGGCGGCGCGGCCGAGCGCCTCGGCGTCGCGCGCGACCTCGCCGGCGTCGCGCGCGACGTCCTCGGCGATGCGGCCGACGTTGGCGGTGACGTTCTTGACGAGGCCGGCGACGTTCGCCAGCACGTCGGCGAGGCGCGCGCCGGGCCCGGGGCCTGGCGGCGGCGGAGGGGCGGCGTTGTCGTCACTCATGGTCGGATCCATCACGAACCTCCGGGGCGCGGTAGTTGCCGTCGAGGCACCGCAGGCACAGGACCGGCCGCGGGCCGGCGAACGCGCCGTCGACGACGGCGAACGCGGCGTCGGTGCCGCGGGGCAGGATGTCGTTGCAGCGGCTGCACAGCGCGTTGCGCTCGAGCACGAGCTTCTGCCAGCCGAGAATGGCGGGCTCGTCGGCCAGGTCGGCGACCGCGGCAGCGCGAGCGGTGGCCGGGCCCGGCGCGGCGGCGCCGGGGCGAGGCCGTCCGCCGCGCGCCGCGCGGACACCGGCGTCGATCCCATCGCGTGCGCTGCGGGCGATCTGCTCGCTGTCGCGGATGACGCCGTCGACCAGGCCGAGCGCGTGGTTGAGGACGTTGCGGACCAGGTTCGACACCGAGACGCCGAGCTCCTCGGCCCGCTCCTTCAGCTCGGCCTCCAGGCTCTCCGGCACCCGCGTGTGGATGACCCGCTCGTGCCGCTCGCGATCGCGCTCGTTACTCATGTCCGCCTGCCATGTATCACGTTGTGCCTCAATCCTGGCCACCTCGTGTCACGCAGTCAACGCCTAAATATCCGTCACAAAGCAATTCAAGGTTCATCCGTCTCACGACGTGACACAAATCCGGGTGTCAGCCACCCGGGCAAGACGTCATGGACCTCACGCCAGGCCGGGTGTCCGGGTGTCAGCCACCCGGACAGGACGTCATGGACCTCACGCCAGGCCGGGTGTCAGGGTGTCAGCCACCCGGACAGGACGTCATGGAGCTCACGCCAGGACAGGTGTCAGCCACCCGGCCAGGATGTCATGGACCTCACCGTGGGCAGGCCGGGTCAGCTCAGCGGGGCGTGCTTGATCGTCGCGATGTGCATGCCGCTCGGCGTGGTCGTCGTGATCATCACGCGCTCGCCGACGGCGTAGATCGGGACGAGCTCGGCGGGGCCCTGGAAGTGCAGGCCCGCGAGGTTCTCGGCGTTGATCTCGTGGTCGTTCTCGTCGACCGCGCGCTCGATGTCGAGCGTCAGCTTCGCGACCTGCCGCGCGGGTACGCCGTGGAACTTCGACGCCAGCGCGTGCAGCTCCAGACTGCGGATCGTCCCCACGATCTGCATGCCTTCTTCGCGGCCCATCGACGTGGATTGTACCGGCCTCGCGCGGCTCGTTTCAACGCGCCGCCGCCGCTCCCGACCGCGACCTCACGCAGGCCGCGCGACGTCGAACCGCACCCCGAACACGCGCACGGCGAAGATGTAGGGCTCCTCTCCCACCTCGCCCTCGGCGTGGAAGTCGTGGGCCGTGCTCGCGCCGAGCACCACCTCGGCCCCCGGCGCCAGCGCGGTGCCGTCGGCGTCGCGGGCGCGCCCCTGGAGCACGACCGTCACCTCCTCGCCGTCGTGCGCGTGCCACGGGAAGGTCGCGCCCGGCTCGAGCCGCACGAACCCGCAGTCCGCGCCGGCGCACGCCGGGCCCGCCGGCAGGTGCATCAGCGACACGCCCGGCGCCATCGCCTCCCACCGCCCCGGCTCGTCGGGCTGATCGGCCTGATCAGGTTGATCGATCCAGGCCAGCATCATCCGCGCCTTGTCGACGGTGACGTCGAACAGCGCCGCCAGCCGCGCCGCGAACCGATCGAGCCGCCCCGGACGGGTCAGCGCGTCGAGCGACGCCTCGAGCCGTGCCTTCACGCCCGCCGGCGGCGCCACGACCGGCAGCTCGCCCGCGATCGCCGCCGCGGCCGCGCGCAGCGCGTCGAGCTCGCGCGCCAGCGCCGGATCCGCGGCGACCGCCGCCTCGACCCGCGCCGCGTCGTCGGCGTCGAGCGCGTCCAGCGCGTGCAGCGCCAGCAGCTCGGGGCCAACCGCCGGCGTCATGACCGCGCCCCGCCGGCGTCGAGCGCGCCGCGCAGCTTGCCCATCGCCGCCGCCATCCGCGACTTGACCGTGCCCACCGGCGTGCCGGTGCGCTCGCCGATCTCCGAGCAGCTCAGCCCGTCGAAGTACGCCAGCTCGATCACCTGGCGCTGCTCCGCCGGCAGCGCGGCCAGCGCGGCCCGCACCCGGCCGTGGTCCGGCCCGGTCTCGACCACGTCATCGGCGGCCATCCGCTCGATCACCGCGTCGTCCCCCACGTTGCGGGAGATCCGGGCGGACTTCTGACGGTCGAGGGCTCGCGAGCGCATGCGGACGGCAAGCCAGGTACGAACGCGGCCGCGGTCCGGATCGAAGTCGCCGGCCGCGCGCCACACCTCGAGGAACACGTCGTGGAGCAAGTCCTCGGCCTCCCGGCGATCGCGCAGGATCCGCAGCGCGAGCGCCAGCAGCAGCCCGGCGTGGCGGTCGTACAGCGCGGCGAGCGCCGCCCGGTCCCCGCGCGCGATCGCGGCCACCAGGGCGGCGTCGGCGTCCCCCGTCTCGACCGGATCCATCGGAGCCGACCTTACACGGAAGTCCTCGGAGTCGCACGCGCTCGGTCCGGCGCCGAGCCGCTTGATGATGGGACCCAGCCGGGGTAATTCAGCCCGTTGGCTCCGTCGTCCCTCACCGCGCTCCGCGCCGCCGTCCAGGAGGCGTGCTCGTCGCGCGCCTGGTCGCAGGGCGTCCAGCTCGTCCGCGACGACCTCGTCCGCGGCGCGACCTCCACCACCGACGCCGCCGGCGTGGAGACCGAGATCTCGTGCCAGGTGAAGGTGCCGACGCGCCCCGCCGCGCTCACGGTCATCCTCTACCCGCGCGAGCTCGACTGGGAGTGCGAGTGCCCGACCAAGGAGTCGTGCTGCGCCCACGTCGCCGCGGCGGTGATCGCGCTGGCCCAGGCGCGCGAGGCCGGCACCGCCCTGCCCGAGCCGCGCCGGGCCGGCGGCCGCATGGCGTACCGGCTCGAGCCCGAGCCTGGCGGGCTCGGCGTCCGCCGCGTCGTGATCGCGCCCGACGGGACCGAGCAGCCGCTGCCCGCGCCGATCGCGTCGATCGCCTCCGGCCGCGTCCCCGGCCCGGCGATCGACGTCACCCAGGCCGACCTGCTGGTCGACCAGCTGATCGGCTCGCGCACCGGCACGATCAGCGCCGACCGCCTGCCGACGCTGCTGACCGCCCTGGCCGACGCGCCCGACATCACGCTGCGCGGGGCCAAGGTCAAGGCCTCGGGCGAGCCGGTCGTGCCGCGGGTGATCGTCGAGGACGCGCCCGGCGGCGGCGCGACGCTCACGCTCGTCCGAGATCCGGACGTCACGGCCGTGGTGTCGCTCGGCGTCGTGCGCTGCGGCGACGTGCTGCGCCCGGTCGGCGAGGTCGAGCTGCAGGGCGGGCGCCTCGACCGCCTGCCCGCGACCCGCAGCTTCGCGGCGCACCAGCTCGGCGAGCTGCTCGGCAAGATCCTGCCCGCGCTCGAGGGCCGCGTCCCGATCGAGCGCCGCGCGCGCAAGCTGCCCCAGCTGACCCGCGGCGAGCGCCCGCGCATCGCGCTCGACGTCAACCAGAAGGGCGACAAGCTGTCGGTGATGGCGACGCTGGTCTACGGCGAGCCGGCGCGCGCGCGGGTCGACGGCGACAACCTCACCCACCTCGGCGGCGACCTGCCGGTGCGCGACCTCGCCGCCGAGAAGGAGCTGCTGTGGCGGCTGCGCGATCGCCTCGACCTCGCGCCCGGGCGCCGCGTCGAGCTGGTCGGCCGCGACGCGGTCGCGTTCCACGCGCGCCTCGGCACGTGGCTGCGCGACGACGCCGACGCCGCCCACGCCGCCGGCGCCGTCGCCGCGGCGACGCTCGAGCCGCGGGTCGACACCGACGACGGCCGGTTCGACGTCACGTTCTCGACCGGCGACGGCCGCGCGCGCCCCGAGGACGTGCTCCGCGCGTGGCAGGTCGGCGCCGAGCTGGTCCCGCTCGACGGCGGCGGCTGGGGCCGCGTGCCGCGGGCGTGGCTGGTCAAGCACGGCCAGCGCGTCGCCGACCTGCTCGCCGCGCGCGGCGACGACGGCGCGGTCCCGCTGTTCGCCCTGCCCGACCTCGCCGCGCTGTGCGAGGACCTCGACCGCCCGCCGCCGGCCGACGTCGAGCGGCTGCGCCCGGTGTTCGCCGGGTTCGACAAGCTGCCGCACGCCGAGGTGCCCGCGACGGTCGCGGCGCTGCTCCGCCCGTACCAGCGCGCCGGCGTCGACTGGCTCGTGTTCTGCCGCGACCTCGGCCTCGGCTGCATCCTCGCCGACGACATGGGCCTCGGCAAGACGGTGCAGGCGCTCGCCGCGATCCGTGGCCGCACGCTCGTCGTCGCGCCGACCAGCGTGGTGTTCAACTGGGCGGACGAGGCGCGGCGGTTCCGCCCCGACCTCGAGGTCTCGACCTACCACGGCGCGCGCCGCGCGATCGATCCCGAGGCCGACCTCGTCCTCACCACCTACCCGCTCTTGCGCAACGACATCGACGAGCTCGCCGCGATCACCTGGGACACGGTCGTGCTCGACGAGTCGCAGAACATCAAGAACCCCGACTCGCAGGTCGCGCGCGCCGCGTACCGGCTGCGCGCCGGCTGGCGCGTGACGCTGTCCGGCACGCCGGTCGAGAACCGGCTCGACGAGCTGTGGAGCCAGCTCCACTTCACCAACCCCGGGCTGCTCGGCGGGCGCGCCGACTTCGCCGAGCGGTGGGCCGCGCCGGTCGCCGCCGGCGAGCCCGGCGCCGCGGCGCGGCTGCGCGAGCGGATCCGCCCGTTCGTGCTGCGCCGGCTCAAGCGCGAGGTCGCGCCCGAGCTGCCGCCGCGCACCGAGGGCGTGCTCCACGTCGAGCTCGACGACGCCGAGCGCGTGATCTACGACGCGATCCGCGCCGCGACCCAGCGCGACATCCTGCAGCTGCTCGAGGCCGGCGGCGGCGGCTCGGTGATGGCCGCGCTCGAGGCGCTGCTGCGGCTGCGCCAGGCGGCGTGCCACTCGGCGCTGATCCCGGGGCAGTCGGCCGACGGCTCGTCGAAGGTGACGCGGCTGCTCGGCGCGCTCGAGGACGCCGCGGCCGACGGCCACAAGGCGCTGGTGTTCTCGCAGTGGACCTCGCTGCTCGACCTCGTCGAGCCGCACCTCGAGGCGGAGGGGATCGCGTACACCCGGCTCGACGGGCAGACGACCAACCGCGGCGAGGTCGTCGCGCGGTTCCAGGATCCGGCGGGCCCACCGGTGATGCTGATCTCGCTCAAGGCCGGCGGCACCGGCCTCAACCTCACCGCCGCCGACCACGTGTTCCTGCTCGACCCGTGGTGGAACCCGGCGGTCGAGGACCAGGCGGCGGACCGCGCCCACCGCATCGGCCAGGACAAGCCGGTGTTCGTCTACCGGCTCGTCGCCCGCGACACCGTCGAGGAGCGCATCCTCGCGCTCCAGGCGCAGAAGCGCGCGCTCGCCGACGCCGCGCTCGGCGAGGCCGACCGCGCCGCCTCGCTCACCCGCGACGACCTGCTGGCGCTGCTCGCCTAGGCCGACCTTCGGCGGTGGCTTACATCGTCTGTACATGACCGGCCGGTCGGCGGGCGGGGGCGGCCGCAAGCCTCGATCGCGCCTGGCGTCGTCGCCGCGCGCCGCGCGCAGACGCCGCGGGCCCGGTCGCCACACGGCGCTTCCCAAACGCGATCGCGGCTCGTACCGTGGCGCCGCGATGAGGACGCGGCTCGCCGCCGCACGTCGCCACCCCCGGTGGCGAGGAGGTAATCACATGCGTGGGACCCTGCTGATCACCTGGCTGCTCGGCGCCGCGACGGCCGCGGCGTGCGGCGGCGGCGACGCCGCCCCTGGCAACGATGACGACGACGACACGTCCGGGCCGGACGACAACACCCGCCCCGACGCCGGCGGCCCGGCCGACGCCGAGCCCGCGCGCGCGTGCAAGCCGGCGCCGGAGCGGATCATCGTCGTCGGCGACAGCATCACCGCGTGCTCCGTCGTCGGCGGCCCGAACGACGCGGCGTGCGTGTCGAAGCAGCTCGCCGACTACGTGATCGCCGAGTACGCCCCCGGCGCCAGCTACGAGAACCACGCGGTCGGCGGCGCCGAGCTGGTCGACCTCGAGGACCAGCTCGCCGGCATCCCCGCTGGCGACGGGCCGGCGCTGATCGTCGCCTACCTCGGCGGCAACAACCTCGCGCCGTACATCTTCGCCAGCGACAACGCCGCGCTCGAGGCGTGGGAGCAGATCCAGGGCGAGATGCGCCAGACGTGGACCTCGGCGATCGCCGCGCTCGCCGACGACCCGCGGTTCCCCGACGGGGTGACCTGGCTGATGAACACCCAGTACAGCCCGTTCGACGAGTGCACCGCCTCGCCGTACAACCTCAGCGCGGTCAAGCACGAGATCATCCGCGACTACAACGACACGCTCGTGTCGATCGCCAACGACGCCGGCGACGCGGCGATCATCGCGCGCCACTACGAGGGCTACCTCGGCCACGGCCACCACGTCGGCGTCGCGGACTGCCCGCACTACGCGCCGGGCACGACGCCGTTCATGCGCGACACGATCCACGCCAACGCCGCGGGCAACGCATTCCTCGCGGCGAACATGCAGGCGGCGGCGGACCGGCTGTACCGCGACTGCGAGTGACGCGGGCGCCTCACGCCCCCGGCGCGACGTCGATGATCACGGCGCGGACGTCGGGCGCGAGCCGCCAGCCCGACGGCGTCGTCTCGATCACCGTGCGCCCGGGCAGCACCTGCGCCAGCGCGCGGCGCAGCCGGCTGATCCCGACGTAGACGGTGTTGCGGTGGCGCAGCGGGTGGTAGGCCGCGCCGCGCCACACCTCGCGGTAGAGCGGCTCGGGGCCGACCCCGTCGGGGTCGTGCTCGACGAGCTGCGCGAGCAGCGCGCACGCCACCGGGTGCCCGCGCAGGCCGCGGCCGCTGCCCGGCGCCTCGATCGCGTGGCGCGGCAGATCGACGACGAGGTCGTGCTCGCCGGCCGGCGCGCGCGCGCTGATCGCGGCGGCGACGCGGCCGTCGCGCCCGCGCAGCTGGTAGCGCGGGGCGCCGCGGAACCCCAGCGCGGCGATCAGCCGCTCGAGCCCGGGCGGCGCCCCGGCGAGCGCGTGCGGCGCCCGCGCGGCGCGCACGAGCTGGGTGTCGAGCGCGGTCATCGGCGTCGGCGCGGTCGCGAGCGCCTCGTCGAGCGCCGCCGCCGCGCCGGGCGCGT
>WYBA01000314.1:7500-22786 GCA_011526095.1 Myxococcales bacterium | reverse complement strand
TCTTGATGTAGTCCGCGTGGCCCGGGCAGTCGACGTGCGCGTAGTGCCGCTTGTCCGACTCGTACTCCACGTGCGCCGTCGCGATCGTGATGCCGCGAGCCTTCTCCTCCGGCGCCTTGTCGATCTGGTCGAACGCCGTGAACTTCGCGAACCCCTTGGTCGACTGCACCTTGGTGATCGCCGCCGTCAGCGTCGTCTTGCCGTGGTCAACGTGACCGATGGTCCCGATGTTCACGTGCGGCTTGTTGCGGACGAACTTTTCCTTGGCCATTGGGCTCTCCTGGGATTCGATCGGATTCGGTCGGATTCAGATCAGATGGCGCTCAGACACTGGCGCGGAAACGGCCTGCACTCACCAGCTCGTCGCGGATGCCGTGCGGGACTTCGGTGTACTGCTTGAACTGCATCGAGTAGGTCGCTCTGCCCTGCGTCGTCGAGCGAAGGTCGGTTGCATAGCCGAACATCGCCGCCAGCGGGACGAGCGAGGCGACGGTCTGTACACCATGGCGCGAAGCAATTCCAGTGATCTTTCCGCGTCTCGCGTGGAGATCGCCGAGCACTTCGCCGACGAACGAATCCGGAGTGACGACCTCGACATCCATCAGCGGCTCGAGGAGGGTCGGACCGGCGTCGCGCGCAGCGTCGACGAACGCCTGGAATCCCGCCACCTTGTAGCCGCCGTCGGACGAGTCGACCGGGTGCTCGCTGCCGCCGACGAGGCTGACGCGGAGATCGGTCATCGGGAAGCCCGCCAGGACGCCCCGCTCCACCGCCTCGCCGACGCCGGCGGCGACGGCAGGGACCCAGCGGCGGGGGACGGCGCCGTCGGCGCGCTCCTCGAACACGTAGCCGGCGCCCCGCTCGGTCGGCTCGACGACCAGGCGGACGTGCCCGAACCCGGCCGCCGGGCCCGTCCGGGGCCGGACGTGCTCCGCCTCGGCGCGGTGGGTGACGGTCTCGCGGTAGGCGACCTTGGGGGTCCCCACCCGCACCGCCACGCCGAACTCGCGGCGCAGGCGGTCGACCAGGATCTCGAGGTGGAGCTCGCCCATCCCGGAGATGACGGTCTGGCGGGTGTCCGGGTCGAGGCGGACGTCGAACGTCGGGTCCTCGGCGGCGAGGCGCGCCAGGGCGGCGTCGAGGCGCTCCTGCTCGGCGTCGCTCTCGGCCTCGATCGCCACGCCGATCACCGGCGCCGGGAACCGGATCGCGTCGAGGAGGATCGGCGCCGACGGGTCACACAGCGTGTCGCCGGTGGTGGCGCGGGCGAACATCGCGCCGATGTGCCCGGCCGAGAGCTCGGACACCTCTTCGCGGTGGTTGGCGTGCATGCGCATCAGCCGACCGACCTGCTCGAGGCGGCCCTTGGTCGCGTTGAGCACCGACTGGCCGACCCGCAGCCGGCCGGAGTACACGCGCAGGTACGTGAGGTGGCCGCCGGAGCTGGCGCCCGGGGTGATCTTGAACGCCAGCGCGGTCAGCGGCTCGTCGTCCGAGGCCGCGCGCGCCAGCGGCTCGCCCGTGTCCGGGTGGCGTCCGACGACGGGGGGCAGATCCGACGGCCCCGGCAGGTATTCGACCACGGCGTCGAGCAGGTCGTGGACACCCTTGTTGCGGAAGGCGGCGCCGCACAGGGTCGGCACCAGCGTCCGGGCCAGGGTGGCGCGGCGCAGGGCGGCGAGGACGTCGTCGACCGCGATCGCGTCCCCCGCGGCGACGTACGCGGCCAGGAACGCCTCGTCGACGTCGGCGAGGGCGTCGAACAGGCGCTCGCGAGCGGCGGCGACGTCGGCCGCGGCGCGGGCCGGCACCGGGCGGTCGTGGAACACCATGCCCAGGCTGGCCTCGTCCCAGACGCGCAGGCGCAGGCGGATCAGGTCGATGACACCGACGAGCGCGCCGGCGTCGTCGTGGAACGGGAGCTGGACGAGCGCGGCGCGGGCGCCGAGACGCGCCGCCATGTCGGCGACGACGCCGTGGACGTCCGCGCCCGGGCGGTCGCACTTGTTGACGAACGCCAGCCGGGACACCGCGTAGCGGTCTGCCTGACGCCACACCGTCTCGGTCTGGGGCTGGACGCCGGCGACGGCGTCGATCACGACGATCGCGCCGTCGAGGACGCGCAGGCAGCGCTCGACCTCGACCGTGAAGTCGACGTGGCCGGGGGTGTCGATCAGGTTCACCGCGTGGCCGCGCCAGCCGAACGTGGTGGCGGCGGCGGTGATGCTGATGCCGCGCTCCTGCTCCTGCTCCATCCAGTCGGTGACGGTGGAGCCCTCGTGGACCTCGCCGAGCCGGGAGATCACCCCGCTGTAGAACAGGATGCGCTCGGTCGTCGTGGTCTTCCCCGCGTCGATGTGCGCGAGGATGCCGATGTTGCGGAGCGGGCCGGCCATGAGAGGGTTCGAGCGCGGAGGTCGGCGAGGAGGGCGAACAGGTGCGGGGCCGGGCGCGAGCGGCCGGAGGCCGACTCGGCGGATCGGGTCCGGCGCCCAGCGGCGCACGGCGGCGATCCGAGATCAGCCCGGCGGTTCGACGGATGTCCGTCGCCTGTCGGGCCCCACTGGCTATGTCCTGTCGCGGTCCTCGCCTCCTTCTACGGCTCGAGCCCTGGGCTCAGCGGGTCACCAGCGGTAATGAGCGAACGCCTTGTTGGCGTCCGCCATCTTGTGCACGTCCTCGCGCTTCTTGACCGCGTTGCCGCGGTTCTGCGCGGCGTCGACGATCTCGTTGGCAAGGCGATCGACCATCGTGTTCTCGTTGCGGTCGCGCGCGTACGAGATCAGCCAGCGCATGCCCAGCGCCAGCGACCGGTCCGGGCGGACGTCGACGGGGACCTGATAGGTCGAGCCACCGACGCGGCGCGACTTCACCTCGACGCGCGGGCGGACGTTCGTCAGCGCGCGCTCCCACACCTTCAGCGGATCGTCCTTCGCGCGCTCGGCGACGAGGTCGAGCGCCTGGTAGACGATGCGCTCGGCCACGGCCTTCTTGCCGTCGAGCATCAGCACGTTGATGAACTTGGTGATGCGACGACGGACGTCGGCCGGGGCGTCCGTGAACTTCGGATCCGGCAGGACCTTGCGCTTGGGAACTTCACCTTTGCGGGGCATGACTCGCTCCTACCGGCTCACTTGGGGCGCTTGGTGCCGTACTTGGACCGGCTCTGCTTGCGGTTCGCGACGCCCGTGGTGTCGAGCGTGCCGCGGATGATGTGGTACCGGACGCCCGGCAGGTCCTTGACGCGGCCACCGCGGATCAGGACGACCGAGTGCTCCTGCAGGTTGTGCCCCTCGCCCGGGATGTACGAGGTCACTTCCATCTGGTTGGTGAGCCGGACGCGCGCGACCTTGCGCAGCGCCGAGTTCGGCTTCTTGGGCGTCGTCGTGTAGACGCGGGTGCAGACGCCGCGCTTCTGGGGGCACGACTTGAGCGCGGGGGAGGCCGTCTTGGTCCTCACCTTCTCGCGCCCGTGGCGAATCAGCTGATTGATGGTGGGCATGGAGCGCTCGTAAAGAGACGCGAGATTTATTGGATCACGTCCGGGGTGTCAAGCCGTTCCGCCGACCACCCGTCACAGGATCCCCCGCCCACGGCCTGGGTCCCGCGCCGAAAAGGCGCTGGAGGTGGCTCAATGCGTCCACTTATCGGTCTTGTGCTCGACCGTCTCGTACTCGTGGGCCATCACGAAGTGGTAGGCGACCTCGCGGGCGTTCTCGCCCTCGACCACGCACTCGAACACCCACTCCCCGTCCTGCTCGGTCGGCTCCATCTGCACGTACGCGATCTCGCTGGGGAACACGACCATCTCGCCCACCAGCTCCTTGCCGCGGGCGAGCTGGATGATGTGCGTCTGGTCGTCCTCGGAGGCGATCGTCCAGTGGAAGTCCTCGTGGTCGAACAGCACGGCCTCGGGTGTCCCCGCGCGCAGGATGCAGTTCACGTGGCCGTGCAGCCACTGCCAGAACTTGTCGAAGGACAGGGTCGCGCCGACCTGGGTGATCCGCTTCGACGAAGACGCCATAGGGGGGCGCCTATATCACGGCAGCGTTGCCGGCGCCACGCGCGCGGTCAGAAGCCCCCCTGCACCATCAGGCCGGCGCCGTCCGCCGCCGCGAACGGCGTGATCGTCGGGCCGGCGTCGTCGGCGCCGGGGCGCGGGCCGAAGCTCGGCGGCGGCATCTCCGCCGTGGGCCGGTCGAACAGGTACATCAGCGTGCCGACCGTCGCGGTCGCGACGCTGGCGATGCCCAGCCCCCACATCGCGCGGACGCCGCCGTCGCGGTTGCCCCGGTGCGCGACGTACTCGTCGAGCTGCGCCGCGGTGATCGACGACGTCTGCCGCAGCTCGTCGAGGTCCTCGGCCTTGCCCTGCTCGCCCAGCGCGTACAGTCCGGCGCCGCCGGCCGCGACGGCGAGCACGCCCGCGCCGATCCACACCCACTTCACCGCGCGCCGCTGCCCGGTCGCCTGCAGGTCGACGCGGAGCGCCACCGTCTCGCCGCGGCGGGCGTCGATCTCCTGGGCCCACGCGACCCGCCCGCGCCGCGTCACGGCGACGAAGTGGCGGCCGGCGGGCACCTCGATCGGGCGGGCGAGCGGGGTCACGCCCCACGGCCGACCGTCGATCTCGATCCGCGCGCCGTCCTCGGTGCGGACGTCGAGCACGGCGGGGCGAGGCTCGAGCTCGACCTCGACCAGGATGAACTGGCCGTCGACCGCGCGCGCCTTCTGCTCCTTGGGGAAGTAGCCCTCGGCCTCGACGTTGACGACGTACTCGCCCGGCGCGAGCTCGACCGTGAGCGGCAGCGGCCCGGACTTCCCCGCGACCGTCCCCGTCGCGCCGTCGACCTGGGTCGAGATCATCAGCTGCGTCCGCGGCGTGATGATCGGCATCGCCGTCGAGCGCCCCTCCGCCTCGATCCGCTCGAGCTGAGGCTCGAGCTCGGCCAGGCTCGCGACCGCGTCGGGCACGCGCCCGCCCTCCTTCTGCTGCGTGACGTACAGCCGGTACAGCTCGACCGCGCGCTTGAGGTACGCCGGCTGCTTGTCGGTGACGTAGAGCAGGCGGTACGCCTGCGCCGTCGAGAACGCGATCGCCGCGACCGGCAGCAGCTCGTACGCCTCCTCGAACGCCTGCGACGCGACGAGGTACTGGCCGGCGTTGTACGCGCGCTCGCCGGCGCGGAAGTACTTCTCGGCCTCGGCCTTCTTGTCGTCCTCGGCGGCGGCGAACGGCACCGGCGCGAGCGCCAGCGCGGCGACGACCGCGGCGCACACGAGCGAGATCCAGCGGGGAGCGGGCATGGCGGTCCTTTGCGTCACAGGGCGTGGAGGTCGAGCTGGAGGAACACGCGGATCGTCACCGTGGCCGAGGCGCGCGTCGCGACGAGCAGGTCGGCGAGCCCGTCGCCGTCGACGTCGCCGACCTCGAGCGCGCCGACGGTGCCGGCGACCTGGGCGATCGTCCCCGACGGCAGCAGGGTCTCGGGCTCGGACGCGTCGTAGCGGCGGGCGACGAGCTGGCCGCCCTCGACGCACAGCGCGACGAGCTCGGGCGACGCGTCGCCGTCGAGCTGGATCCGCGCCGCGTCGTGGCAGCTCTCGCCGTCCGGCAGCGCCGACAGCGCCGCGATCGCGCCGCCGTCGTTCCACCCGATCGCGACGACGTGATCGCGCTCGCTCTGGCGGCCCAGGATCGCCACCAGCAGGTCGAGATCGCCGTCGCCGTCGAGATCGTCGAACGCGAGGCGGCGCGCCCCGCGCAGCATGTCGTAGCTGCCGAGCGGTCCGTCGAGGCCGGACAGATCGGCGCCGAACAGCAGCACCCGGACCGGCCCGACGAACGCGCGATCGGTGTGGCGCTCGGCCGCCGCGAGCTCGTCGCGGCCGTCGCCGTCGACGTCACCCGCCGCCCACAGCGAGTCCTCGACGAGGAACCCGGTCACCGGCCACGCCGCCGCGTCGGCGAGCGCGAACCCGCCCGTGCCGTCGCCGGCGTAGACGAACGCGCTGCCGCGGCTGCCGACGGCGAACAGGTCCAGGCCCGCCTCGCCGTCGAGCTGCCCGAGCGCGACGGCGAGCGGCTGCTGCACGCCCACCGCGAGCTCGGTCTGCAGCGTCAGCGGCGACACCATCGCGCGCGCGCCGGAGCCGAACAGCACGGTCGCCTCGACCTCGTCGGCGTCGGCGGCGTCGCGCAGCAGCAGCAGGTCGTCGACGCCGTCGGCGCCGTCCGCCCCGGCGCCCTTGCCCGCGACCAGCCCGCCGATCGCCGGCAGCCGGTCCATCACGACCGCCTCCGACGGGGCGCCGAGCTGCTCGCCGAAGCTCACGCTGACCGCGAACGCGACGTCGTCGCCCGACGAGTCGACCTCGACGATCGCCAGGTCGGCGACGAGGTCCCCGTCGAAGTCGCCGGCGGCGAGCCGCTGCACCGCCGCCGACGTCGGCACGACGAACCGGTTGAACGTCGCGCCGGCGTTGATCAGGACGTCGACGTCGGGGCGGCCCTCGCGGAACGTGGCGACGTCGGGGCGACCGTCGCCGTTGACGTCGACCACGACGGCGTCGTTGACCACCTCGGGGAACCGGACGAGCTCGACCGGCGAGCTGTCGGTGGGCTCGGTCCGGTACAGGCCCACCGAGGTGACGACGTCGGTCGTGCCGTCGCCGTCGAGGTCGGCGACGCCGAGCAGCCGGAGCTCGTCGTCCGACAGGTTCACGACGTCGGCCGACGCGGCGAGCGCGCCGGTGCAGGTGTCGACGACGCGCACGCCGCGCGCGACGACGAGGCGCTGGACCGCCGCGACCGGCGTGTCGACGTGCGCGAGCAGGTCGAGGCAGCCGTCGTCGTCGAAGTAGCCGAGGAAGATGCCGGAGCCGCCGCGCACCGTGTGGCCGGCGGCGAGCGTCACGACCTGGCCCGAGGCGTCGGTGGTGAGCGGGCGGGCCGGCGCGGCGTCCGTCGGGCCGCTCACCTGCAGGAGGTGGATCTCGCGCCCGCCCGCGTAGCCGATCGGCACCTCGAGCGTGTCGTCGTCGTCACCGTCGACGTCGCGGTGATCCGCGAGCCCGCCGACCGACAGCGTCTGCGCCGGCAGGTCGAACACGTCGGGATCGGGCGGCCCCTGCCCCACGCCCGGGACGGGGAGCCCGGTGACCGCCGTGACGCCGGCCCCGGGCGCGAGCGGGAAGCCGATCTGGTCGCCCCACACCAGCAGGATCTCGTCATCGACGTCGGCGCCGCGCGTGTCGACCTGGACCGCGCGGCCGAACGCCGTCGACGAGCCAGGCGCGAACGCCGCGAGCGGGTACGCGAACGGGTCGAGGGTGCCGTCGCCGCCGCCGAGGAACGTCAGCACCCCCGGCGCCGTGGCGACGACCACGTCGCCGTCGCCGTCGTCGTCGAGATCCCCGGTGGCGAGGCCGGCGGGCGGCGTCGACACCGGCGTCACCAGCGTCGCCGCGAGGTCGGCCTGGGCCGAGCCGAAGCGGATCTCGACGGTCGAGCCGCCGGCGCTGACGACGTCGGTGAACGCGTCGCCGTCGACGTCGTCGAGGACCAGCTGATCGGCGACGAACCCCAGCGACGGGCCAGCGATCATCATGCCGCCCGGCTGCCGGCACCGCAGGTCGGTGCCGCACGCGTATCCCGCGGGGCACGCGACGTCGGCCGAGCACTCGAACGCGCACTGGTTCGCGCCGCCGAGCTCCCCGCACAGCGTCGGGGCGCCGTCGGCGTCGACGCCGTCGGCCTCGCAGTCCTCGCCCACCTCGACGACGCCGTTGCCGCACACGCCCTCGGCGACGTCCTCGAGGTCGGCGCACGCGGCGGTCGCGACGGCCGCGCACGCGGCCAGCCAGAGTCTCATGCTGGTCTCCCCCTGTGATGAGGCACGGTGTGGCGCCGGGTGGCGCCGCGCCCGCGCGAGCGCGATCACGAACCCTTCGCGAACGGATCCTCGAGCGAGTTGCGGCCCGTCCCGGTGCCGGTCCCGCTGCCCCCTGCGGTGCCCTTCCCCGTCCCCTTGCCGGTGCCGCCGCTCTTGCCGCCCTTGCCGCCCTTGCCGCCGCTCGGCTTGCGCTCGAGCACCACCTCGAGCTGGACGTCGTCCGAAGGCCGGACGGTGTGCGCGGCCGCGACGTAGCCCTCGGCGCGCAGGGTCAGCACGACGTCCTCGTCGCCGCGCGGCAGCTGGATCACCGGGGCGACGCCGAACATGGTCCCGCCCGGGCCATAGACCTCGGTCCCGTCGGGGACGCCGGCGATCGTCACCTTGACCAGCCGCGGCTCGACCACGGCGGTCGCCGCGCCGGTCCCGGCGCCGGTCGCGGCGCCCGTGCCGGCGCCGGTCGCGGCGCCGGTGCCCGCCGCCGTCGCCGCGGCCGTGCCCGGATCGTCGCCGGTCGCGCCCGCCGTCCCGGGCGCGTCCCCGCTGGTGGCCACGGCGGTCGCGGCCGCACCGCCGGTGGCGCGCGCCTCCCCGTCGTCGCCCCCGCGCGTCGCGCGGATCGCCACGAACACCGCGATCCCGACGACGAGCGCGCCGGCGAGCGCCGCGATCAGCACGCGCGACGAGCGCGGGGCCCCGTCGCTCGCCACGCCCGGCGAGGTGCCGGCCTGCGACACCGCCCCGACCGCGCCGACGCCCGGCGTCGCGGCGGACACCGCGACGATCGCGTCGGACAGCTTGCCGGCGTCCATCGTCGCCGCGTTGCCGAGATCCGACGACCTGGCGCCGCGGGGCAGCGGGGTGATCGCCGACGGCGTCCGCTGCGCCGCGACGCGCGACGTCTGCGTCGCGTGCAGGCCCGTCGGCGAATCGGTCGCGACGGCGACGCCGGCCGCGACCGCGGCCTCCTCGAGCGCGCGCATCGCCGTGATCAGGTTGGGCGGGCGCGCCGCCGGATCCTTCTTCATCATCCACGCGATCGCCTCGTCGATCGCGGGCGACAGCGCCGCGTTGAGCGTGCTCGGCGGGATCGGCTCCTCGCCGATCTGCTTGAGCAGGATGTCCATGTAGTCGTCGCCGTCGAACGGCACGACGCCGGTCAGCAGCTTGTACGCGACGACGCCGAACGCGTAGATGTCGGTGCGGTGGTCGACGTCGCGGCCGCGGCACTGCTCCGGGGACATGTAGTACGGCGTGCCGATCGGCGCGCCGGTCCGCGTCTTGTGCATCGCGCCGCCGGCGGTCGAGCCGAGCAGCTTGGCGATGCCGAAGTCGAGCAGCTTGGGGAACACCGCGCCGTCGGACTCGTGGGCGAGGAAGATGTTCTCCGGCTTGAGGTCGCGGTGGGCGATGCCCTTGGCATGGGCGGCGTCGAGCGCCCGCGCCACCGCGCGCAGGATCGGGATCGCCTCGGCGAGCGGCAGCGCCCCGCCCTGGTCGAGGTGCTCGTCGAGCGGCGCGCCCTCGAGGAACTCCATGACGTAGTAGTGGCGTCCGTCCTCGAGCGCGCCGAACGCGAAGATGTCGATGATGTTGCGGTGGCGGATCTGGTTGACCGCCCGGGCCTCCGCCACGAACCGCGACACCATCTCGGGGTCCGAGGAGTACTGGCGGTTGAGGACCTTGATCGCCGCGATCTTGCCGATCAGCGGGTGGCTGGCGCGGTACACCGTGCCGAACCCGCCCTCGCCGGCCTTCGCCTCGATCACGTACTCGCCGACCTTCTGGCCAGGCTGGAGGTCCCTGTCGGCGCGCGGCAGGACGCTGGCGGCTGGATCGGCGGGTTCCATGATGCTGGCGAGGTGGTCGAGGCCACGATCCCCGTCCAGGTAGGAATCATCCGACCCCGGACGGGACTCGTCAAGCCGACGCGATCGGGCGACAGACACCTCGGGTGACGGTACGCGCGAGCGGCGCGATCGGTTGCACGCGGACCGAAAGCACGAAGCCCCTGGCGCGTGGCCAGGGGCTTCACTTCACGACATGTGCGCCCGCCGGGGGCGGGCTCGCCGCGGGGGTCAGAACCCGTCGGCCGCGTCGTCCTGGTCCCGCTCCTCGACCTCGGCGTCGCGCGCCATCGCCATGTCGTCCTCGTCCTCGTCGTCCGCGTCGCCCGACACCTGGACGTCGACCGTGAGCCGCTTGTACGCGCCCAGGCCGGTGCCCGCCGGGATCAGGCGGCCCATGATGACGTTCTCCTTGAGGCCGCGCAGGTAGTCGACGCGCCCGTTGATCGACGCCTCGGTGAGCACCTTGGTCGTCTCCTGGAACGACGAGGCCGAGATGAACGACTCGGTCGACAGCGACGCCTTGGTGATGCCGAGCAGCAGCGCCTCGCCCTTCGCCGGCTGACCGCCGGCGACGATCACGCGCTCGTTCTCCGCCTCGAAGATGTGCTTCTCGACGTGCTCGTCGACCAGGAAGTTCGTGTCGCCCGGATCGCTCACGCTCAGGCGGCGCAGCATCTGCCGCACGATCGCCTCGATGTGCTTGTCGTTGATGCGCACGCCCTGGAGCCGGTAGACCTCCTGGATCTCGTCGACCAGGTACTTGGCCAGGGCGCGCTCGCCGAGCACGCGGAGGATGTCGTGCGGGTTCGCCGGGCCGTCCATCAGCGCCTCGCCGGCGCGCACCCGATCGCCCTCGCGGACGCTCAGGTGCTTGCCCTTGGGGATGAGGTACTCGCTCGGCTCGCCGATGTCGGGGACGATCGTGATCTTGCGCTTGCCCTTGGTGTCCTTGCCGAAGTGCACCGTGCCGTCGATCTCGGAGATGATCGCGTGGTCCTTCGGCTTGCGCGCCTCGAACAGCTCGGCGACGCGGGGCAGACCGCCGGTGATGTCCTTGGTCTTCGTCGTCTCGCGCGGGATCTTCGCGATGACGTCGCCGGCCTCGATGTAGTCGCCGTCGTTGACGTAGATGTTGGCGCCGACCGGCAGGAAGTACCGCGCCTCGTTGTCCGAGTGCGGCAGCCGGACGGTGTTGCCGTCGGCGTCCTTCAGCGTGATCCGCGGGCGCGCGTCCTGGTCCTTGGACTCGATGACCGTCTTGCGCGACAGGCCGGTGACGTCGTCCAGCGTGTCCTGCATCGTGACGCCGTCGACGACGTCGCCGTACTTGACGTAGCCCGAGACCTCCGTGACGAACGGCATCGCGAACGGGTCCCACTCGGCGAGCAGCTGTCCGCCCTTGACGCGGTCGCCGTCGGCGACGAGCAGCTTGGCGCCGTACTGCAGGCCGTAGCGCTCGCGCTCGCGGCCGAGCTCGTCGACGAGGACGAGCTCGCCCTGGCGGTTCATCACCACGCCGTGGTCCTTCTTGCGGACCATCTGGACGCTGACGAGCTTGACGGTGCCCTCGTTGCGGGCCTCGAGGCTCGACTGCTCGGTGCGGATCTGACCGACGCCGCCGATGTGGAACGTCCGCATCGTCAGCTGCGTGCCGGGCTCGCCGATCGACTGGGCGGCGATGACGCCGACCGCCTCGCCGATGTTGACCATCTGGCCGCGCGCCAGGTCACGGCCGTAGCACAGCGTGCAGATGCCGCGACGGGTCTCGCACACCAGCACCGAGCGGATCTTGACCCGGTCGATGCCGGAGTTCTCGATCAGCTTGACGTGCTCCTCGGTGAGCTCGTGGTTCGCCGGGCACAGCACCTCGCCGGTGTACGGGTCGACGATGTCCTCGAGCGCGACGCGGCCGAGGATGCGGTCGCCGAGGCGCTCGATGATCTCGCCGCCCTCGATCAGCGGCATCATCTCGATGCCCTGGCGGGTGCCGCAGTCGAACTCCGAGATGATCGTGTCCTGCGCGACGTCGACGAGGCGGCGGGTCAGGTACCCCGAGTTCGCGGTCTTGAGCGCCGTGTCGGCGAGGCCCTTGCGCGCGCCGTGCGTCGAGATGAAGTACTGGAGGACCGACAGGCCCTCGCGGAAGTTCGTCGTGATCGGCGTCTCGATGATCTCGCCCGACGGCTTGGCCATCAGGCCACGCATGCCGGACAGCTGCCGCATCTGCTGCTGCGAGCCACGAGCGCCCGAGTCGGCCATGACGAAGATCGAGTTGAAGGACGGGCCCTTCTTGGTCTCGACCGACTCCGGGTCCTTGAACTCGGCGGTCGAGATCTCCTTCATCATGTCCTTGGCGATCGCCTCGGCCACCTGCGCCCAGATGTCGACCACCTTGTTGTAGCGCTCACCGTCGGTGATGAGGCCCTCGGTGTACTGCTCCTCGATCTCGCCGACCTCCTTGCGCGCGCCGTCGAGCAGGGCCTCCTTCGTGCGCGGGATGACCATGTCATCGACGCAGATCGAGATGCCCGCCTTGGTGGCGTAGGTGTAGCCGGTGGTGCGGAGCGCGTCGGCGAGCAGGACCGTCGCCTTCTGGCCGCACTCGCGGTAGACGAGGTCGATCAGCTCGGCGAGCTGCTTCTTGCCCATCACCTTGTTGACGGCCTCGAAGCCGATCTCCGGCGGGCACACCTCGTACAGCAGCGCGCGACCGACGGTCGTCTGCACCAGCTTGTCGCCGATGCGGACCTTGATCGCCGCCTGGAGGTGGACCTCGTCGTGGTCGTACGCCATGCGCACCTCGTCGATCGACGAGTAGACGCTGCGCACCGCGCGGCCCTTCTTGTCCTCGCGGTAGTCGCCCTTGGCGTACGGGCGCTCGCGCGTGAGGTGGTAGAGGCCCAGGACGATGTCCTGGGACGGGACGATGATCGGCTTGCCGTTGGCGGGCGAGAGGATGTTGTTCGTGCTCATCATGAGCACGCGCGCCTCCATCTGCGCCTCGATCGACAGCGGAACGTGGACGGCCATCTGGTCGCCGTCGAAGTCGGCGTTGAACGCCGCGCACACCAGCGGGTGCAGCTGGATCGCCTTGCCCTCGGTGAGCACCGGCTCGAACGCCTGGATGCCGAGGCGGTGGAGCGTCGGGGCGCGGTTCAGGAGCACCGGGTGCTCCTTGATGACCTCCTCGAGGATGTCCCAGACCTCCGGCCGCTCCTTCTCGACGAGCTTCTTGGCGCTCTTGATCGTCGTGACCAGGCCGCGCTCTTCGAGCTTGTTGTAGATGAACGGCGTGAACAGCTCGAGCGCCATCTTCTTGGGCAGGCCGCACTGGTGCAGCTTGAGCTCGGGACCGATCACGATCACCGAGCGGCCCGAGTAGTCGACGCGCTTGCCGAGCAGGTTCTGGCGGAACCGGCCCTGCTTGCCCTTGAGCATGTCGGACAGCGACTTCAGCGGCCGCTTGTTCGGGCCGGTGATCGTCTTGCCGCGGCGGCCGTTGTCGAACAGCGCGTCGACGGCCTCCTGGAGCATCCGCTTCTCGTTGCGGATGATGATCTCCGGCGCGTTGAGCTCCTGCAGCCGCTTGAGGCGGTTGTTGCGGTTGATGACGCGGCGGTAGAGATCGTTGAGGTCCGACGTCGCGAACCGGCCGCCGTCGAGCGGCACCAGCGGGCGCAGGTCGGGCGGGATCACCGGGACGACCGTCAGCATCATCCAGTCGGGCTTGTTGCCCGACTCGCGGAACGCCTCGACGACCTTGAGCCGCTTGGCGATCTTCTTGCGCTTGGCCTCGGACGTCACCTCGCGCATCTCGGCGCGCAGCGTCTCGGCCATCTGGACGATGTCGATCTGCTTGAGCAGCTCGAGGATCGCCTCGGCGCCCATCCCGGCGTCGAACTTGTCGTAGCCCAGCTCGTCGAGCAGCTTGCCGTAGCGCTCCTCGGTGAGCAGCTCGCACTCCGACAGCCCCGAGTCCTTCGGGTTGATGACGATGTACGCCTCGCAGTAGAGGACCTTCTCGAGATCCTTGAGCGGGATGTCGAGCAGGTTACCGATGCGCGACGGCAGCGACTTGAGGAACCAGATGTGCGCGACCGGCGTGGCCAGGTTGATGTGGCCCATGCGCTCGCGGCGCACCTTGGACTGGATCACCTCGACGCCGCACTTCTCGCACACGACCCCGCGGTGCTTCATGCGCTTGTACTTGCCGCAGTTGCACTCGTAGTCCTTGACCGGGCCGAAGATCTTCGCGCAGAAGAGGCCGTCGCGCTCCGGCTTGAACGTCCGGTAGTTGATCGTCTCGGGCTTCTTCACCTCGCCGTGCGACCACTCGCGGATCTTCTCGGGCGACGCCAGCATGATGCGGATGGCGTTGAACGAGCGCGGGTCCTTCGGCTTCTCGAAGAAGTTGAAGATGTCCTTCACGTGGTCTCCTGCTGTGCTGCGGCGTCAGGCAACGATGAGAAACGAACTGGGGTAGGCGGAGGGTCGACGCGGAGGGCGCGGCGAGCGCGCCCTCCGTCGCCGGCCATCAGCCCGCGCTGCCGATCTTCTCGGCGACCTCGCGGGCGAGCGCGGCGAGGCCGGCCGGCACGCCCGGGGCGGCCGACTCGGCGCGGCGCGGCGCCGACGGGTCCTCGATCAGCTCGACGTCGAGGCAGAGCGCCTGGAGCTCCTTGAGGAGCACGTTGAACGACTCCGGCAGGCCGGCCTCGAGCACGTGCTCGCCCTTCACGATCGACTCGTACATCCGCGTGCGGCCGACGACGTCGTCGCTCTTGACGGTGAGGAACTCCTGGAGGGCGTAGGCCGCGCCGTACGCCTCCATCGCCCACACCTCCATCTCGCCGAGGCGCTGACCGCCGAACTGCGCCTTGCCGCCCAGCGGCTGCTGGGTGACGAGCGAGTACGGGCCGATCGAGCGCGCGTGGATCTTGTCGTCGACGAGGTGGTGGAGCTTGAGCATGTACATCACGCCGACCGTGACGGTGTGCTCGAACGGGACGCCGCTCTTGCCGTCGATCAGGCGCGACTGGCCGTTGGACGACAGGCCCGCCATCTTGAGCGCGCCCTTGATCTCCGACTCGTCCGCGCCATCGAACACCGGCGTCGCGAAGTGGATGCCGTGGCGCAGCTTGCGCGCGAACGAGCCGACGTCCTCGGCCGGCAGCCGGTCGAGCAGCTGCTTGACGTCGTCCGTCGGGAACAGCTTCTTGAGCTTCTCCTTGAGGACGTCGCCCGACCACTGGGTCTGCAGGTAGGCGTCGATCTGGTTGCCCAGCTGCTTGGCGGCCCAGCCGAGGTGGACCTCGAGGATCTGCCCGATGTTCATTCGGGACGGCACGCCGAGCGGGTTGAGCACGAGGTCGACCGGGGTGCCGTCCTCGAGGTACGGCATGTCCTCCTCGGGCAGCAGACGCGACACGACGCCCTTGTTGCCGTGGCGGCCGGCCATCTTGTCACCCACCGACAGCTTGCGCTTGATCGCCAGGTAGACCTTGACCAGCTTGATCACGCCCGGGGGCAGCTCGTCGCCCT
>WYBA01000314.1:0-5000 GCA_011526095.1 Myxococcales bacterium | reverse complement strand
CTCCGTGTCGTAGAAGTAGTTGAGCAGCTCCTCGGTCGAGTAGCCGAGCGCGCGCAGCAGCACGGTCGCGTACAGCTTGCGGCGGCGGTCGATGCGGACGTAGAGCACGTCCTTGTGGTCGAACTCGAAGTCGAGCCACGAGCCGCGGTACGGGATGATCCGAGCGTTGTAGAGCAGCTTGCCGGACGAGTGGGTCTTGCCCTTGTCGTGATCGAAGAACACGCCGGGCGAGCGGTGGAGCTGCGAGACGATGACGCGCTCCGTGCCGTTGATGATGAACGTGCCGCTCTCGGTCATGAGCGGGATCTCGCCGAAGTAGACCTCCTGCTCCTTGACGTCGCGGATCGACTGGACGCCGGTCTCCTCGTTGACGTCCCACACGACCAGGCGGATCACGACCTTGATCGGCGCGGCGAACGTCATGCCGCGGGCGCGGCACTCCTCGACGTCGTACTTCGGCTTCTCGAGGTTGTACGAGACGAACTCGAGCGAGCTGGTCTCCGAGAAGTCCTTGATCGGGAAGACGCTCTTGAACACGCCCTGCAGGCCGACGTCCTCACGCTTCTCGTTGGGGATGTCGATCTGGAGGAACTTGTCGTACGAGCGCTTCTGGATGTCGATCAGGTTCGGGATCTCGATGACCTGCTTGAGCTTCGCGAAGCTCTTGCGAACCCGGTAGTTGTTCTGGATTGCCGACGCCATGGAGTTGCTGCCCTCGCGGTGAGCCGTCAGGAGGAGGCCCGGTGTGGAGTCGCTGCGCCGCGTGACCCGTTCGCGGCGGCCGGAGGCTGATCGAAGCGCAAAATGACGAATGGGGCCTGTCCACGGACCCGTGCCCTTCTCACGTCGACCTGGTCGAGACGACGTGAGCTAGGGCGCGTGGTGGGGCCGTGGATGAAGACCCTCGGGGGACGCAAACCGGCACGCCGTATAGCACGGACCGCGCCGCTGCGAGAGGTCGATGGTGCGAGAAGTAGCGTCTTGGCTGCGTGCACGCGGACCCGTCCCATGCCGCAAGCCTAGGCTTGCAGAATCATGGGACTTGTCCGGAACCGTGAACGTACCTCGACGAGCAGGAGATCCCTGTCCGCCGCAAGGACCGTGCCGGTCCCGGAATCCAGCCGTGGATCCGGGACGCAAACGTGGCTGCGGCGTGGGGGGCTTACTTGAGCTCGACCTCGGCGCCGGCTTCCTTGAGCTTCTTCGAGATGTCCTCGGCCTCGGTCTTGTTGACGCCGGCCTTGACCTCCTTGGGGGCGCCGTCGACCAGGTCCTTGGCGTCCTTCAGGCCCAGGCCGGTGACCTCGCGGACGACCTTGATGACCTGGATCTTGTTCGCGCCGCCGCTCTTGAGGACGACGGTGAACTCCGTCTTCTCCTCCGCGGCCGGGGCCGCGGCGTCCGCCGCCGGGGCCGCGACGCCCGCGACCGCGACCGGGGCCGCCTTGACGCCCCACTTCTCCTCGAGCTCCTTGGTCAGCGCGACGAGGTCCATGACCGTCATGCTGCTGAGGAAGGAAACAACGTCGTCCTTGCTGATGTTCGCCATCGTCTGTCTTCTTTCCTGATCGCTGCTAGCTGTACGAGACTCGCGTCGCGTCGTTGCAGTGGGCTGTGGGCTGTGGGCTGTGAGTTGTGGCTACTGACCCTCGAGGCCGCGCCGACGCGCGTCGAGGAGGTACACGAAGTTCTGGGGACCGGCGGCGATCGTGCGGACGAAGTCCGTCGGCGCCGCGAGGAACGTCATCAGCAGGCTGGCCTGCAGCTCCGGCTTGCCCGGCATCTTCGACAGGGCGGCGACGCCCTTGTTGTCGAGGACCGTGCCGTCGAAGTAGCCGCCCTTGACGACGAACTTGGGCTCGTCCTTGGCCCACTTCAGCGCGATCTTCGCGGGCGCCTGCGGCGACTCCGTCGACCAGATCACCGCCGTCGGACCGGTGAGCAGCGTCGTCATCGGCTCCATCTTGGAGCCCTTGACCGCGATCTTCACCAGCGAGTTCTTGAGCACCCGGTAGTGACAACCCGCCTTGCGGAAGTCGTCCCGGATCGCCGTCACCGTCGGCACGGTGATGCCGCGGTACTCGGCGAGCACCACGCTCTGCACCTCGGAGAACGCTGCCTTGATCTCGCCGAGGATCTCGTCCTTGCCTGCTCTGTCCATGGCTGCCTCTCTCGTGTTCTTCCCGCCGAAAACGACGACCCCTCTGCGAAGCGAAGCAGAGGGGCCGGGTGGGCAGCTCGCGCTGCCTGGCCAACCTCCGCCTCCGCGGGGCGCTTAGGGCGCCGTGGCGCCGCCCGCTTCATCGACGGTGAGGTC
Source organism: Myxococcales bacterium (assembly GCA_011526095.1). GTDB lineage: Bacteria > Myxococcota_A > Polyangia > Haliangiales > Haliangiaceae > WYBA01. Next base: position 2,683 of record WYBA01000314.1, on the reverse strand, counting down.
GTTGGTCGTCGAGATCGTCTAGCTTCAGTCCGCCTTGACGGCCAGGAAGGCCGCGGTGTCCACCTTCACGCCCGGGCCGTGGGTGGTGGAGATGGTGATCGACTTGAGGTACGTGCCCTTCGCCGTCGCCGGCTTGAGCTTCATGAGCGTGTCGACGAGCGCGCGGAGGTTGGCGGCGAGCTTCTCGCTGCCGAACGACGCCTTGCCGATCGGGGTCTGGATGATGCCGGCCTTCTCGACGCGGAACTCGACGCGACCCGCCTTGAGCTCGCGCACGGCCTTCGCGACGTCGGCGGTGACCGTGCCGACCTTCGGGTTCGGCATCAGGCCGCGCGGACCGAGGACGCGGCCGATCTTGCCGACGGCGACCATCATGTCCGGCGTCGCCACCAGCGTGTCGAAGTCGAACCAGTTCTCGTCCTTGATCTTGTTGATGTACTCGTCCGCGCCCGCGAAGTCGGCGCCCGCGTCGAGCGCCTCCTTGGCCTTCTCGGGCTTGGCGATCACGAGCACGCGCTTCGACTTGCCGGTGCCCGAGGGCATCACGACCGAGCCGCGGACCATCTGGTCGGCGTACTTGGGGTTGACGCCGAGCCGCACCGCGGCGTCGACCGTCTCGTCCCACTTCGCCGAGATCTTCGTCTTGGGGAGGATCGAGCAGGCCTCGTCGACCGAGTACTTCTTCGACTTGTCCCAGCCCTCGACCGCCTTGCGATACTTCTTGCCAGCCATCTGAGTCGTCTTCCTGCGTGGCCGTGGTCAAGCGCCGATCTTGGCGATCGGCTCCCAGCGCACCATGCGAAGGGGTGATGTCAGTCCACGACCTCGAGCCCCATCGACCGGGCGGTGCCGGCGACAGAGCGGATCGCGGACTCGATGTTCGTCGTGTTGAGGTCCGGCAGCTTGAGCTCCGCGATCTCGCGGACCTGCTTGGCGCTGACCTTGCCGACCTTGTCCTTGTTCGGCACGCCGGAGCCCTTGTCGATCTTGGCGGCCTTCTTCAGCAGGATCGACGCCGGCGGCGTCTTCGTGATGAAGGTGAAGGAGCGGTCCGCGTACGCGGTGATCAGCACGGGGATGATCAGGTCGCCCTGCCCCTGCGTCCGCGCGTTGAACTCCTTGCAGAACTGCATGATGTTGAGGCCGTGCTGGCCGAGCGCGGGACCGACGGGCGGCGACGGGTTCGCCTTGCCGGCCGGACACTGCAGCTTGATGATCGCGACGACCTTCTTCATGGATCAGCTCTCTGGGGTCTAATCGAGGCGGGGTTTATGCCTTCTCGACCTGATTGAAGTCAAGCTCGACCGGCGTGGGACGGCCGAAGATCGAGACCAGCACCTTCACCTTCTGCTTGTCGGCCTTCACCTCTTCGATGGTGGCCGAGAAGGTGGCGAACGGGCCCTCGATCACGCGCACGGTGTCCCCGACCTCGAACACGACCTTGGCCTTCTGCGGCCGCTTGCCCTCGGCGACCGACGACTGCACGCCGGTGATCTCGCGCTCGGGCACCGGCGTCGGCTTGGTGCCGCCGAGGAAGCCGGTGATCTTGGGGGTGTTCTTGACGAGGTGGAACGTGCGGTCGTCCATGACCATCTGGACGAACATGTAGCCGGGGAAGAACTTGCGCGTCGTGGTGCGCCGCTGGCCCTTCACCATCTCCATCACGCTCTCCGTCGGGACGAGCACGTCCCCGAAGAACTCCTGGAGGTTGGCGTTGCGGACCCGGTCGATGAGCGACAGGCGCGCCTTGTTCTCGTGCCCCGAGTAGGTGTGGACGATGTACCACTGCTTCTTGCCCGCCTGGGCGGCGGTGTCGTCGGTGGCGGGCTGCGGCGGGGTCACATCATCCATAGACCACCTCCGTCAGCTGCGACCACACGAGGTCGAACAGGCCCAGGATCAGGGCCGACACGATCGCCATGATGATCACCACCAGCGTCGCGGCACGGACTTCCTTCGGCGTGGGCCAGGTGACCTTGCTCAGCTCCGCCGAGATCTCGTTCGCCGTGAAGTAGTAACGATCGCTGCGGTACATCAGGACCGCGCCGACCACCGCGAAGATCGCCGAGCCGACCGAGACGAGGAACTCGTCCGGAGTCCGGACGAAGTACCCCCAGATCCAGTCGACCGTCCACTGCGTGAGATAGAAGGCGACGATCGCCCCGCAGAGGAACATCAGGTGGACGGGCTTGTTGGGTGCGTTCTCTTGCTGGGCCACGGCTGGATCTCGTTCTGGGTGACGAACTTGGCAGGGGAGAAGGGACTCGAACCCCCAGCCCTCCGCTTTGGAGACGGATGCTCTACCAATTGAGCTACTCCCCTATGGATTTCATGCACTTGCAGTCAAAAAACGCTGGATGCTCCTTGGGTGTATTGGCCGTAATACGGAAGCGGACGTGTACCCCACTGGCTCGGACGAAGCAAGGGGGATCGTGAACAAAGTCGCGGGCATCGATCCCCTGGCAGGCACCGCCCTGCCGAAAATGACGAAGGCCCGCGCGGTTGCGCGGGCCTCGCCCACTCGGCCCCGGATGGCGCCCGGGATCGGGCGTCCGCCTCAGACGAGGATCTTGGTGACGACGCCGGCGCCGACGGTCTTGCCGCCCTCGCGGATCGCGAACCGCAGGCCGTCCTCACACGCGATCGGCGAGATCAGCTCGATCTCCACCGCGATGTTGTCGCC
>WYBA01000313.1 GCA_011526095.1 Myxococcales bacterium | reverse complement strand
GGCGCGCCGGGCGGCGCGCCCGCCGGCGCGCCCGGCGGCGCGCCGGGCGCGAGCGGCAGCCGCGTCAGCCCGACGTCGGTCACCACCCACGCCGCGTCGCCCAGCGTCGCGACCGCCCTGGCCACGACGGGCGCGCGCCACCGCAGCTCGCCCGCGCGCGCGTCGAGACCGCGCAGCTCGTCGTCGGCGCGCACCACGATCGTCGCGCCGTCTCCCGACAGGTGTAGCTCGCCTCGCGTCAGATCGTCCATGGTCATCTCCGGCGCCAGCCTGGCACCGCCGCGTCGGCCGCGACGGGGGAGGTTTGCGGCAACCTTCGCCCTTCGCCGGCGCGCGTCGACCGGCGTCCGGTGCGCGCCGCGCCTCGCCGCGTCCGGCTCGAACCCTCCGGCGGCTGCCGGAGCGTGCCGACAACGTGTCGGGGCACGCCGAGGACGCCGCGTGCAACCTGCGAGGGATGGAGCGGCTCCTGCGCGACGATCACGTCCGGCGTCACGCCCTCGGCGGCGACCGCGGCCGCGGCGTCGACGCGGTGGACGTCGCGCCGCTCGTCGCGCCGGGCCGGAGGCCGCTGACCGCGCGGCTGCGCGGCGTCCAGCGCGCGGCGCAGGCGCGGCGCGCCCCGGGCCCCGCGATCACCCACGAGGTCCGCGTCGACGTCGTCGAGCTCGGGCCCGCGCCGGTCGACGCCGCGCTGGATCGCGCCCGCGCGAGCTACGCACCCCACGGGCTGCAGGTGGTCCTGGGGCGGCGCGAGCAGGTCGACCGGGGCGCGGCGGCGCGGGCGCGCGTCGAGCCCGGCGTCGTCACGGCGCTGTGGGCGCCGCCGGACGCCGGCGGCGCCGCCGCCGGTGACGTCGCCGGCGCGACCCAGGTCCTGGCCGTGCCCGAGGCGCCCGCGGGGATGGCGGCGCACTTCAGCTCGATCACCGGGCCGGGGCACGACGCCGCCCACGCCGCCCACTGGCGCGTCCGGCTCACCGACGGCGCGAGCCGCGGCCCGCGGATCCACGCGATCCAGGACGCGCCGCCCGAGCCTGGCGAACCGGTCGAGCCGGCCGCCGAGCCCTGAGCAGCCACCCCGCACCAGGAGACCGCCGATGGATCGTGACCTCAGCCGCAACCACCCCGCCGCGCACCGCGCCGCCGAGGCGTCGGACGACGCCGCCCCGGGGCGACGCGCCCGCACCGACGCGCTCGACCCGGCCGCCGCGCCGGCGGCGGGCGCGCTCGCGTCGCCGTTGCACCGCTGGTCGGCGCCGACCGCGGCCGTCGACGAGGCGACCGCGCGCGCCCACGGGCTGGTCCAGTTCGACGCCTCCGCCTCCGCCTCCGCCTCCGCGTCCGCCGACGTCGCCGGCGAGGCCGGTCGCGTCCACGCGGTCGCCGCGCGCGGCGTCGCCGGCGCCGGCGGCGCGCTGCCGCACCTCGACGCGATCCAGGCGTCGTTCGGGCACCACGACGTCTCGGGCGTCGTCGCCCACGTCGGCGGCGACGCGGCCGCCGCGGCGAAGGACCTCGGCGCGCGCGGCTACGCCACCGGCGACCACGTCGCGTTCTCGGCCGCGCCCGATCTCCACCTCGCCGCCCACGAGGCCGCGCACGTCGTGCAGCAGCGCGGCGGCGTCCGCCTCGCCGGCGGCGTCGGCCGCGCCGGCGATCCGTTCGAGCGCCACGCCGACGCGGTCGCCGACGCGGTCGTCCGCGGCGAGTCGGCGCAGGCGCTGCTCGACCAGCACGCCCACCGCGGCGCCGGCGGTGGGCCGGCGGTGCAGCGCTACGAGACCGACGCGGCCGGGCTCGAGCGGATCGCCGACGTGAGCGAGGACGTGACGCGGGACTCGCCGCCGACCGACGCCGTGTCGACCATGTCGAACGTCGGCGACATCGACGCCGCGCGCGCGGAGATCGCCCGCGTGGAGGCCGCGCGCGCCCGGCTCGCGCGGCGGATCGACGACGGCGTCAGCGGGTTCGACGCTGGGCAGTACGCCCAGAACGAGACCGTGATCGGCGCGCTCCGCGACTTCATCTTCCAGGCCGAGGGCCAGACCGACACGATCGGCGTGTTCCAGGCCCAGTACCAGCAGCTGCGCATCGACCACGCCCGGCTGTCGGCGCAGATCGAGCTCTACCGGGCCAGCGATCACGGGGAGTCGATGCGCGGTCGCGAGGGCGCGGCGCTCGGCCAGGCCGCGGTCGAGGCCACCGGCGTCGCACCGGGCGGGCCGGTGGACCGCGGCGACGCCGACCAGGGGCAGCTCCGCAACGACGCGAACCAGGCCTACCAGCAGATGATGGCGCTGAGCCGCCAGGTGCCGGGCGAGTGGGCGAGCGTCACGACCAGCCGCGAGCAGGTCTACGCCGCGCTGCGCCAGATCGCCTCGGGCACCGAGACGCGGGCGTCGACGGCGGAGCGCCGCGCCCACACGGACCTCAGCACTCGCGTCGCCGAGATCGCGTCGAACATCTCGGCCGTCGTCGGGGTCGCGATGGAGATCGGCGCCGCGTTCGTGGGTCCGCACGCCTCCGGCGCGATGGAGGCGCGGGGGATCCACGAGGACACGGCCGGCGACATCCACGGCGCGCTCGCCGGCGGCGCGGGCGATCTCGTCGGGATGTTCACCCAGCGGATCGTCCAGTACGTGTACCGCGAGGAGCTGACCGCGCTCGAGCGCGAGGCCGGGGCCTCCGAGTCGGCAGAGACCCAGGCCCAGCTGCATCGCAACCTCGCCGCCGTCCGCGCCGCCGACACGCAGCTCCACGAGCACCTCCGCCAGTACCTCCGCCTCGTCGCCGACTACGACCACGCCAAGCACGCCTACCGCGACGCCGTCCGCAACAGCGCCGGCGCCCAGGACAGCGCCGGCGGCGGCGGCGGCGCGCGCGAGGGCGTGATCGGCGAGCTCACCGCGGAGTCGGGCGCGTTCCTCGCGCAGCTGCGGACCACCCAGGATCTCGGCCAGCAGCTCCTGCTCCAGGGCGGCGCGACCGCCGCGACCCGGCGCGGGTTCCATCACGGCGAGGGCGGGCCGATGCAGTGGTACGACGCCGTGCAGACGCGCACGGTGATCACGGGCGCGGCGCGCTGGGAGCCCGTGCAGCACACCGTCGACATCGCCCACGTCGATGGCCGCGGCGGGCGTCGGCGCCTGGTGGAGGAGCACACGGGCGAGGAGGCCAACGACACGACCGAGCTGGCGCTGTCGGGGCTCGCCCGCATGCGCGCCTCGATCGAGGCGTTCCATCGCGAGGTCGCCGCGCCGCTGGGGCTGCGCGCGAGCCGGTGAGCACCCCGGTGGGGGCGCCGCCGCGGCCGCGCGTCACGGCGCGACGTCGAGCACGATCAACCCCAGCGTCAGGTACGGCTCGTTGACGCGCTCGCCCGAGACGCTCGACGAGCCGAACCCGACCGAGCCGTAGGCCGAGACGCGCCACGACTGACGGTCCGGTCGCGCGTAGGTGAACAGCGACTGCAGCAGGTGCGCCTCGACCCCGAGCCGCTCGGTCTCGACGAACACGATCGGATGGATCACCGACGAGCGCGAGTGCCGCAGCAGGTAGCCGAGCTCGCCGCCGAGGTGCTCGCCCGGCTCCGCGCCCGACGAGCCCTCCGGCGTCGCGTTGACCCGCTCCGCGCGGAAGCCCAGCGTCGTGCGCCCGAACGCGCGCATCCCCGCGCCGATCGTGATCCCTGCGGCGTTCGACAGCGTGCCGCGCATGTAGAACCGCGCCAGCCCCGGGGCGTCCGCCTCGCCGAACACGAACGCCGCCGTGCTGATGCCCAGGCCGCCGCGGTCCCCGCCGTACGAGATGCCGCCGCCGAGGAACGCCATGTGCGCGGACTCCGCCTGCGCGCGCCCGTCGTCGCTCGACGCGCGGATGCCGGCGCCGACCGCGGGCGCCGCGGCGACGTTCGCCTGGCGCTCCGGCGCGTCCGGCGGCAGCGCGGCCACCGTGTCGAGCATCCCGTTGATCGTGTTCCAGTTCGCCATCGACACGGCCGGGCCCATCGCGTGCTCCGGCGCGGCGTGCATCCGGCAGTCCCAGCCGTTGCCCGCGCGCCGGTTGCGGTCCGCGCCGAGCTGCAGCAGCACCTGCACCGCCGCGACCTGGTGCCCCCAGCACGCGTACATCAGGGCCGTCACCCCCGACGCGTCGACCTGATCGATCACCGCGCCGCGCGACACCAGGTACTTGATCATCTCGACCTGGCCGTTGCCCGCCGCCTGCATCAGCGCGGTCCCGCCGTGGTTCGGCGCCGCGGCGTTGACGTCCACCTGGCCGGCGTCGAGCAGCGCCGCCACGTCCGCGATCCGGCCGTCGTTGGCGTGGGCGTAGAGCTGGTCGCGCGGCTGCCGGCCGCCGCAACCCACGGAGATGACGAGCAATGACGCGACGAGGCTGCCCCGGATGTGTCCCATGTCAGGCACAAGCAGCCGCGCGCGGCGAAACGTCAGATGGCCCCGTCACACCCGCGACGGGCCGGGTCCACATCGCGAAGGATCCCGATGCGACACCCCAAGCACCTCCTCGGATGGCTCGCGGCCGCGGCGCTCGCCGCGTGCGGCGGCGGCGGCGACTTCGCGGACGCGCCGGTCGGCGACGACGACCCGGACGCGGCGACCGCCCCGGACGCGGCGACCGCCCCGGACGCCGGCGACGTGATCGCCGAGGGCTACGTCGCCCTGCTGTTCGAGTCGGCGTTCCAGGTCGAGCCCCAGCTGCTCGACGTCGTGTTCTTCCCGTGGGCGCCGGCCGACGTGGACCCGTTCGACGCGTTCGGTCACCTCGAGCGCGAGCCGTACTCGGGCGCCGCGCTGGACGTGGGCGACTGCGGCACGGTGACCAAGCCCCCGCCGCCCGACGTCACGCCGCTCGATGGCGGCAACGACCTCGTCGTCGTCGCGGGCGACGCCACCTTGCCGCTCGAGGACGAGGGCGACGACTACGAGGGACGGGACGAGACCTCGCCGGCCGACTTCCTCGGCGCGCCGCTGTCGCTCGTCGCCGGCGCCGGCAGCGCGCCCCTCGGCGGCCCCGGCACCCTCGCCCTCGGCGCGATCCCGCAGCTCACCGCCGAGGCCGACTCGGTGAGCTGCACCCGCGGCGTCGCTTGCGATCTCGGCGTCACGTTCGACGCCGCCGACGAGGTGTACGTCGCGATCGCCCTGGGGCCCGTGTGCCGCCTCGATCCCGCCGCCGCGCCGGCCGTCCCGTCCGCCGCGTTCAGCGCCCTGTCCGACGGCCCGTACTCGCTCCGCCTCTACGTCATCCGCCGCGACCTCGCCGCGCTCGGCGCCGGCCGCTACGAGGTCTTCCAGGTCCACGAGCTCGCGCTGCCGTTCGAGCTCGTCACGCCTTGAGGTCCGGGCGCGCCCGGTCGGCGCGGGGCTATCGCGGCGCCACGACGTCCGCGGCGTCGACCGGGCCGGTCACGGCGCGGACGAACCACGCGCCGAGCGAGGTCAGCGGCGGGCACGCGCCCGCGCACGCCGCCGCCGTCGTCGCGAACGCGTGGACGCGCGGCGTGTCGTCCTCGCGCGCGTCGTCGAGCACCTCGTGGTGGAGCGCGACGATCGCGCCGCCCGCGATCGCGATCCGCACCCGCTCGTAGCCCGGGTGATGCGCCTGCTGGTGATCGATCGCGGTCACGTCGCCGTCGGCCCACGTGGGCTCGACCGGCGGCGAGGCGGATGCATCCACGGCGTCGGTGGGCAGCCACGGCGCGGACTTGCCATCCGCCTCGACGTCGATCCGCCACCACCGGCCGTCGCCGGTCTCGATCACGTACGCGAGCTGGTCGGCGCCGACCTGGACGACCGCCACGTCATCGGGGCCGGCGTGGTCGTCGAGCTCGCCCGTGCCCCATCCCAGGACCGCGCCGCCGCTCGCCGCCGCGATCTCCCGCGCGCGCGCCTGGAACGCCTCGCGATCCAGCGGCGCGGTCGCGGCCCCGCCCGCCGCCTCGTTCGACGTCGGCACCGGCGGCGTGGTCGCCGTGGTCGAGGCGCCGCCGCAGCCCGCGAGCAGGACGGAGAGGGTCATGAGCTGCTTCATCCTGGCGAGCGTCGCACGCCGCGTCGCGCGCGGGGGGGCCCGGAGCTGCACCGCGGCGGCGGGCTCGCAGGCGCCTCGGCGGGCGCGATCGCGGCACGACCCGCCCTCAGCGCCGCGTCGAGCGCCGCGCGCGGGTCAGCGCAGCGCCGAGGTCGCGCCGTCTGGCGAACCCGCGCGCTTCGATCAGGCGGACCGCGCGTCGTGCTCGCGTCAGGTCCTGTGGCGTGGCGACCCGGAGCAGCTCGCGCAGGTCGATCGCGTCCTGGGGCCTGGTGCGATCATCGCGCGACAGCAGCTTCATCGCCACGAGCTCGCCGACGCGAGCGACGGGCACGCGGAGCCGGGGGATCACCTCGATCACCTCGGCGTCGCCGACGATCTCGGGCTCGATCCCGCTCGACGCGAACAGCAGGTCGAGGAACACGCCGGGCCGGTCGCGATGGACGAGCCGCGCCGTCGACATGCGCTTCGCCGCCCGCTGCTCCATCAGCGCGCGCACCTCGTAGCCCCGCGCCTGCAGCGCGAACACGAGCTGCTCGGCCTCGGCGTCATCATCGACCGCGACCGCCGCATCGACGTCGCGCGTCGTGCGCGGCTCGGCGCGCGCGCTGACCGCGAGCCCGCCGACGAGCGCCCACCGCGCGCCCGCCGCGTCCAGGTCCCGCGCGATCGCGCGAAGGGCCTGTGTCAGGGTGCGCGGCGCCGCGGCCACCGGACCGGGACTCCCACCCCGTCGCCGTGCTCGGCGCCGGGGCGCTCGTGGCGCCACGCCAGCACGGCGCGCTCGATCTCTGCCGCGCTCGCACGCGGCCGCGCACGTCGCAGCGACTGCCGCTTCATCTCGACCGCCAGGTCTGCCAGCTCCAGCGCGAGCCGCAGCCGCGCTGCCGCGGACTCGCGACGGGCGGGCCGCTCGGCGCGGGCACGGGCGCGGGCGCGTGGCCTGGACACGTCGCGACGGTAGCATCCCGACGCGCCGGGCGGCGACGCCCTCGGCAGGTCTGGGGCCCGCGCCGCAGGATGGCCGAGCCTGCTCGAGCGCGGCTCGCGTACCTCGGGACGCGTCGGTGCGTCGCGCGGGTCGGAGCACGGGGGCCGGGTGAGGGGCCCTGGTGCGCGGTCCCCCGTCAGCCGCGCCGCTTCTTCCTCGTGGTGCGCGCGGCTGGCTTGCCTCTGCCGCGCGGGCGCGGGCGCGGCGTCGGCGCCGGCGCGCGGCCCCGGGCGTCGGCGTCGTCGAGCAACGCGAGCCCCTCGAGCATCGCGGGCTCCTCCGCGAGCGCCGCGAGCTGTCCGACGCGCTCGCGGATCCGTGCCCGGTCCACCGTCGCGCCGTGCAGCGCCAGCAGCGCGGCGACGTCGTCGCGATCGCGCGCGCGCCCGGCGATCGTCTTGAACACGATGAGGTCCTGCGCGCTGGCCATCGGGGCCTCGACGCGGCCGTAGCGGGTCGCGCTCGCCGCCGCGAGCGCCTCGTGCTCGAAGTGGGTCCAGGCGAGCGACACGTCGAGGTCGACGCCGGTCGGACGGTGGCGTGCCAGCAGCACCAGGTTCGCGCGCGCGAACGCCAGGCCGTCCGGGACCCGCGGCTCGATCTCGTGCGTCGCGAGCGTCGCCACGAGCCGCTCGGGCGTGATCGCGTCGCCGCGGACGCACGCGTCGATGTCGGTCGTCATCCGCCGGACGCCCCGCGCGATGATCGCCACGCCGCCGATCACCATCCACGGCGCGCCGGTCGCGTCGAGCGCGTCGCGCAGCGCGGCGAGGGCGCGTTCGAGCGGCGGGTCAGCCGCCGCCCTGCGTCGCATCTGCCCTCGCGCGCCGCTGGATGCGCGCCCACCGCGCCCGGATCGCCTCGACCTGGCGCTCGCTCGCGGGATCGCGCGGGCCGGGCCACATCCCCATCGCGGCGAGCGCGGCAAGCGCCGCGTTGGCCTCCTCGACCGCCTGCTCGCCCCGCGGCCCCTCCTCGGCCAGCAGCGCGAGCTGCCGCCGCGCCGCGGCCGCGTGGCCGGCGCGCATCCGTGCGATCGCGGCGCGCTCGTCGTGGGGCATCGTGCTGCGAGCATAGCCCAGTTGGTCGGCGATGACGCGGGCCCCGCCGCGCCGGACCGGATGGACGCGGGAGGCCGGGCCGTGGGCCCCGCACCAGACGAGCCCCGGGGCCGCGCACCAGTGTTGGTTCTCAGCGGAGCACGAGGCCGGCGGCCGGACAGCTGTCCGGCTTGCAGCCGCGAGCTGTCCGCCCGTCGGACACCGTCGGCGTGATCTCGCACCCCTGCACGCGGCACGCGCCGTGCTGTTGCGACGGCGCATGTCGTTGCCCCGCGAAGTCATCCCCGGCCGTGTCTACACGCTCACCCGACGCTGCACGCAGCGACAGCACCTGCTGCGACCCGACCCGGTGACGAACGAGACGTTCCTCTACTGCCTCGCCGAGGCGGCGCAGCGATACGGGATCCGCGTCGTGCTGCCAGTCGCGATGTCGAACCACCACCACACGGTCGTGTACGACCCCGAGGGGCGCATCATCGAGTTCACGGAGCACTTCCACAAGATGCTGGCGAAGGCGCTGAACGCGCACCGCGGCCGGTGGGAGAACCTGTGGTCGAGCGAGCCACCGTGCCTGGTGCAGCTCGTCGAGGAGCAGGACGTGCTCGATAAGCTGGTGTATGTGGCGCTCAACCCGGTGAAGGCCGGGCTGGTGGAGCGCGTGCACCACTGGCCGGGCGTGCACGGGCTCGCGGCGTTGCTGAACGGGCGCCCGCTCGTGGCGCGGCGCCCGAGGCAGTTCTTCCGCGCCACCGGGTCGATGCCGGAGGAGGTCACGCTGGAGCTGTCGCTGCCGCCGCACATCGAGGACGTCGACGGCTTCCTGCGCGCGCTGCGCGAGCGGGTGGCGGCGGAAGAAGCGCGCCTGGGCGCAGAGCGCCGGCGCGCGGGGCGCAGCGTGCTCGGCCGGCGCGGGGTGTTGCAGCAAGACTGGCGGAGCCGACCGACGAGCCAGGAGCCGCGGCGAGGGCTACGGCCTCGAGTGGCCGCACGCAGCGTGTGGGCGCGCGTCGAAGCCCTGCAGCGCAACCGCGCCTTCATCAACGCCTACCGCGCCGCTCGCGCAGCGTGGCTGGCGGGGCTGGAAGCCGTGTTCCCCGCCGGGACCTACTGGCTGCGCCGGTTCGCCAGGGTCACCGTGGCCGAACCGCCGCGAGCCTGACGACCTCGGACCGCCTCTCGCGGAGCGCGTGCGTCCGACAGACGCGCGCCGTCGCGGCGTGGCAGCGTGGCTAGATGGACCTCGACGCAGGAGAGGCGTAGCCGGCCGCAGCCGTCACGCGCGCTGCGCCGAGGACCGGTCCGTGGCCGCCCAAGATCACGGCAACCCCGGTCGGGTCTGGTCCCCGGTCGGGTCTGGTCCCGTCAGGCGTGATGAGCTTCAGGTGATGGATCTGCGGCGTCAATGTATCGTCCCTTCCGTGGCCTGCTTCGATCGTGCCATCAGTGTGGGTGGGGCCGGACGACTCCGTCGGCGTCCGGAAGCGTCAGCGTGATCGCGTCGGCGCCGTCGTTGTCGCGTGCGGGGAATGGGCCGGCGAACCACGGAGGAACTGGGTGTAGCGCCAGCTGTTCGTTGAGCTCGCTGACGTGGCACGCGAACTCTGCGGCGAGTACGTATCGTTCGTCCGTCGTGGCGGCGACCACGCACTCGCCAGCCCGGGCGAGCACCTCGGCGACGCGCTCGCGGAGCGCTGGGGCGTCGCGGAACATCCCGATGCGCTCGTTGAAGTAGAAGCTGACCACGCTGCCGGGAGACAGGCGCGCGACGACGTGCTCGAGGGCGGCTGCGTCCGGGCAGTGGTACCAGCCCGTGGCGCCGCCGCCGCGGGCGATGCGCTCGAGCACGATGGCCGGGCGGTGGGCCAGGCGGACCAGGATCGGTGTGGCCTCGATTGCTGCGCGTACCAGCGCACGGTAGGGCGGGGCATACGTGGTGACGAGCTCACGTCGGGTCATGGCGCGCTTCGCCGTGACCTGTCGCGCGACCCGTGGTGCGTCGTCAGTCCCCGGACGGGCATGTCGTGGACGCTCGTCACGAAGAGCACGCGATCCACCGTCATGGCGCTCCCGGCCTCAGCAACTCCGCGTCGAACCACACGTCCTCGTAGCCGCGGTCGTCGAGCTGGACGCGCCACCCCGGCGCGAGCGCGAGGTAAGGCAGCACGAGAGGGCACCACGCGTCCAGGTGCTCGACGTGGAGCGGCACGAAGAAGTCGTGCGCGGCGGACAGCTCGCCGGCCCACAGGTACCAGCCGCACGAGCTCCCTCGGCCGGGTGGCGGAGCCCGTTGAGCGGGCGGGCGCCGCCCCTCAGGTCCTTCGAGACCCCGAGGATGGCGCCGTGGGCTGGTGGGTGCCACGGGCTGCCGAAGCGCGCGCACAGTGCACGCTGCCGCGCAGCCAGGAGCTCGTCGCGGGGGACCTCGGTGATGGACTCGGCCACGGCGACTCCGGCCTCAGGGTGCCATGCCTGTGGCCGGCGGTCGTGGCAATCCGCGGCAGTCGCCGCGGCGCGCGCCTCAGTACGACCGGTCGTTGTTCGTCACCCAGTACCCGCTCGTCATCCCGGGCGGGTGGAGCGGGGTGAGGGTGCAGCCGGTGGTGTCGACGAAGCCGTCGCCGTCGCCGTCGGTCGTGCCGACCTGGGTCGTGACGTCGACGACGCGCCACATGTTGCCGCCGCCGAAGCTGCCCGAGGTCGTGAAGTTCGTCAGCGTGTCGGGCGCCTGGCCGTAGGTGCCGAGCAGTGTGCCGTTGCAGTAGATGTTCACCAGCGGGTGCACGGCGCCGGTGCCACTGTAGTAGTGGACCATCGTGCGGTAGGTGGCGTTGTTCGCCGGGACGTCGATGTTGATGTTCTCGGGCTTGCCGACGGTGATGATGTTGTCGAGGTCGAGCCGGGGGTTGCGGCAGTACCCGAGCAAGGTCCACTGGGCGCCCTCCGGGCCGCCCGAGCACTGTGCCAGCGGGCTGTTGGCGTAGCCCCAGTTCGGCAGCTGGCTCGTCGAGCCCGCCTTGCAGTTGCGGTAGTAGCAGTCGTCCGGGTTGACCGTGCTGTTGTTGAGCTGCGTCGTGAACCACGGCGTCGTCGTGCCGGGCCGATGGACATGGAGATCGATGTCGGTCGCGCCCGTCCGGTCCCAGCACAGCTCGACGCGCAGGCCCGGGCCGCCGATGTGCACGATGAACGTGCACGTCAGCGTCTGGCCGTCGGCGGTCACGATCGTGACGGTGATCGTGTAGTCGCCGCTGAGCGTCGGCGTGAACGTGAGCTGCGACGTGTTCTGGCCGGCGAGCGTGTAGCTCGTGCTCGGCGCCAGCAGCACGTCGCACGGGCCGCCGACCACGGTCCAGCTCCAGCTCGTCGTGGCGCCGGAGTAGAACATCGTGCCGTCGATGACGTAGGGCTGGAACGGCTGGCCGTCCGGCATCGACGACGGGCACGCCAGCTCGACGACGCAGCACTCGGGGTTGTCGTCGACGCAGCCGTCGCAGTCGTTGTCGAGGGTGTCGCAGCTCTCCTCGTTCGGCGCGATGCCGCCGGTGCACGGGCCCCAGAACGTGAACTCGCCCGAGCCCTGGCAGGTCTGCTGGCCGTCCTGGCAGGCGCCGACGCCGCGGCTGCCGGGCGGGCCGCGGAAGCACGACTGCACCGCGCCGGCCTGGCACCCGCAGCCCTCGTCGACGTCGCCGTCGCAGTCGTCGTCGGCGCCGTTGTCGCAGATGTCCTCGCCGCCGATGTCGCAGTTGGTCGGCAGCGGGTTCTCGCACTGCCAGTCGGTGCACGCGCCGCCGTCCGCGAACGGCTCGGCGTCGGGGTACGCGGTGACGGCGTCGACGGGCGTGGCGTCGATCGGCGTGGGCGGCGCGTCGGGGCGCGTCGGGTCGGCGTCGATCGGCGTGGGGCCGCCGTCGCCGTCGTCGTCGTCGTCACCGGAGGCGGAGGGGCCGCACGCGCCGAGGGCAAGCGTGGCGAGCGCGGCGAGCGAGCAGGCGAGTCGAAGCAAGGGGCGGCGCATGCGCGACACATTAATCCAGGCGCGGGAGCGTTCGCGCCGGGAGATGTCACGCAGTTGCTGTCAGCGCGTCATGTGCGGCCGTGTGGGACAGCAGGCCTGTGTCTGTCGTGTGTCTGTCGAGCGTCGGGCGAAGGTGCGCGCGCGCTCACGATCACGAGTCGAAGCGCATCGTGCGGTATCCGAATAGCCGCAGGCGCTTGAAGTAGATGTCGAGCAACAGCAGCGCGATCACCGCCAGCAGCACCCACGGCCACAGGTCCTCGACGTAGCTCACCGACTGCTTGTCGGGGTCCCACACCGCCTTGGGCGCGGGATCGGCCGCGCCGCCGGTGACCGTCGCGGCGTGGGCCATCGCGGTGGTGTCCGGCGTCGTCTTCAGGTACTCGAGCGGGTACGGCAGGCTGACCGAGCCGACCGACTCGGCGACGGTCTTGCCGTCGCGCTTGTGCACGGCCTTGAGCAGGAAGCTGCCGTAGCGCTCGATCCGGAACTCGGCGACGTAGCGGCCGGCCGCGCGCTGGTCCATCGGCACGGTCTGCTTGACCGCGTTGTCGCGCGGGTCGATCACCTGCAGCTCGGTGTCGAGCTCGTTGACGAACCGGTCGTTGGGATCGATCGCGTCGACGACGACCTGGGCGCGGCCGTTGTCGACCGACGTCGTGAGGTCGTAGCTGTCGTAGACCTTGCGGCGCATGCTCGTGCGCACGAGCTGCGCCCAGAACTTCGGGTAGCCGCCCCACCGGATCCAGTCGACGCTCCACCGGTTCTTGACGTCCGAGGTCCACGCGACGCTGGTGCCGGTGCCGTGGCGCCAGCGCGCGAGGATCGGCTCGCCGAGGTCGCTGATCAGCACGACCTCGCTGGTCGGCTTGGGCTTGGTCGTGACGTAGCCGTGCAGCGCCGGCGCGTTCTCGACGCCGGTGCCCTCGATCATCTCGACCCGCTTGGCCACGCGCACCTTGACCAGGTCCTCGATCAGCTGGCTCTTCTGCGCCTCGGTCGTCTCCTTCATGAAGATGCGGGGCAGGGCGCCGAGGTCGTCGGTCATGTAGAGCCGGCCCTCGCCGGTCTCCGCGATCATCGACAGGAGATTTCGGTCGGCGCCGGTGACGCCGACGCACGACACGGTGATCCGCGACGACCGCATGTCGCTGACCAGATCCGAGATGCCCTCGTACGGCGCCTCGCCGTCGGACAGCACGATCACGTGCTTCACCTTGGCGTTGAGGCCCTGCAGGATCTCGAACGCCTCGCGCAGGCCGGGGTAGATGTTGGTGCCGCCGCCGGGCTGCAGCCGCGAGATGTCCGACGAGATCCGCATCCGGTTCGACGCGCGCTGCGGCCGGACGTAGACCGTCGCCTCGCTGTCGAACGCGACCACGGACAAGAGGTCGTTGGGCGACAGCACCTCGGCGGTGACGCGCGCCGACTCCTTGGCCGCCTCGATCCGCGCGCCCTGCATCGAGCCGGACTTGTCGATGACGAGCACGAGCGCGATGTCCGGCTGCTCGCGCGTCTTCTCCGAGTCGAACCGCACCGGCATGATCTGCTCGATCCGCGTGCCCTGGTAGCCGCCGGAGCCGAACGAGTCCTCGCCGCCGGCCATGATCAGGCCGCCGCCGTAGCCCTTGACGTAGGTGTCGAGCGCCGCCATCTGGCCGGCGCCGAGGAAGTGCGCGGGCACGTCGGACACCAGCACGAGGTCGTACTTCTCCAGCTCCTTGGCGCTCGACGGCAGGCCGCGCGGGCCGCGGACCTCGACGTCGATGTCCTCGTGCTCGAGCGCGCGCTCGAGGTACCCGGCGGAGCCGGGCTCGCGCAGCACGCCGCCCTCGACGTAGAGCACGTTGGGCCGGCCCTTGACCGGCGCCGTGATCACCGCCTCGTTGTTGGCCTTCTCGGTGTCGCTGCCGTACTTGGCGAGGCGCAGCCGGTACGTCGTCGCGCCCGCGCGCTTGGCCTCGCTCTTGAACTTGATCCGGTTGACGCCCTCCTGGAGCTGGACGTTCTTGACCGGGTCGTGGGCGTTGGGGAACTCGTCCTGGCGCAGCGCCAGCGACACGTTGTCGGCGTGGGTCGACCACACCTCGGCGGTGACCTCGAACGGCTGGCCGACCTTGACCTCGTCGGGGACGCTCAGCCCGACGACGCGGATCTCCTTCACCTTGTCGTCGGGGAACACCTTCCACGACACCTTCACGCCCATCTCCTGGGCGCGGTACGCCTCGGACGCGAGGTCGCCGCCGGTCTGGTTGCCGTCGGACAGGATCACCATGCGCGGCAGGTGGCCGGGCGGGTAGAGGCCGTACCCGAGCTGGATCGCCGCCTGGATGTCGGTGCCGGCGTTGCCGCCCGCGGCGGCGTCGTGGCGCGCGAGCACCCACTTGCCCTTGTCCTTCTTCGCGACCCGCGGCTTCTCGGCGAACGTGATGACGTGGAGGCTGTCGTCGCTCGCGGCGGCCTTGCCCAGCTCCTCGAGCCAGGCCTGCGCCGCCTCGAGCTGGCGGTCGGACACCGAGTCGGACACGTCGACGACGACGACGGTCGACACCTTGTCGTCGCGGGTGACCCACGACGGCCGCGCCAGCGCGATCACGACGCCGACGACGACGCCGACGCGCAACGTCGTCTGCGCGAGCTGCTGCGCCAGCGACAGATCCGTCAGCGAGACCGCGCGCACCAGGAAGAACCACGGCAGCACGCACAGCAGCAGGAACCAGCGAGGGGACAAGAGCTCGACCGTCCGGCCCTGCCACTCGGTGTAGAGCACGCCGCGGCCGGCGAGCCAGGCGTCGACGCCGAAGTAGATCGCGAGCGACGCGCCGAGCGCGCCGAGCACGAACACCGGCGTCAGCGGGCGCAGGATCGTGCGGCGCAGGTCTTCGGACAGCAGCGCGGCCATGAGCGCCGGGGCCGTGTAGAGGAACACGAGGCCGATCACCGGCAGCACGTGCGGCCTCAGCAGGAAGTCCGGCAGCAGGCCGGTGATCGTGTCGAGGATGGCGTCCATGGGCGGCTAGACCGTGATCCGTCGGTGATAGGTGATCCACTCGACGGCGAGCAGCGCGAGCAGGCCGAGCAGCAGGAGCGTCCAGAACCGGCGCTGGATCGACTTGGTGAACGTGCCCGGCGCCTCGAGCGTCTTGCCGCCCGCGCCGCCGAGGGTGAGCGTCGAGGCCGGCGCGATGTCCGACTCCTCGGGGCTGCCGAGGTTCGCGGCGATCTCGCGCTCGGCGATCGGCGCCTCGTCGTCGGCGGGGAAGGTCGTGTGGTCGCGCGGCCGCGGGTTGCCGGCGTCGTCCCCGGCAGCTTCGGGCGGCGCGTAGGCGCGGATGTCGTGGAACCCGATGCGCGTGCCGTAGAAGCTCGCGACGCCGTCGGCGACCGGCGCCCACGTCATCGTCCCGTCGGGGCGGACGACGACCGCGTCGGTGACGCCGGCGACGCCGTCGAGCGGGACCTTGAGCCGCTGGCCGGTGACGTAGGTGGTCATCAGGTCCGCGTCGTCGCCGGCGAACCAGTCGATCGCGTTGACCAGCATCAGCGGGAACGCGACGCGCATCGGCAGGTCGGTGCCGGCGAGCGAGAAGCCGAACACCAGGATCTTGCGGCCCTGGTCGCGGCGCGCGGCGATCACGACGTCGCGGACGGCCTGCGCCAGCCATGCCTCGCCGCGCGCGCGGTCGACCTTGAACGCATGCGCGTCGGTGAAGTTGACGTCCGACAGGGTCACCCACCGCATCACCGGGTGCTCCTCGGCGACCTCGGTGATCCGCGGGCGGTCGACCGTCTTCGTCACCGGGATCGGGCTGCGCTCCGGCGCCGGGTGGAAGTACATCGCGTGGGCCGGCGGCGGCGGCAGCTCGGCGGGCGTGTGCTCGTCGAACACGACGATGTTCATGTCGGCGCTGGCCGCCGCGGGGCCGGCGTCGTACTCGGCCGGCGTCAGCTTGAACACCTCGATGTTGTCGTAGACCAGCATCGCGCCCTCGAGGAACAGGTTGTCCTCGGTGACGAGCAGGACCTTCTGGCGCTTGCGTTCGGGTAGCAGCGCGAACGCCTCGTCGTCGAGCCCGAACGGGTCCGAGCCGCCGGGGCCGTCGACGGGGCGGAGCGACGCGCGTAGCCGGTGATCCGTGCCGCCCGACAGCTCGCGGTAGATCTTGCGGACCTTCTGGCCAGCGGGGATCTCGATCGGCTGGACGTCGATCGCGGTGTCGCCGCTGTAGAGCGTGAGCTGGCGGCGGGCGGCCTCGGTGCCGAAGTTCTGGACCTCGATGAACACCTCGTACGCCGCCTTGTTGGCGACGTAGCGGCGGACGTTGAACGCGATGATGCCGACGTTGTCGGCGCGCGTGCCGACGGGGATGTAGCGGACGTCGATGCCGGACAGGTCGACGGCGGCGAGGTTCTTGCCTTCGTAGGCCTGGCGGCGGCGCTTGATCTCGGCGTCGGCGTCGGCGTCGCCGGTGTCGACGGGCGGGGCGGCGGGGGCGCCCGCGGTCCCGGGCGCGGCGCCGGGCGGCGGGGCGACGGGCGCGGCGGCGCCGGCGTCCGTTGGCGGATCGAACGTCGCGGCGGCGAGCTGCTGGTCGGTGTACGCGCCGTCGGAGATCAGCACGAGCAGCGGGTTCTGGCGCCCGCGCAGCGCGTCCGACGCGGCGCCGAGCGCGCGGTACAGGTCGGCCGGGGTGTCGGAGGCCTGGATCGCGTCGATCGTCCGGCCGTGGAGCGCCGCGTCGGCGTGGAACCGCGACAGCGGCGTCGCCTGGCCGTCGACCTTCATGATCATCGCGACGTCGGCGCCGCCCATCGAGTCGACCAGGGCGCGCGCGTGGCGCTTGGCGACCTCCATCCGGGTGACGTTGCCGGTGTCGCCCTCGCCGTCGGTCGCCTTCATCGACGCGGAGGCGTCGATCAGCACGACGACCGTGCGCGCCTGGGGCGGGCGGCCGCCGTCGGTCGGGTCGAGGGCGGCGAAGAACAAGAGGCCCAGCAGCACGAACATCAAGAGCAGCGACAGCAGGCGCTTGAGCTGCTTCCACAGCGCGTTGGCGTCGCGCTGCTCGAGCACGCGCTGCCACAGCATCGAGAACGGCACCTCGAAGCGGCGCCGCCGGATCTTGAGCACGTACGCGACGATCGTGAGCACGCCCGCGCCGATCGCGGCGTAGGCGAGGGTCGTCGTCGGGATGGGCGTCGGGAAGTTCATGGGGATGGCCGGGCGCGCGCCTCAGCGCAGGAAGCCGCCGGTGCGGAAGATGCGCAGCACGAGCTCGTCGAACGGCACCTGGGTGTGGGTGCGGAAGAACGGCACGGCGCGCGCGGTGCAGAAGCTCTCGAGGTCCTTGCAGTACTTCTCGTGCTCGCGCTGGTAGGCCTCGAGCAGCGCGCGCGACACCGTCACCTCGCGCGCGTCGCCGGTCTCGCAGTCGACGAGCGCGAGATCGCCGTGCAGGTGCGGCGCCGCCTCGCGCATGTCGTAGCACTGCAGCACGAACGGCTCGAACCGGTTGTAGCGGAGCGTGTTGATCCCCTCCTCGAAGCCCTTCGGGTCGTAGAAGTCGGAGATCAGCACGGCGAGGCCGCGGCGCTTGTTCTGGGCGACGAACGTCTTCATCGCCTCGGCGACCCGGGTCTGGCCGCCGATCTCGTGGCTGCGCAGGAACTCGAACACGCGGAAGATGCGGTTCTTGCCGCGCGCGGGCGGCAGGCGGCCGAGGATGCGGTCGGAGAACGGCAGGATCGCGACGCGGTCGAGGTTGGCGAGGCCGACGTAGGTCAGCGCGGCGCCGATCTGCATCGCGTAGTGCATCTTCGGCAGCGGGTTGCCGATCGCCATCGAGTCCGAGCAGTCGATGAGGATGTAGATGTGGAGGTCCTCCTCCTCCTCGAACAGGCGGAGCAGGAGCTTGTCGATCCGGCCGTAGACGTTCCAGTCGATGTAGCGGAAGTCGTCGCCGCGCGAGTAGGTGCGGTGGTCGGCGAACTCGATGCCGGAGCCGACCTTGCGGGTGCGGCGCTCGGCGCGCAGGTTCCCGGTGAACACCTTGCGCGAGACCATGTGCAGGTACTCGAGCTTCTTGAGGAAGGCCTCGTCGAACAGCTTCGAGCGATCGGCGGCGCGCGCCGCACCCTGCGTCGTGGCCTGCTTGCCGCGGCGGGCGAGGAGGGCCATGCGAGCTAGGCCGCTTCCTTGGTGGCCTTGAGGATCTCGGCGATGATCGCGTCCGCCTTGACGCCCTCGGCCTCGCCCTCGAAGTTGAGGATCAGGCGGTGGCGCAGCGCCGGCGCCGCGACGGCGCGGACGTCGTCGAGCGAGACGGCGAACCGGCCCTGGAGCAGCGCGCGGATCTTGGAGGCGAGGATGATCGCCTGCAGGCCGCGGGGCGAGGCGCCGTAGCGCAGGTACTTCTTGGAGGTCGGCGTCGCCTCGGCCGTCTCGGGGTGCGTGGCCTGGAGCACGCGCACGGCGTAGTCCTGGATCGAGCGGGCGAGCGGGACCTTGCGGACGAGCTCGCGCATCTCGACGATCCGCGACTTCTCGATCACGGCCTGCGGGTGCGGCGCGTCGTCGGAGGTGGTGCGGTCGAGGATCGTGTGGAGCGACTCGCGGTCGGGGAACTCGACGACGAGCTTGAAGAAGAAGCGGTCGAGCTGGGCCTCGGGGAGCGGGTAGGTGCCCTCCATCTCGAGCGGGTTCTGGGTCGCGAGCACGAAGAACGGCTTCTCCAGCTTCCACGTCTGCTTGGCGACGGTGACCGACGCCTCGCTCATCGCCTCGAGCAGCGCGCTCTGGGTCTTCGGCGTGGCGCGGTTGATCTCGTCGGCGAGGACGATGTTGGCGAAGATCGGGCCGCGCTGGAACTCATAGCGCTTCCCGCCCTGGCCGTCCTCGACGATGATGTTGGTGCCGACGATGTCGGCGGGCATCAGGTCGGGGGTGAACTGGACGCGCGAGAACGTCGCGTGGATCGTCTCGGCGAGCGTGCGGACGAGCATCGTCTTGCCCAGGCCGGGGACGCCCTCGAGCAGCGCGTGGCCGCCGCCGAGCAGGCACATCAGCACGCCCTCGATGATCTCGTCCTGGCCGACCATCATCTTGCCGATCTCCTCGCGCAGGCGGCGCAGGTCGGAGGTGAAGTCGGCGACGGAGGCCTCGACGTCGCGAGGCGCGGTGGTGGTCTGGGTCACGGTGGCTCCCTGGTGTCGGCGGCGTGCGGCGTGTTGCGGCGTGGGCGGCGGAGGCGATGCGGCGTGGGCGGGCGCGTCGTCCGGCAACCGGACAACGCGCCGCGCGGGCTCAGTCGTCCATCGCGTGGGGCTTGATCTTCGTGAAGTACTTCTTGATGTAGTACTTGTAGCTGGAGGGCACCTTCTCGCTGCGCATGACCTCCTCGACGATCTCCTTGTAGTCGGCGTAGACCTTCTTGTAGGACTTCGACGCGAACCCCTTCTGGGCGGCGGCGACGATCGTCTGGCGGCGCGACGGGCCCTTGCCGTGGGTGCCCTGCAGGTCGGCGTCCTCGGTGTCGCCGCTCTTGGCGGTCGGGTCGCCCTCGAGGTTCGGGTCGTGGCCGGTGCCCCAGGTGTCGGTCTGCTGCGGGTCGCCCTGGCCGTTGCCGCCGTTCTGATCGCCCTGGCCCTGGCCCTGGCCCTTGCCGGGCTTCCACGCGCCCTTCTGGCCCTTCTGGCCGCGGGCACGGCGGTCGAAGTCGCTCTGCTTGCCGTTCTTGCCGAACGGGTTCTTCGGGCCCTGCTTGCCGCGGCGCTTGGCGCGGCGCATCGCCTCGCGCAGGTCGTCCATCTGCGAGGCGACCTTCTTCTGCGTCGTCTGCTTGCGCTGGTCCTGGTCGACCTTGCCGGTCTCCTCGGCGGCGTCCTTCATCTTCTCGGACGCCTGCTTCTGGTTCTGCTGCTGGTCGTCCGGATCCTTGGGATCGTCCTTCTTCTTCAGGTCCTCGGCTGCCTCCTTCATCTTCTTGTGGAGGCGCTTGAGCGCGCGGCGCTGCTCGGACTTGTCCTTCTGGTCCTTCTTCTTCTCGAGCTTCTCCAGCTCGCGCTTCTTCTTGTCGAGGCGGCGCTCGAGGTCTTCCTTCTTCTTCGGGTCCTGCTCCTTCTCCTTGTCCTTCTCGAGCCGCTGGACCTCCTTCTTCGCCTTCTCGATCTCCACTTGCTCCTGCTTGTCGCGCTGCTCCTGCTTCTTCTCGTACTCCTCGGCCGCCTTCTCGAGCGCCTTGGCCAGCTCCTTCTGCTGCTTCTCGTCGAGCTCGCCCTTGTCGAGCTTCTCGGCGAGCTTCTCCATCTCCTCCTTGGCCTTCTCGAGGTCGCCCTTGTCGAGCGCCTTGCCGAGCTCCTTGGTCAGCTCGTTCTTCTCCAGCTCCTTGCCCGTCTCCTGCAGGTCCTTCTTGACCTGCTCGGGGTCGGGCTCGCCGTTCTCCATCAAGGCCTCCTCGGCCTTCTTCAGCTCCTCGAGCAGCTGCTCCTTGGTGAGCTCGCCGTCCTCGGCCTTCTGGATCAGCTCCTCGACCTTGTTGGCGAACGCCTCGAGCTCGGGCACCTGGTCGCGCTTGGCGACCTCGCGCAGCTGCTCGAGCAGGTCCTTGGTGTAGCTCTGGTCGTCCGGATCCCAGACGACCGCGTCGGGGCTCTTGCGCTTCTCGATGATCGGGTCGATGACCTCGAACGGGACGGCGCCGACGCGGCGGCGGCCGTCGTAGACGGTGAGCGTGGCCTCGCCGATCGGGGCGGTCGCGGGGACGACGATCTCGATCGAGGCGCCGGTCCACGCGACGATCTCGGCGTCGGCCGAGGCGTCGAGGGCGATGGCGGAGGCGCCGGCGGCGAGGCCCGGGGCGGCGCCGCGGACGGTGGCGTCGAGGACGACGCGGTGGCCGGTCGAGGCGCAGGCGGTGGCGGCGCCGGTGGTGGGGCCGCACAGCCACTCGCCGGTGATCACGACGTGCGCGCCGCGGGCGGCGCGCGCCGGATCCGCGGCGATGACCCGTGGGTCGCGGGCGGGGAGGCCGAGGCCGGCGGCGAGCACGGCGACGAGCGCGAACACGCCGGCCGGGCGGGCGTCGCGGGGGGCGGCGTACGGGGCGGCGCCGCGCCAGTCCGCGCGCGGGGCGTGCTTGACGCCGTCGCGGATCGCGGCGCGCATCAGGGCGCGCGTCTCGTCGTCGGTCAGCGTGGCGTCGTCGGGGGCGTCGGCGGCGGCGACGGCGGGGAGGGCGGCACCCGTACGGAGCACGTGCTCGAACGCGACCGCGGTGGACAGGCGGTCGGACAGGTTCGAGGCGCGGTCGATGCGGCGGGCGACGTCCTCGTCCTCGAGCGGGCGCGTGGCGGCGATGGCGGCGCCGGCGATGATGATGCCGACGGAGGCGACGAGCAGGGCGAGGCCGGCGCCCGGGGAGAGCGTGTAGGTGCGGACGCCGAACACGACGAGCAGGGCGGCGGCCGAGGCCAGCACCGTGGCGGTCGCGGCGCCCTCGAGCGCGGCCTGGATGCGCAGGCGGCGCCGGGTCCGCGCCACCAGGGCGCGGACGGAGGAGATGTCGGGGGTTGCGCTGCCCATGGCTGGCTTACCTCGTGGTGTAGACGCGCCCGGTGGTCATGCGGTGGCCCCGCTGACGAGCCCCTGCTGGTCCCTGCGGGTTGGTGCCCGACGGCCTCGCAAACGTAACGCCGAGCATAGCATTTCCATTCGACGCGCCAGGTTGCGCGCGGATCTCGCAACCTGAACGCGATCGATGCGTGGCGAGGGGCACACTGGCTTCGACACCTGGCCGTGCCGGACGTTGCCGCGACCGTGCATTCCGATCCGGGTGCCGCCCACCAGGACGCATCGGCCGAACTGCCCGGTCTGGGGGGCACGGTTCCGGCCGCCCTCCAGGACGCGCCTGTCGCGACCGCCCATGTCCTTGTGTCGGGTTCGGGTGTCGGGTTCGGGTGTCGGGTTCGGGTGTCGGGTTCGGGTGCGGGCCCGGGTGCCGGGCCCGGGTGTTCGGGTGCCGGGCCTGGGTGCTGCCGGGCCTGGGTGCCGCCCACCCGGAACGCGGGTGCCGCCCACCCGGATCGCGGGTTCGGGTTGTCGGGTTCGGGTGCCGGACGCGGGTGCCGCCTACCCGGATCGGCCCACCCGGAGCGGGGCGCCCCCGACCGTGGCTCAGTGCCAGGGACGCAGCCCGGCGCCCGTCCCACGCACCCGGCCAGCCTTGCCGGTGCTGCCCACCCGTCCCGCCGCCCACCCGTCCCCCGGGCCGACCGGATTGCGGCTCAGCCAGACCGGCGCGCTTGCCTCAGAGCCAGAAGCTCGCCAGGGTGAACTTGTTCGAGACGGTGTTCTCGATCTGGTACGTGTCCTTGGCGCGCTGCGTCGGCAGGATCGCCTTGAGGTTCGAGGCGCGCCCGGCCTCCGTGATGATCCAGTAGCGCCGTCCCTCGGGGCACAGCTCGCGGTCGTTCAGGTACTTGAGGAACTTCACGTTGTCGGTGTCCTTGAACGCGGTCTGCATCTCGGGCAGCCGCGCGAAGATCTCGTCACCGCTCCAGAAGTTCTCGCCGCGCCAGTAGAGCTGCCACGCGATCAGCCGGTCGCCCTCGACCGCCCTAATCGGCTTGCGAGGCGACCGCCGCTCCTTGCGCCCCGCCGCCACGATCGACCCCAGCTTGCCGACCGCGCGCGCGTCGACCTTCGCCGTGATCGCCGACTCGCCGACCCGCACGATCGTCGCCGGCAGCCGGAGGTCGTGATCCGTCCGCTTGTCATCGCCGCTCTTCACCGTGATCCGCACGGTGACGGGCTGTCCCTCGTGCACGTTGTCGGGCACGAACGTCTCGAACGTCCACGTCTCGCGCACGCCCCCATCCGTGCCCCAGTCGTCCGCCACCTGCCGCGCGCCGTAGTAGACGAGGCGGACGCCGTGGATCTCGCGCCGCTCGTAGTACTCGCGCACGGCGTCGCGCATGCCCCAGTGCGTGCCGGCGATCGGCATGTACACGTGCATCGCCCACATCGCCGTCGAGAGGCCCGCCACCGCGACCAGCACCACGCCGAGCCGTCGTAGCCGCGGGATGGCCAGCACGACCAGC
Source organism: Myxococcales bacterium (assembly GCA_011526095.1). Lineage (GTDB taxonomy): Bacteria > Myxococcota_A > Polyangia > Haliangiales > Haliangiaceae > WYBA01. The sequence goes on along the minus strand of WYBA01000313.1, from coordinate 62,640 downwards.
GCGCCGGTGCCGAGCAGCCCCAGCCCGAGGATCCCGTCGGTCACGTCGACCGCCCACGGCTCGGCCTTCGGCCACGGCCGGTCGTAGCGGTAGACGAACATCTCGATCCACTGCTTCTCCTCGCCCATCATGTCGTTGGTGATGAGCAGCAGCAGCCCGGCTCCGACGAGCGCCGCGATGCCGACGTGACGGGCGCGTCCGGCCACCACGTCGTCGAGCCAGAACGCCACGGCCATCGCGAGCGCCGGGATCGCCGGCAGGATGTAGTGGTGGAACTTGGTCTGGACGAGCGAGAAGAACGCCACGCTCGTGATCGCCCACGTCCCGACGACGAACCGCGCGCGTCCCTCGGCGGTGTCGGTCCGCATCCGCAGCACCAGCGCCGCCAGCGCGGCCGGCACCAGCGCCGCCCACAGGTGCATGCCATAGCCGACCTGGGACATGTAGAAGTCGAAGGTGCCGCGCTCGCCGTGGACGCCGACCGCCGCGCGGTTCCACAGGTGCGTGATGAAGTACTCCTGCAGGAACCGCCGCCCGTCCTTGAACCACATCGCGACGTGCCACGGCACGGCGATCAGCAGCAGCAGGATCACGCCGCGCACCAGCTCGTAGCGCCCGCGGACCAGGTCGGCCCACCGGTTGAGCAGCAGCACGTAGAAGAAGCAGACGATGCCGACGATGCCCAGCGCGGGCAGGCCCTTGCCCAGCACGCTGATGCCGAGGAACGTGTAGAACCACAGCATGTAGACCTGGCGCGAGGTCCGCGTCGGGGACAAGAGGCTCGCCGCCGACGCCAGCGCGCCGACGACGTTGCGCGCGCCGCGCGGCAGCCAGCGCGCCTCGGCCAGCGCGGCGGGGACGTCCGCCAGCAGCAACAGCACCAGCCCGAGCAGCATCGGCGTGGCGATCGCCCAGCCCGGGTGCATGCCGCCGAGCCGGATCCCCGCGAGCTTCGGGCTCTGGGCGAAGTACTGGACGTAGTAGATCGCCTCGTACAGCAAGAGGCCGCCGACGATCGCGGCGAACACGTGGCGGTGGTCGAGCGCGACGCGCCATCGCCCTCGTCCGAGGAACGCCAGCGGTCGCAGACGTTCATCTCCGGCCTCGTTGGCGACCGCGAACATCGCGATCGCGCCGATCATCGAGCCGACGAGCGTCATGTCCGTGATGCCCTGTCGGGCGACGAGCACATAGAACGGCGTCGTCCCCAGGACGAGGAGCGCCAGGTACGCGACCCGTCTCCCGGCCATCCGCGCGAGCATCCACCACCCGGCCACCAGCCCCAGGACCCCGAACAGCACGAAGGGCAGGCGGATCGCGAGGACGACCGTCGACGACTCGGTCATCTCGCCGGAGTAGCCACCGTCGTCGGCGACGTCGAGCGCCTTCATGCTCGCCGCCATCAGCCAGAACGTGAGCACGGGCTTGGACCGGAACCCCTCGTTCTGCCAGTCGGTGTGGACCCAGTCGTCGTCCTGGAGCATCCGGCGGGCGACCTCGCCGTAGTGCGTCTCCCACGGATCGACGAGGCTGTAGCGCCACACGCCCGGCAGCAGCGCCGCGAGCGCGAGCAGCGCCACCAGCACCAGCTCGGCGCCCGCGATCCGGCGCAACCCGGTCGGTGGGGTGGCGGGGGCGAGCGCGGCGGGATCGCTGGACATGAGGGCCGCCGACCGTAGATCACGCGCGCCGCGCGGTAAAGCCGGGCGGACCGAACCAGCGTCGGCCCCCAGCGCCGGCGCATCGACGCGGGATCGCCGCGCGCGGGCCGTCGACGAGCCTTCCCGGGTGGTGCGCGCGCTGCTAGTGTCGCCGATCGATGTCTCGCCATCCTCGCCTCTCGGCGGCCGCGGACGCTCTGCCGGCGTCGCTGTTCGCCCGGCTGTACGAGCGGCTCGCGCGGTTCTCGGGAGACGTCATCCCCCTGCAGATCGGCGACACGTTCTTGCCGCCGCCGGTACGGCTGCCGGAGCTGCCGTTCACCGGCGATCGCGAGCTGTACGCGTACGCGCCGCCGCAGGGGTGGGCGCCGCTGGTCGACCGGCTCGTCGACAAGGTCCGGACGCGCAATCGCATCCCGGTCGCGCACGACGGGGTGCAGATCACCTGCGGCGCGACCCATGCGCTGTCGTGCGCCGTCGGCGCGCTGCTCGACCCCGGGGACGAGATCGTGCTGCTGACGCCGCACTGGCCGCTGATCCGCGGCATCGCGCAGTCGCGCAGCGTCATCCCGGTGGAGGTGCCGTTCACCCAGCCGGTGCTGGCCGGCGAGGATCCGGCGGACGTGCTGCGCCACGCGATCCGGCCCCGCACCGCCGCGATCTACCTGTGCTCGCCCAACAACCCCGACGGGCTCGTCCTCGACGAGCACACGCTCGGCGTGATCGCCGAGGTCGCCCAGCGCCACGACCTGTGGGTGCTCGCCGACGAGGTCTACGAGGACTACGTGTACGAGGGGGCGCACCGCAGCATCGCGTCGCTGCCCGGGATGGCGGAGCGAACGATCACCGTCTACTCGTTCTCGAAGAGCTACGGGCAGGCCGGGATGCGGGTCGGCTACGCGGTCGGTCCGTCCCTGGCGATGGCGGCGGTGCGCAAGATGGCGAACCACAGCGTGTACAACGTGCCGCAGGCGATGCAGCAGGCCGCGCTCGCGGCGCTCGATCGCGGCGCGCCGTTCCTGGCCGAGGCGCGCGCGCGCTACCAGCAGACGCGGGACCGCGTGCGCGCCGCGATCACCGCGCCGTGCGTGCTGCCGCAGGGCTCGACCTACCTGTTCCTCGACCTCAGCGCGTGGTGCCCCGAGCCGGACTGCTCGATGGGCGTGCTCGAGGAGATCGCGGAGGCGGGCGTGCTGCTGGCGCCGGGGGCGCCGTTCGGCGAGGCGTACGCCAAGTGGGCGCGGCTCTGCTTCACCGCGGTGGACCCGGCGCGGCTCGACGACGGCATCGCCCGGGTCAACGCGGTGCTGGCGCGGATCCCGCGCGGGCGATGACCGCGACAGCGGTGGGAAGCGGAGACGTGCGCGCCGCGCTGCGCGCGGTGCTCGACGACGCCCTCGCGGCGGTCGACCCGGCGGCGGCGACCGCGCGTGCGCTCACCCGCGCGGACGTCTCCGCGCGGCTCACCGGGCGCGTGGTGACGATCGCCGCGGTCGGCAAGGCGGCGCACGCGATGGCCGATGGCGCGGTCGAGGCGCTCGCCGCGCGCGGCGTGATCGTGCAGGGCGGGCTGGTCGTCGGGCCGCGCGGCGGGCGAGCGGGGCGCGCCGCGACGGCCCCGGGGATCGAGGTTCGCTTCGCGTCGCACCCCGTGCCCGACGACGCGAGCGAGTCGGCGGGGCGCGCGCTGCTCGCGCTCGCGGCCGCGGTCCCGGCGTCGGGGCTGCTGCTCGCGCTCGTCTCCGGGGGCGCGTCCGCGCTCGCGGCGGTGCCAGCCGGCGGGTTGCCCCTGGCCGAGAAGGTCGCGCGCACGACCGCGGTGGCGCGCGCGGGCGCGTCGATCCGCGAGCTCAACGCCGTGCGCGTGTCGCTGTCGGCGATCAAGGGTGGGCGGCTGGCGGCGGCGTGTGCCGCGCCTGTCGTGACCGTGGTGTGCAGCGACGTCGTCGGCGACGACCCGGCGGTCGTGGGATCCGGGCCCACGGTCGGGCCGGCGGCGGTCGGTCGGTCGGATGATGCCGTCGTCGTGGCGAGTGGGATCTCCTCGCTGGCGGCGGCGGTCGCTGCGGCGGTGACGCGGCGGCTGCCAGGGCTCGTGACGGTCGTGGACGAGGCGGTCGAGGGGGAGGTAGAGGCGCTCGCGTCGAAGGTGGTCGAGGCGATACGGGGCGCCGAGGGGCCGTCGACGCTGATCTGGGCGGGCGAGCCGACGTTGTGCGTGCCGACGACGGCGGGGCGCGGCGGGCGCGCCCGGCACGTCGCGGCGCTGGTGGCGGGGCGGCTGGCGGAGCGGGGCGGCTGGACGCTGCTGGCGGCCGGATCGGACGGCGTCGACGGGACGGCCGACGCCGCCGGCGCGATCGTGGACGGCGGGACGTGGGCGCGGAGCGCGGCTGCGGGCGTCGACGCGGACGCGGCGCTGGCGGGCTTCGACGTCGGGCGTGCGCTGGCGGCGGCCGGGGACGCGGTCGTCACCGGCCCGACCGGGGTCAATCACGCGGACCTCGTGGTGGCGCATGTCGTCGCGGCGGCGTGCTAGGAAGCGTCGTGACCGACTGGACGACGCTGAAGGTGCTCGACTGGACGACGCGGCGGTTCGCCGACGCGGGCATCGTCGCGGCGCGACTGGAGGCGCAGGTGCTGCTGGCGCACGTGCTGTCGTGCACGCGGGTGCAGCTCTACACGGGGTTCGACCGGCCGCTGGTAGCGAACGAGCTCGCTGGGTACCGCGAGCTGATCCGGCGCCGACTGGCGGGGGAGCCCGTGGCGTACCTCGTTGGCGAGCAAGAGTTCTGGTCGCTGCCGTTCTGGGTGGACGCGGCCGTGCTGGTGCCGCGGCGCGACACCGAGACCGTCATCGAGGAGGTGCTCGAGCGGGTCGGGGACCGCGCGGCGGCGTGGACGGTGGCGGACGTGTGCACGGGCAGCGGTTGCATCGCGGTGACGCTGGCGCGTGAGCTGGCGGCGGCGCGGGTGATCGCCACGGATGTCTCGGCGCCGGCGGTGGCGCTTGCGCGGCGCAACGCCGAGCGCAACGGGGTGGGCGAGCGGGTCGACGTACGCGAGGGGGACCTGCTGGCGCCGCTGGCGGGGGGGCGGGTGGACGTGCTGGTGTCGAACCCGCCGTACGTGGCCACGGCGGTCATGTCGACGCTCGCGCAGGAGGTGCAGCGCGAACCGCGGCTGGCGCTCGACGGTGGGGCGGATGGGCTCGACGTGCTGCGCCGGCTGGCGGCGGGTGCGGTGGACCTCGTCGCGCCGGGTGGTCACGTCGTGCTTGAGCACGGCTTCGATCAGGCGGCTGCGGTGCGCGCCTTGCTCGACGCGACCGGGGCGTTCGAGCCGGCCTCGAGCCGCGCCGACCTCGGCGGCCACGCTCGCGTGACGGCCGCGCGCCGCAAGGCGTGAGGCGCGGGGCGGCGTGGCGGCGGTGCTGTAGCTGGTGCGCTGGCGCGGTGCCGGGGCGGCGTGGCGGCGGTGCTGTAGCTGGTGCGCTGGCGCGGTGCCGCCCACCCGGATCGGCGGTGCCGTAGCTGGTGCGCTGGCGCGGTGCCGCCCACCCGGATCGGCGTGCTGAGACCCGTGCCGGACCAGAGTTGGCGCGCAAGTGTCGGCGGCAGCGACGTGGCGTCCGGGTTGCGCCCAGTCTGTCCGATAGGCGGACATATGACTCGACGATTCGCGGAGTTGTGTGGGCACGGCGAGTGCTCTGCCCGGAGGCATGACGCGTCCGCTGCTCTGGTTCCGCCCTGGCGCGGTCTACGAGGCCACCACCCGGACGTTTCAGGAGCGGTTTCTCCTGAGGCCCGATCCGGAGGTGCGCCACATCGTGCTCGGCACGATCGCGCGCGCGCAGGAACTGTTCTCGTCCGTGTCGCTGTACGCGTTCTGCTACCTGTCGAACCACGGCCACCTTCTGCTCTCGAGCCAGGACGGGGACGAGCTCGTTCGGTTCCAGGGGTACGTGAACCACCGCATCGGGCGCGAGGTCGGCAGGCTGCGAGGGTGGACTGGCACGCTCTGGGCGCGGCGCGCTCGCTTCATCGAGGTGGTCGACGACGACGCCCTCGTCGACCGGTTCCGCTACGTGACCGGCCAGGGGGTGAAGGAGGGGCTAGTCGCGTCGCCTCGGGACTGGCCCGGTGCCTCGGCCGTGCCCGCGCTCGTCGGCGACATGACGCTGGCTACGTCGTTCGTCGCGCGGGATCGCGTGACCCGCGCGCGTCGTCGGGGGCGGGACGTGCGGGACTCCGACTTCGCACGGGACGCGGTGGTGACGCTGGCTCCGCTTCCCATCTGGGGTTCCCTGTCACCGACGGAGCTGCGCGCTCGCCACGAACAGGTGATCGCGGAGATCGAGGCGTCCGCGCCGGCACGCGTGGCGGGCCTCGAACACGTGCGGGCGATCGACCCCCGTGCACGTCCGGTCGCCCCGAGTCGATCCACCGCGCCCCGCTGTCACGCATCGACGGCTTCGGGTGCGCGAGACTACGTCGCGTCCTTCAAGGCGGGCGTGTCAGCCTACCGTGCAGCGTCGGACCGCCTGCGCGAAGGGGTACCTGTGGACCGTTGCGGCTTTCCCGACGGCTTCTTCGTCGGGCTCCACCGGTGCTTCAGGACCGATGGAGGGACGGTGCCCACCGGAGGCGGCGATGAGCGCAGAAATCCAGGTGGGCGAGACCAGGTCGGAGGCGCCGGTGCGTCGTTCCCGGCCCCCGGATCAGCGCCGGCGGCGCCGGCCGTGTCGTCGAATGCCCCAGACGAGCGCCAGCATCCAGAGCAAGTGCTCGACGGAGGGCGAGCTGCTGCTGGTATCGCACGCGCATCCGCCCTTCTTCGGGGTGAGGGGCACGGTCGCGTCGCCCCCGCCACCCTTGCCGCGGGCTTCGTCGGCCAGCTTGCACGCTTCGCCAACGTTCGCGGCGCACGCCTTGTCGAGCTGGACCGCCGCGAGCTCGGGGTTGCGCGGGAGCGAGCCGTCCTCGACGCCGTGGCCGAGGTACAGCCGCCCCGCGTCGAGGCACCCGAGCGGGTCGTACCCCTCGCACGCCTTCACGAACAGCTCGGCGGCCTTCGCCGCATCCTTCACGGTCGCGACGCCGTCGCGGTGGAACGTTCCGAGCACCCACGTGTAGTACGGGTTTCGCTCGGACTGCTCCTTCGCGCTGTCCAGCGCGCGCTGCTTGAGCTGGGCGATCTTCGAGTGGGCCGTGCGTCCGCCGCGCTCGAGCAGCTCGGCCAGCGATCGACAGGCCTCGGGCGAATCGGCGTTGCACGCCGCCGTGTAGTGCTGCTCGGCGAGCGCCTCGTCCTTGGTCGCGCCTCCCTCGCCACGCTCCAGGTAGTACGCGAGCCGCCCACAGCCGCCCTGGAATCCGAGCTCGCACGACTTCTGGTACAGCTCTCGCGCCTTGGCGGCGTCCGGCTCGTGGGCGATGCCGTACTGGTACAGCTCGCCGACATTGGAGCAGCCGACCGCGTCACCGAGCTCGCACGCGCGTGCGTACAGCCGGTCGGCCTCGGCGATGTCCCAGCGGGCACCACGCGCGGTGTAGTGGGAGAAGCCGAGCACGTTGCATGCGCTCGGGTGTCCGTCGTTGCACGCGTTGGTCAGCAGTCCGAACGCCTCCTTCTCCTTTCCGGTGGCGTTGAGGAAGTTCGCGAGCGCGAAGCACGCATGCTGGTAGCCCGCGTCGCAGGTCGTCGCGAAGTACTGGCGCGCCTTGTCCTCGTTGGTGACCACCCCGAGCCCGAACTGGTACACCTCGCCGGCGAGCACGCAGGCGTGGTGGTAGCCGCGCGCGCACGATGCCTCGAGCCCCGCGATCGACGCGCGCGGGTCCTTGGTGAACGCGCTCGAGCCGTTGCGTTGCAGGTACGCGATCGTCACGCACGCCGTCTCGATCCGTCCGCCCTGGTCATCGGGGCGGGTGCACGCCGTGTCCGCGGCGAGCCGGAGCGCGGCCTGCGCGTCGGCGTCGAGCCCGCCCTCGCCGATGATCGTGTCGGCGGTCATGCAGTCGTCGCCGCCCTCGAGCTCGCAGGCCCGCGTGTACGCGCGCGCGGCGGCCGCGAGGTCCTTGTCGGCCCGGTCGCCCGTGCGGCGTCGCGCGCCGGCCTGGCGGCAGCCGAAGACCTCGGGCTTGACCGTCGCGAAGCAGCCGGTCTCCCAGTTTCGGATCGCGGTGGCCGGGTCGGCGGCACCCGTCGCGCGGCCGTCGTCGTAGAGGTCGCCCGCCCACGAGCACGACTGGCCGCGGCCGAGCGAGCAGCCGGCGTCGAAGTAGAGGACCCCCCGCTTGGGGTCGGCGACGCCGGTACCGTCGGTGCCGAGGGTGAGCAGCTCGCCCGCCCACTGGCACGCCTCGTGATCGTCGCGCAGGCACCCGAGGTGGAGGAGCTCGAACGCGCGCGCCGGCTGCTTCGCGAGGCCGCTCGCGTCGTCACCCCAGAAGTGATACTTGCCGGCCCACGTGCAACCGAGGCCCTCGCCGAGCTCGCACGCCTTCTCCCAGTACTTCACGGCCGCGGACGCGTTGACGCTGACGCCGGTGCCGTTGGAGGTCTTGTCGCCCATGACGCGGCACGCGACGCCGTTGCCTTGCGTGCAGGCGACGTCGTACCAGCGCGCGGACGCGGGCAGATCCTGGGTGACACCGATGCCCTGTCCGAGGATGAAGCCGAGCAAATCGCACCGCGTCTGCGACAGCTGGCAAGCCCGCTGGGCCATCGGCTCGAGCACCTTGAGGTCGCGCGTGATGCTACCGAGCGCCAGCAGCGCGCCGGCGCCGAAGCAGCCGTCCGGGTGGTCGTAGCGCTGGCACGCGCGTTCATAGTGCTGGTACGCGAGCTCGAGATCGATCGTGACGCCGTTGCCGTACTCGTAGAGCAGCGCGAGGTAGTAGCAGGCGTCACCGGCGGCCCCGGCGCAGCCCTTCTCGAACATCTCGCGGGCGCGCGTCAGGTCCTGGGTGACGCCGTCGCCGTCCCGATACATCGAGCCGACGAGCGCGCAGCTCGCGCCGACGCCCTTGGCGCACTCGCCCTCGAGCATCCCGAAAGCTTGCTTGTAGAGCGTCGCGGCGCGCGCTGCGTCCTCGGATACGCCGAGCGCGCGCTGGTACTTGCCGGCGAGGCCGTGGCAGCCGCGGCCCGATCCCGCGGTGCATGCCTGGTCGAGGAGCTTCACGGCGCGCGCGTGATCGATTTTCCCGAGGACGCCCGAGCCGTGGATGTCCGAGGCGCCGATGCAGCCGTCGGTGTCCCCGAGCTTGCAGGCGCGCTCGTAGTGCTCGAGCGCCTTGCGCGCGTCGGCGGCGACGCCGCGGCCGCGCAGGTGCACGAAGCCCAGCTGCGTGCACGCGGCGCCGAGCTTGCGTTCGCACGCGTCCTCGAACAGCTCGATCGCGCGCGCGATGCTGGCGTTCTTGGCGCTCCCCTCGAGGTGCTCGAGCGCCTCGTAGTACTTCTCTTCAGGAGACTGGCGCTTGACCTTCTTCTTCTTCGCGCAGTCGCCGCGGTTCGGATCCCAGACCTCACCCGAAGGGCAGGGGCGCTTGACCGCGTGGGCGGTGGACGCGCTCGCGGCGAGGGCGAGGCACGCGACGACGGCAAGGACGAGCGATCTCATGGAGGCCTCGGCGGTCAGGGCGCGGACGCGGGCGCGTCCGCAGCGCAACGGAACCCGATCTCGGGATCGGCCGTCGTCGGGGGGAGCGGCAGTCGTGCGTGGATGCTGGCGTACCACTTGGCCGTCGGTGACACCGTGAAGCTGGCGCCGCGCACGACCCGTTGCGTGGAATCCCCGGGCCACTCGTCCGCGGTCCACTCCATCACGTTGCCGAGGAGATCGCAGACCCCGGCGGGGGTGCAGTCGCCGGGGTGCGTGCCGACGGGGGCTGGCCCGCTGTCGCGACCGGCGCGGAGCCGGGCTGCCTTCGGTGAGAGCGGGCCGCCGCGCGCGGCGAGCTCCCACTCGGCGGCGGTGGGCAGGCGCGCGCCGCGCTTGGCGCAAGCGTCGCGCGCCTGCTCCCAGGTGACGGAGCGAGCCGGGAGCTGACCGTCGGAGTCGGTCGCGTCGAGCGCCGCGGCGGTGACCTCGTGCTTGTCGAGGTAGAAGGCGGCGACCGTGACCGGGTGGGCCAGGTCGGCGTAGTCGAAGCCCTTGGCCGTGCGCTCGTCGACGCCCATGTCGAAGGTTGCGCCCTCGATGCGCGTCATGCCGGGGGGCGTTGGATCGGGCGGTGGGGCGCTCGAAGCGGCATTGGGGCGGCTCGCCGTGGTGGATCCTCCGTCTAGGGGAACGCCGGGGCCCGCGTCCGGGTGGGCGGCACCCAGTAACGGGTGGGCGGCATCCGGGCCCGGGCGATCCGGGTGGGCGCCACCCGAGGGGCGCGTGAGCAAGAACGCCGCGGCCGCTCCGCCCGCGAGGAGGAGGGCGCCACCGACAAGGAGTGGGATTCGGGATCTGGCCCCGCGGTCAGGCGTTGAGGCGACGACGACCGGGCCTGGAGTCACCGATTGACGCGGGTCGAAGGCACCGCCAGTCGCGGACGGGTGGGCGGCACCGGTACTCGACGCGGTGGACGGGTGGGCGGCACCGGCGCCGGCCAGGCTCAGGCCCGCCGCGGTCGCGGCGAGCGCGTCCTGGCTGTATTCGTGGCTGCCGCCGCGTACCCTCGCCGTCGGGGTGCCGGCCGGGAGCTCGGTGTTCACGCCCACGGCTGGCCCGCTCGGCCGATCCTCGGCGGGGCCGGCGCGGTGGAACGAAGGCACCGTCGCGTTGCGGACCTCGCCGGGCATCTGCGCCCACGCGGCCATCCACGCCTCGCGCATCGCCTGCGCGTCGGTGAACCGCTGCAGCGGGTCGTCCGAGAGCGCGCGCTCGACGAGCTGGTACACGGCATGCGGAAGGTCGCGCCGCGCCTCCGCCAGGGGCGCGAACGTCCGCGACAGGATCTTGCTCAGCACCTCGCTCAGCGTCTCGGCGTGGAACGGCGACGCGCCGGTCAGCAGCTCGTACAGGATGACCCCCATCCCGTACACGTCGCTGTGCGCGCCGACCTGGCCGCGGTTGCCGGCCACCTGCTCCGGCGCCATGTACGCCGGCGTCCCCATCAGCGCGCCCGAGTGCGTGAGGTTCGGCGTGTCGCCCCGCGACTGCCGCGCGATCCCGAAGTCGAGGATCTTCACGACCTCGCCGTCGTCCGTGTCCGCGACGAACACGTTCTCCGGCTTGAGGTCGCGGTGGACGATCCCGGCCTTGTGGGCGGCACCCAGCCCGCGCAGCGCCTGGTCGAAGATGAAGTGCACCCGCGGCAGCGGCACCAGGTTCGGCGCGGGCGCGATCTCGTTGCGCAGCGCGTGCCCCTGCAGGTACTCCATCACCAGGTACAGCGTGCCGTCCGGCTCGCTGCCGAAGTCGTAGATGCTGACCACGTGGCGCGTGCGCAGCGCCGCGACCGACGCCGCCTCGCGCTGGAACCGCTGCCGCGACGCGTCCGCCGCCGCGGCGCCGCCGTGCATCAGCTTGACCGCGACCGTCGACTGCGTGTCGGGGTTGAACGCCTTGTACACGGCACCCATCCCGCCCGCGCCGAGCAGGCTGTCGATGCGGTACTTGCCGACGAACTGGCTCCTCAACAGGTGCGCCGCGTCCTTCGGGCACACCTTCCAGTCGTCTGCGTACTCCGAACGGCAGACCGGGCAGAACACGGCCCCATTGTACGGCAGCTTCCGGCCGTGATGCACGCACGCGGCCCCCACGTCGAATGATCGTGCGCCCTGGCCGCACCCCGCCCCCCGACGTACGATGCGCGCCATGACGCAGCCGTCGTCTCGCCTCCCGCTCGGCACCGAGGCGCCCCCGTTCGCGCTGCCCGACGTGCGCGCCGGCCGCACGGTCACGCTCGACGACGTCGCTGGCCCGCGCGGCACGGTCGTCGTGTTCACGTGCAACCACTGCCCCTACGTCAAGCACCTGCGCGCCGGCATCGCCGCGTTCGCGCGCGACGTGATCCCCCAGGGCGTCGGTGTCGTCGGGATCGCCGCCAACGATCCGTCCCGCTATCCCGACGACGCCCCGGCCGAGCTCGCGCGCGTGGCGGACCAGATCGGCTGGACCTTCCCGATCCTGTTCGACGAGACCCAGGCCGTCGCCCACGCCTACCGCGCGGCCTGCACGCCCGAGTTCTACGTCTTCGACGCCGCCCGCCGCCTCGTCTACCACGGCCGGTTCGACGCCACGCGCCCGGGCGGCGCGGCCGAGGTCACCGGCGACGAGCTGCGCGCCGCGGTCGCGGCGGTGGTCGCGGGCGCCGCGCCGCCGCACCCCGGGCACGCCGCGATCGGCTGCGGCATCAAGTGGCGCGCGGGCAACGAGCCGTCCGACCGGTGAGCGCGCTCCGCCTTCCCCCCGCGCTGGCGCTCGCCGTGGCCGCGCTGCTGGCCTCGGCGCCCGCGCGCGCCGACGAGGCCGCACCTGCCGCGCCGGATCGCGCCGCGCTCGTCGCCAACCGCGTCGCGTGCGAACGCGGCGAGCCGCGGTGCGATCGCACGCTGCTCCTGTCCTCGATCGAGCGCCGCGAGGTCGCCGAGGCGCTCGCCGCGCGCGGCCTCACCGTCGTCCGCGCGCCGGCCGGTCGCACCGTCCGCCGCATCATCGTCGTCAACCACGACGTGTTCGGCCCGGGTGACGGGCCGCTCCGCTGGTTCAACGTCTTCCACTGGACCTCCGAGGAGGACGTCGTCGAGCGCGAGATCGTCCTGCGCCCGGGCGCGCGGTGGGACGATCGCCTCGTCGACGAGAGCCTGCGCCGCGTCCGCGACAAGATCTTCACCACCGCCGCCGCGATCGTCGCGGTCGAGGCGGTGGGCGGCGCGCCCGACGAGGTCGACCTGCTCGTCGTCACGCGCGACGTGTGGAGCCTGCGGCTCAACACCCGGTTCGAGCTCCAGCAGAGCCAGCTCACGTTCCTGTCGTTCGCGTTCTCGGAGAACAACGTGTTCGGCCGGCGCAAGCTGTTCGCGCTGTCGTTCCGCATGGACCAGGGCGCCTACACGATGGGCCCGTTGTTCATCGACAAGAACATGTTCGGCCGCCACCTCGACGTGCGCGGCACCGGCGGGCCGGTGTTCAACCGCACCTCCGGCGACCTCGAGGGCTCGCAGAGCTCGATCGAGGTGTCGCGCCCGCTGTGGAACCTCGACGAGGCGTGGGGCGGCGGCATCGACTTCAGCCACGCCAACTCCGTCGAGCGGAGGTTCGCTGGCGCCGGGCTGCGGCGGTGGGACGCGCCGGACACCCCGGTCGACGACATGCTGCCGGTCCACTGGCGCGAGCGCCGGCTCGCCGTCTCGGCCGCGGTCGTCCGCGGCTTCGGCGAGCGCGTCGAGCACCGCGTGCGCGGCGGCTACGCCCTGTCGATCGTCCGGCCGGAGCTGCTCGACGACTTCTCGGGCGATCCCGACCTCGCCCGCGCGTTCGCCGAGGAGTGGCTCCCGCGGTCCGAGCGCACGTCCGCCCTCTACGTCGGCTACTCGCTGTTCGAGCCGCGCTATCGCAACTACCAGAACGTCCGTACGTTCGACCTCGCCGAGGACGTCCAGCTCGGCGCCGACGTCGACACGCGCGTCACCGCGGGGTTCACGTGGCTGGGCTCGGAGTCGGACTTCGTCAGGCTGTCGGCCGCAGCCGGCTACACCGGCGCGTTCGGCGACGGCACGTGGTCGGCGCGGGTCTCCGCGACGACGCGGATCGAGGACGGCGAGGCGATCGATAACATCGTCGACGCGCGCCTCCGCCTGGTCACGCCGACGTTCGAGCTCGGCCGCGTCGTGACCGCGGTGCGCGGCGCGGCGCTGTGGAACGATCGCCAGAACCAGTACTACCGGCTCGGCGGCGACAGCGGGCTGCGCGGCTTCGACATCGACGAGTTCATCGGCGACCGGCTCGTGCTGTGGCAGACCGAGCTGCGGACGCCGCCGGTGCCGGTGTGGTTCATGCGGTGGGGCGCGATCCTGTTCTACGACGTGGGCGGCGTGGCGGCGTCGTTCGAGACGATGCCGCTCCACCACGACGCCGGGTTCGGGATCCGCGGGCTGATCCCGCAGTTCGACAACGACGTCTACCGCTTCGACTTCGCGTTCGCCCTCGACGACGACCGCCGCGGCGACTTCCGGTTCACCGGCGGGTTCGAGCAGGTGTTCTGAGCGGCCAGGCCCGGCGCCGCGTCCGCGACGACGGCGGCCGTCGTGTTACCTTCGGTTGCGATGTCCGGCCGCCTCACCCTCGGCGCGATCGACGCGGGCTCCAACGCGATCCGCGTCGTGGTCGCCGAGCTCACCGGCGACGTCCGGCGCCCGGGCGGTCACGGGCCCGAGCTGATGCGGGTCGAGGCCGAGCGCGTCCCGGTCCGGCTCGGCACCGGCGCGTTCACCCGCGGCGAGCTGGCGCCGCGGACGATCGACGAGGCGGTCGCCGCGTTCATCCACTTCCGCGAGCTGTTCGATCGCCACGGCGTCGAGATCTACCGCGCGGTCGCGACCAGCGCGGTCCGCGCCGCCGCCAACCGCGACGTGTTGCTCCACCGCCTCTACCACGAGGCCGGGATCGAGCTCGAGATCATCGACGGCGACGAGGAGGCGCGCCTGGTCCGCAAGGCCGTCGTCCACGCCGCCACCGCGGCCGGCGCCCAGCCGCCGCGCTGCATCCTCGACCTCGGGGGCGGCAGCCTCGAGGTCAACCTGCGCGCGGGCCAGGCGTGGCGCGGCTACTCGCTGCCGATCGGCACGGTGCGCCTGCTCGAGAGCTTCGGCCTCACCGGCGCGATCGGCGAGGCCGAGGCCGGCATGGTCCGGCGCTACGCCGCCACCGTCGTCCAGAGCGTGCTGCCGGCGCGCGCCTCGGATCTCGGCGTCGCGGCGGCGTGCGGCGGCAACGCCGACGCGCTGGCGAGGATCGTCGGCGACGGCGACGGGACGGCGCCCGGGTTCGAGCTCGCGGCGCTCGAGCGCGCGCTGCCCGACCTGCTGGGGCTCGACGTCGACGCGCGGATGGAGCGCTACGCGATCCGCCGCGATCGCGCCGAGGTGATCGGCGTCGCCGCGCTCGTGCTCGCGACCGTCGGGCGCCAGCTCGCCCTGCAGCGCCTCCACGCGCCCGGCGTCGGGATCCGCGAGGCGGTGCTGCTCGAGCTCGCCGAGGCCGCCGCCGAGGAGCGGGCGCGCGCCGAGGGCGCGGTCGACAAGGCGCTGCTCACCGCCGCGCGCAGCTTCGCCAGCCGCGTCGACCACGACACGACCCACGGCGAGCAGGTGCGCAAGCTCGCGCGCTCGCTGTTCCACCAGCTCCGTGACGTCCACCAGCTCCCCGACGAGCTCGGGGTCGTGCTCGAGGTCGCGGCGCTGCTCCACGACGTCGGCGAGGTGGTCAACGCGCGCGGCCACCACAAGCACTCCGAGTACATGATCCGGTGGGGCCGCATCCCCGGGCTCGAGGGCGTCCAGCGCGAGATGGTCGCGCTGCTCGCGCGCTGCCACCGCAAGTCGACCAGCGATCTGCGCAAGGTGATCGCGGAGGCGTCGCTGCCCAAGGATCGTCGCGGCCAGGTCCGCCGGCTCGCCGCGCTGCTCCGGCTGGCCGATTCGCTCGACTCCGGCCACCGCCAGCGCGTCGAGGCGATCGTCGTCGGGCGCGTCGGCGACACGATCGCGCTCGACCTGATCACGCGGGACGGCCCGGGGCGCGACGACGCACAGCTCGTCCGCAAGGCCGACCTGTTCCAGGAGGAGCTCGGCGTCGCGCTGACGGTGACCGTCGGCAAGCCGGTCGTCGCGCCGGCGGCCGAGCGGGCGCCCGACCGCGGCGACCGCGCCGACCGCGGCGACCGCGCCGCGACGGCCGAGCCCGTCGCCGCCGGCGGCCCGCCACCTCGATCGTCGTGACGGTCGATCGGCTTGCTCGCCCGCAGACGGGCTCGCGGCGCCTGTACGGAGGTCGCCTCGCTTCGCTCGGCTCAGCGCGCCCGGCGCGGCGGCCCGCCGCCGAACCCGCCGCGCCCGCCGCCGCCCATCCCGGGCGGCCCGGCGTTACCCGGGACCTTGAGCTTGTCCTCGGGCGTGACGCCCGCCTTGACCTCGACGTGGATGCCGTCGGACAGCCCGACCTCGACGTCGCGGCGCTCGAACTTCTGCGGCCCGACCTCGACCTCGACGAACTTCTTGTCGCCGTCGAACTGCAGCAGCGCCTCGCGGATCGCGAGCACGCCACGCCGGTCCTCGAGCACGATGTCCGCATTGGCCGAGTAGCCGGCGCGGATGAACACGTCGTCGCGCTTCTTGATCGCCGCCTTGATCTCGAACTGGATCGCGCCGTCGATCTCCTTGCCCTTGGGCGCGATGTACTCGAGCTCGCCCTCGAACTGCTCCTTCTCGAGCGCGCCGATCTTGATCTCGAGCTTCATCTTCTCGCGGATCTTGCCGACCTCGGACTCGTCGACCTGGCCCTGGAAGATCATGTCGCCCATGTTCGCGACGACCGCAATCGTGGTGCCGGCGTTGAAGTTGTTCGACTCGATCACCGAGTAGCCGACCTTGACCGGCACGTCGATCACCATGCCGTCGACGGTCGACACGACGACGATGTTCGAGTCCTTGCCCGCGGCGCGCGTCGCGCCCTCCTTGACCAGCTGGAGGTTGCTCGACGCCGCGTCGAGCTCCTGGCGCGCCATCTGGAACTGCGTCTTCCACGTCGCGAGCTCGGCCTCCGAGATCACGCCCTGGGCGAACAGCCCCTGGTTGCGCTCGAGCTCGCGCTTGGCGTTCTGGAACGCGATCTGCGCGGCGCGCACCTCGGACTCGGCGCGGTTGAGGTTGACCGCGTTGGGGACGATCTGGACCTTGGCGATCGGGTCGCCGCGCTTGACCATCTGGCCCGGCTCGACGCTGATCGACTCGAGCACGCCCGACACGCGCGGCTTCACCTCGACCTCCTGGCGCGGCACGATCGCGCCGGTCGCCACCGTCTTGCGGACGATGTCCCGGGTCTCGGCCTGCTCGGTCGAGAACTTGGTCGGCGGCTTCTGCGACTTGGTGTAGAGGAACCAGAACGCGCCCGCGACGAGGGCGAGGAACGCGACGAGGAGCAGCAGCGGGGCGAGGCGTTTCATGGCAGGTCCTACTCGGTGCGCAGGGCTTCGACGGGCTGGATCTTGGCGGCGTGGTACGCCGGGATGACGCCCGCGAGGGCGCCGAACACGACGAGGACGGAGGCGGCCCCGACGGCGACCCCGAGGCCGACGTCGGGCGGGGCGAACGGCAGCGAGTCGCCGGCGCGCGCGATCACCGCGGCGAAGCCCTCGAGCGCGGCGATCCCGGCGACGAGCCCGAGGTAGCCGGCGATCACGGTCAGCACGAGCGCCTCGGAGACGATCATGCGGACGATCGTCAGCGGCGTCGCGCCGAGCGCCTTGCGCACGCCGATCTCCTTGGTCCGCTCGCGGACGCTGATCAGCATGATGTTGGTGACGCCGACGACCCCGGCCGCCAGCGTCATCAGCCCGGCGATCCCGAGTACCGCGTTGATGACCACGAACAGCTTGGTCATCTTGGCGAACTCCTTGCCGGTGTTGAACGTGCCGATCGCCATCTCGTCGTCGGGGGCGATCTTGTGGCGCTGCGCCAGGGTCGCGCGGATCTCGCGCTCGAGCTCGGCCGCGGACACGTCGGGCTTGCCGGTGATCGCGAACCAGCCGACGCGGTCGCCGTAGTTGAACGCCTGCTGGAACGTCGTGAACGGGACGTGGATCGTGTTGAGCGTGCGGTCCGCCTGCTGGCCGGTCTGGCGCGTGCCGAACACGCCGACGACCTGGAAGTAGACGCCGCTGATCTCGAGGTAGGTGCCGATCGGATCCTTGCCCGGCGCGTAGAGCTGCTCGACCACGCCGGTGCCGATCACGGCGATCTTGCGCCGCTGCTCGAGGTCGAGGTCGTTGAGGTACCGGCCCGCCTTCATCTGCGGCAGGTTGACGTGCTGGAACGCGGGGTAGTCGCCGGCGACCGAGAAGGCGCCGGTCTTGCCCTGGTACTTGACGTTGAACCCGCCCATGAACCCGCGGAGCTGGTTGCGCGGCGCGAGGTGCTCGATCCCGGGGAGGCGGCGCAGCGCGTCGACATCGCCGTTGTCGTACGTGACCTGGCGGTTCGGCGGCAGGCCGGCGTAAGGCATCGTCGTGCGCTGGCCCCACACGAACACGGCGTTGGCCGCGAACCCGGCCATCTTCTTCCGGATGCCGCCCTCGAGCGCGCTGCCGAACCCGACCATGATCATCAGGATCAGCACGCCCAGGAACACGCCGAGGCCGGTCAACCACGTGCGCAGCCGGTTCTTGCGCAGCGTCGCGAACACCTCCTGCCAGTCGTCGAGGTCGACCATCATGGCTGGGCCTCGCCGCGGCTCATTCGTCCCTCAGCGCGACGATCGGGTTGACCTTGGCGGCGGCGCGCGCCGGGAAGAACCCGGCGAGCGCGCCGGCTCCGATCAGGATCGCGGTGGCGTACAGCGCGACGTCGAGGTCGATCCGCGGCGTCCCGAACATCTCGCCCGGCGGTACCATCGCGCCGATCGCCGTCAGCAGCGCGACGCCCGCCACCAGGCCGGCGAGGCCGGCGACCGCCGTCAGGAAGATCGCCTCCTGGACGATCGAGCCGATGATCGCGGCGGGCGTCGCGCCCAGTGCCTTGCGCACGCCGATCTCCTTGGTTCGCTCGCGCACGACGATCATCATGATGTTCGACACGCCGATCACGCCCGCGACGATCGTGCAGGCCGCCATCAACATCACGAACACCGCGATCATCGTGAACATCTGCTGGAACTGGGCGAAGTTCTCGACGTTGTTGCGGACGCGCACGGCCTGCTTGTCCGCGGGGGCGAAGTGGTGCGCCTCGGCGAGGTGGGCCACGGCGCGGTCGGCGATCTCCTTGGACTCCTCGACGCCCGCGTCGCCGACGGTGAACATGATCATGTTGACGCGGTCGGCGCCGTTGAACGCGGCCTGCGCGGTGGTGATCGGGAGGTAGACCTTCTTCTGCTCGCCCTCGCCGCCGGCGTCGTCGAACACGCCGACGATCGCGAACGGGACGCGGTTGATCTCGATCCACCGGCCGATCACGTCGGTCGTCCCGAACAGGAACGTCGCGACCGGGATGCCGACGACGGCGACCTTGCGGCGGTGGGCGATGTCCTCGTCGTTGAGGTAGCGCCCGGCCTTCATCTCCGTGCGCTCGAGGTAGAGGTGGCCCGGGTGCACGGCGCGGACGTCGAACGCCTGGGCCTTGGGGCCGGCGCGCACCATGCTCTCGCCGCCGAACGGGCCGCCGCCGCGGATCCCGAACCGTCCGGTGATGTGGTCGACCTCGGGGAACGCGTCGATCTTGTCGACGTCGGGGTTGGCGAACACGACGCGGCGGCCGACCGGCAGGCCCTTGGCGGGCTTCGACGTCTGGCCGCCGAACATCCACACCGAGTTGGTCGCGTCGTCGGCGAACCCGGACTCGACGCCGGTCTGCATGCCGTTGCCGAGCCCGAGCAGCACGACGAGCATGAAGATCCCCCACGCCATGCTGAACGCGGTGAGCGCCGTGCGCAGCTTGTTGCGCCACAGCGTCTCGAAGATCTCCTGCCAGCGGTCGAGCGAGAACATGTCAGCTCGCGGCGGCGACCGGGGTGTCGACGATCTTGCCGTCGCGCAGCCGGATCGTCCGCTGGGTCCGCGCCGCGACGTCGGCCTCGTGGGTGACGACCACCAGCGTGATGCCGGTCTGGTGGATCTCCGTGAGCAGGTCCATGATCTGGTGGCTGGTCTCGGAGTCGAGGGCGCCG
The DNA here is from genome assembly GCA_011526095.1 of Myxococcales bacterium. Taxonomy (GTDB): domain Bacteria; phylum Myxococcota_A; class Polyangia; order Haliangiales; family Haliangiaceae; genus WYBA01. Next base: position 43,098 of record WYBA01000313.1, on the reverse strand, counting down.
GTCGGCTCGTCGGCGAGGATCAGCCGCGGCTTGGCGATCAGCGCGCGCGCGATCGCGACGCGCTGCTTCTGGCCGCCGGACATCTCGCTCGGCCGGTGATCGGCCCAGTCGAGCAGCCCGACGCGCTCGAGGTACTGCGCCGCGATCCGGTTGCGCTTGCGCCGCGACACGCCCTGGTAATAGAGCGGCAGCGCGACGTTCTCGACCGCGGTCTTGAACGGCAGCAGGTTGAAGCTCTGGAAGATGAAGCCGATGAACTTGTTGCGGTACTGCGCCGCCTGGCGCTCGCCGAGGTGCTGGATCAGCGTGTCACCGAGCCAGTACTTGCCGCCGTCGTAGGCGTCGAGGATGCCCAGGATGTTGAGCAGGGTCGACTTGCCCGAGCCCGAGGCGCCCATGATCGACACCATCTCGCCCTCGTCGATCGACATCTCCACGTCGCGCAGGACGTGCAGCGAGTGCGCGCCGACGCGGTAGTACTTGTTGATCTTCTCGAGGCGGACGAGGGACACGGCGGGGGCACCCTAGCACTGGTCCCAACCCCGGGCAGCCGCTGGGCATTCCCGGCCCGGCCCCGCCGGGAGAGAACGCCTCAGTCAGCGAGGACGGCGGCGAGGGCGTCCGCGACCTTGTCCGGCGTGGCCTCGGTGATGACCGCGGCGCCGCCCGGGCCCCGGACCTCGCAGGCGGCGGCCTAATCGCAGCGGTCCAGGCAGCTGCGCACCCCGACATCGAACAGCGTCTGCTTGCGGTCGCGGCGCTCCTCCCACAGCTCGGCGACGCGGTCGAGCACGGGCAGGGCGCCCCACGCCTGGCACTTGCCGGCGCACACGATCACCTTCGCCGGCCGGCCGCTCGCCAGCTCGACCTCGGCGGCGAGCGCGGCGGCCGCGTAGTAGTGGCTCACCGGCTTGCCGCGATCGGCGGCGAGGTCGAGCATCGCGTCGACGTCGATCGGGCCGTCGGCGCCGAGCTCCTCGACCTCCATGCCGAGGCCGGCGAGGCGGTCGAGCTCGAGGTCGCGGTGGGTGGGCGAGCGGGTGGGGACCTTGGACATCGCGCCGACCCTATCGCGCGCGCCGCGGTTTGCCACCGCGCGGAGGAAAATAGATCTTGAGTTCGTCGTCGGCGTCCGTAGAGTGCAACTCACCCATGCAGCGCCCAGCCAACCATCCGCTCGCGACGCGAACCTTCGCGTCGACGAAGGACGTCCTCGACAGAGGCTAGCGGCGACCTCGCCCCGCGCACCTGCCGTGCGCTGCACGAAGGCCGCCGTCGGGCGGCCTTCGTCGTTTCGGCCGCGGCTCCATCCCTCGGCCAACCTCGTTTCGGGCGCGTCCGCCCGGCGTGAGCCCACACGCAAAGTCGGAATAGCTCAATGGCAGAGCATCAGTCTGCGCGACTGAGTGTGCGGGTTCGACTCCCGCTCCCAACACCACTCGCGCTCTCGCCACTCGGACGCGCCCACCTTCTCTCGCTCCCCTCAAACTGTCCTACCCTCGAGGTTCCCCATGACCACGCCCCGCACCACGCCCCTGCCCGAGGAGCAGATGGGCCCGGCCGAGCGCCTGCTCGACCTGGTCCTGTCGTCGTCGGCTCACCTGTGGCACAACCGCCCCGGCCTCGACGTCGGCGGCACCTGGCACCCGGCGCGCGGCGCCAAGGCGCGCGGCGGCCAGCCGGTCGCGCCCGGCCTGTTCGTGCCGGCCGCGGCCGAGCTGTACCGCCGGCTGCTCGACATCTACCGGCTCAACGCCAAGCTCGCGGCGCACTTCGCGTCGTACGCGCTGGTCGAGACCGACTGGCGTGACCTCAAGGTCGCGTGCGCGGCGCTGATGCTGGTCCAGGGCGCCTCGGGCGCGCCGGTCCACGACGACGACGGCGAGGTCGCGTTCCACGACGACGACTACCGCCGCGTCGGCGAGGCGATGGTCCTGCACTACCAGAAGAAGAGCGTGCGCATGCTGACGCCCAAGGCGGTGCTGCGCGTCGCGGAGCTGCTGGAGACGCCGGCGATCGCCGAGCTCAACCGCAAGGCCGGGATCGGCGATCCCGCGGCCAAGCGCGCCCCGATGGGCCGCTGGGCCAAGGCGGCGACCAAGTGGCTGGCGGTGCGCGAGGCCAACCGGCCGATGCTGGAGGGCCTGGTCCGCGCCGGCTACAAGGAGACGATCAAGGCGATCGCGCGCAAGGTCGGCTACAAGCCGCAGAGCGAGGAGTTCTTCGCGATCCTCGGCTGGAAGCAGTCGCAGGCCAAGGACGGCCGGCGCACGATGGGCCTCGACGGCCTGGAGCTGCGCAAGTCGGACCGGTTCGACGGGCTGTCGGAGGCCGAGATCTGCGAGTCGATCGTGACCCGCCGGCTCGCCTACAAGGAGGTCGTCGGCCGGCTGCCCGCCGACGTCGGCCTCACGCCCGCGATCATGGTCGCGCTGCTGCCGTCGCTGTCCGATCGCGATCTGCGCCAGCTCACGCCGACGCTCGAGGAGCTCGGCCTGCTCGTCGTGCCCGAGATCCGGGACCGGTGGGAGGCCGCGATCCGCGCCGCGACGGACCAGCGCGCGCTCAACATCGCCAAGAACGTCCGCAGCAAGGAGATCAAGGACAAGCTCGTCGAGGCCGCGGATCACGCGGTCAAGGCCGCCGTCGCCGAGGCCACCACCGAGGCCGACGTGCGCGTGATGTTCCTGATCGACAAGTCGGGCTCGATGGAGGGCGCGATCGAGCAGTCCAAGGAGGTGCTGTCGAAGATCCTGGCCGGGTTCCCGCTCGAGCGGCTGCACGTCGCCGCGTTCGACACCATGGGCACGGTGCTCCGCCCCAAGGCGTCGTCGCGCGCGGCGGTCCAGCACATGCTGGCGCCGATCAAGGCGGCGGGCGGCACGATGCACGGCGCGGCCGTGCAGGCGCTGCACCGCGACGGCCTGCGGGTGACCGGGGACACCAAGCTGATCGTGATCGTCGTCGGTGACGAGGCGGGCGAGCTCGGGGCCAACCTGGCCCAGACGTTCCGCCAGCTCGCCTACCGCGTCGACGCGATCGCGCTGCTGTTCTCGGGCGGTCACCGCGGCTCGTCGGTGCGCGACTGCGCCAAGGCGCTGGGCGTGCCGTACAGCGAGGTCAAGGCCGACCAGTTCGACGACCCGTACCACGTGCCGCGCGTGCTCAAGGCGCTGCTCGAGGCGCCGGCGGCGAAGGCGACCGTGCCCACCAGCGCCCTGGTCGAGAAGATCATGGCGACCCCGTTGCTCGAGCCGCCGGCCTGATCGCTGGCGACCTCGCGCGTTCTCGCAACCTGGTCGAGCCCCGTCTGATGGACTTCCGCGACTTCCTCGGCAAGACCGAGACGCTCGTGCTGCCGTACTTCGGTGGCACGCGCGTCGAGGCGGCGTCGCGCCGGCTGCGCGTGCAGCCGGTCGCGGCGTCGGCCGCACCCGCGGCGCCTGGATGGTACGAGGTGTCCGTCGCGGGGCGGCGGGCGACGCTCGCGGCGCCGGCGTCGGCGCCCGGGGCGGAGGTGCTCGACGCCCTGCCGGCGGTGCGCGGTCACTGGATCGACGGCTGGATCTTCGTCAGCGGCCGCGACGCCGAGCGCGTCGCGCTGCCGCCCGACGAGGAGCCGGCGCCGCTCGGCCGGTGCACCGGGCGCCGCTGGTACGGCGGCGAGGTCGTGCTGGGCTCGATCGACTTCGACGACGAGGCCGAGGAGCAGGCGCGGCTCGCGCTCGACGCGCTCGGCTCGATCGCCGACGTCAAGGGCGCGGCGCCGTCGCTGCGCGCGGCCTATGGCTTCGCGGTCGTGCACCGGGTCGCGCGCGGGCTCGGCGTCGAGGTCTCGGCCACCGAGGCGCGGGCGCACGCGGTGACGTTCGCCGACGGCGGGCGCGCCGCGGCCGAGGCGTGGCTGGCGCACCTCGTCGAGGCGCGCCGGCGTCACGAGGCCGAGGTCGCCGAGCGGCTGCGCCGGGCCGAGATCGCCGCCAACGAGGCGCGCCACCAGGCGCGGCTCGCCGAGGTGGCGCGGCAGGCGCGGGCGCGGCGCACCCACGGCACGCCGATCGAGCGCGCGGACGCCGCGCTCGCGGCGGCCGGCGCCCGGATGATCGACGCGCGGCGCAAGGGCGCCAACCTCGAGGTGACGTTCGCGTTCATGAGCAACCGGTTCATCACGGTCGTCGACAGCGAGACGCTCCAGGTCTACGACGCCGGCATCTGCCTGGCGGGCGCGGATCGCGAGGTCACGCTCGACTCGCTGCCGTCGGTGATCCGCGAGGCGATCGACGAGGACCACCTCAACATCACGCGGCGGTGACGCGACATGGCGAGCGACCAGACGTCCCAGACGACCCAGCCAGCGACGAGGCCGGCGCGCCGGCGCGAGGTGTGCTTCCTGATCGGGCGCGGCGACGTGATCCTGTGGTCCGACGCGTCGGACAGCCCGGTCGCGCTGCCCGACTCGCGCGCGCGGTGGGAGGCGATCTGGGCGCGCCGCGCCGATCTGGTCGAGATCGCCCACAGCCACCCGGTCGGACCGGCGGCGTTCTCCACCGAGGACGAGACGACGATGGCGGCGCTCGATAGCGCGCTCGGCCGGGTCCTGCGTTACTCGGTGGCGGCGCCCGGCAAGATGATCGCCCGCGACGGCGGGCGGACGTTCGATGTGATCCCCGAGCCGTGGTGGGCCGCGACCTTGCGGCTCGCCTCGGGCATGTGAAGGAAGAAGGAGAGACACCATGGCCATCCTCAACATCACCTACCAGGGCCAGTCGGCCGACTACGAGCTGGAGATCGACTACCAGGCGAGCGACGCCGACGTCCGCCGGATCGCCGTCGAGGTGGTCCGCTCGGGCGGCGTGCGCGGCCTGCACATCGCCGGCCTGCGCACCGACGCGTTCGACGGGTTCGTCGTCGACCGGCTGCGCGGCGCGCGCGGCGAGCAGCGGATCTACCTGCGGCCGAAGGTGCCGTTCGGCGCCGGCGAGGGCGCCGCGCGGCCGGGCGCCGGTGGCGCCGGGGCGCGGTGATGCGCGTCGTCGTGTGCGGCGTCGGCGCGCTCGGCTCGACCACGGTCGCGCTGTGCCGCAGCCTCGGCGTCGAGCTGCGGCTGGTCGACTTCGATCGCGTCGAGTCGAAGAACCTCGCCGCGCAGTGGTTCGTCAAGCCGTCGGTCGGCAAGAACAAGGCCGAGGCGGCGCGGCTGCAGCTCGCGAACTTCTGGGGCACCAGGGCCGAGGCGGCCCCGGTGCGCCTGGTCGCGAACAACGCCGCGCAGCTGCTCGACGGCTGCGACCTCGCGGTCGACTGCTTCGACAACGCCGACAGCCGCAACGTGCTGTCCGAGGCGGCGCGCGCGCGCCAGCTCCCGCTGGTGCACGCCGCGCTCGCGGCGGACGGCACGTTCGGCCTCGTCCGCTGGGACGAGCGGTTCGTCGCCGACCGCGAGGACGTCGCCGGCCAGGCGACGTGCGAGGGCGGCGAGCACCTGCCGATGATCGGCCTGATCAGCGCGGCGCTGGCGCGCGCGATCCAGGACTTCGTCAAGGACGGCGCGCGCCACGACTACATGGTGAGCCTGTCGGGCGTGGCGCGGACGGGCTGAGCCCGCTGGGCGGCTACTCGATCACCAGCACGCCGAGCGGGCTGGCGGCGGCGTCGATCCGCTCCCACACCAGCGTCGTGCCCGCGGCGTCCGCGGCGACGTGGAAGCCATCGAGCGGCGCGCCGGTGGCGACGTCGGCGCGCGCCCACGCGCCGGGGCCGCCGCGCGTCGCGCGGACGAGGTCGCCCTTCAGCCCGTCCTGGTAGGCGACCACGGGCGAGGCGCCCTCGAGGTAGATCGCCGCGCCCGCGCCGACCGGGTGCGGCCGGTCGCCCTCGCGCACGCCGTCGTCGACGAGCTCGACCGCGCCGGGGGCGCCGTTCCAGTTGGTGTAGTAGAGCTGGTCGCCGAGCGCCTCCTGGTAGGCGACGTGGATCATGCCGCTGGCGTCGACGACGGACGTCGCCCACATCCCGCGGTCCGCGCCGTCGGCGCCGTCGAGCACGGTCTCGGCGAAGCTGCCGCCGCTCTCGACCAGCAGGACCAGCGCCGTGCGCACGCGGTCGTAGTGGACGACCGCGAGCCGCCCGTCGGGCAGCGCCAGCGCGTCGGCGAACAGCCCGACCCCGTCGGGCAGCGAGGTCACCGTCGGCTCGGGGAGCTCCTCGCGGCACGCGCCCGAGACGCACACCTCGCCGTCGGCGCAGCCGTCGCCGCAGTCCGACGTCTCGCTGACGCACACCGGCGGATCGCCGTCGACGGCGCCGACCGCGCAGCTCTGGCCGCCGGTGCACAGCCCGGCGCAGCTGGCCGGGCCCTCGGCGAGCACGCTGACCGTCCAGTCGTTGTCACCGGGCTGCGCGGCCGAGGCGCGGGCGAGCCGCAGCTCGTTCTTGAACCCGCCGGCGCCGTCGCTGATCCCGGTGGCCATGTACGCGATCGCCGGGTTGCCGCCGGCGATCGCGAGCGAGGCGTAGCGGCCCGTGACGACGTCGGCCTCGGCGTCGACGACGTGGCTGTGCCACGCGCCGTCGTCGCCCTCGTACGCGAACTTGAGCGCGCCGGCGTCGCGGTCCTGGTAGGCGACGCGGGCGCGCCCGTCGTGGAGCGCGACCGAGGTCCACGCGCCGACGTCGGGGCCGGCGCCCTCGACGCCGCCGCGATACGTCGATGGATCGTAGGTGGGCTCGACGTCGGCCGGGACGCCGTCGACGACGGTGTAGGTGTCGGCCTCGCCGCCGCGGTCGATCAGGACGAGGTCCCCCAGGCCGCGGTCGTAGGTCGTGATCACGGTGCGCGTGCCGTCGGACGCGACGTCGTTCCACCGGCCGGTCGCGCCGCGCGCGACCTCGCCGTCGAGGCAGTCCACGTCGCCGCACGGCGCGGGATCGCTGCCGCAGTTGCAGCCCGGGCCGGTCAGCGCGCCGGCCGCGACCACCGCGAGCGCGGCGCGCCGCGCGGTGACGCGGCGGCGGCGGCGCACCAGCCACACGCCCGCGATCGCGAGCAGCAGGCCGTCGCCCGCGCCGGCCTGGCCGCTCGCGCAGCCGCAGCCGGACTCGCCGGCCTGGCCGTGGAACCCGCGGCCGCCGCCCGCGCGGGCACGGTCGAGCTCGGCGCGCGGCGCGCGCACGAGCGCGTCACCCAGCGGCAGGTCGAGCACCACCGGCGACAGGTCGGCGGTGCGCGCCTGCCCGGCGCGGCGCGCGATCACCTCGATGCGGTGCGTGCCCGGCAGCCAGAAGCTGCGCGGCGACACGGTCACCCGCGTCGCCGCGCTCCACGCCGACCACACGCCGCCGTCGACGCGGATCGACCACTCCAGCCCCGGCTGGTCGCCGCCGAGCTCGAGCACGGCGCGCGGCCGCGACGCGCGGTCCCACCGCGACGGATCGGCCGCGACCTCGAGGTCGGGCTCCTCGACCGAGGCGAGCGTCGCCGCGGTGACGACGCGGGCGTCGGCCCCGACGCCGGGCGCGTCGGGCGCCGGCGCCGCCATCGTCGCGACCGAGAGCTCGGCGAAGATCGCCATGAACGACAGACCGTCGACGGCGGTGATGTCGGTGACGTCGATCGACAGGCCGGCGAGCTCGGGCAGGGCGAACCCTCCGAGCGCGCCGGTGAGCTGGGGCAGGGCGAACGACAGCAGGGTGGGGAAGACGTCGGCGAGCTGTTCGGGCGTCTCCAGCAGGGCCTCGCTGTTCTTCACCGAGATGTTGGTGAACGCGTCCTCGACGTCGCCCAGCACGGGCGTCAGCTCGCCCAGCGCGTCGACCTGCAGGCCGATCGGCAGGGTCACGTCGGTGACGACCGTGAACAGCCGGACGTACTGGTCCTCGATCGCGGCGAACATGTCGAGCTCCATCGCCGTGAACGTGATCGTGAGCAGCGGATCGCCCAGCGTCGTGCCGCCGTTGCCGTCGTCGACGAACGTGTTCGTGCCGAGCGTGATCGTCGGCGGGCTCTGCGGTCGCAGGCCGATCGCGACCGGCGCCGGATCCTCGACGAGGTCGCCGAGCGACGGCGCGACCAGGCCGATCGTGTCGGTGGTCAAGAGGTCGACCGCCGCGGTGGTCAGCGTCAGGCACAACAGGCCGCCGTCGTAGGCGGCGTAGGCGAAGTCGTCGAGCTGCGACTCGTGGATGCCGATCGCGAGGTCGAACGGCGCGCCGGTGTCGGGGCGGGTGTTGCCCTGGAAGAACGACGACTGCGGGATCGTCGCCGGGGTCGGCGCGGTCGCCGGCGGGCCGCACCGGTCGCGCGGCGCGCCGGCGGGCAGCATGCCGCCGAGCAGGCCGAGCGCGAGGCCCTCCTGGTTGGTGGTGGCGTAGCCGCCGGCGACCTCGTAGAGGTCGATCGAGCCCGTGGTGCCCGGCGACAGCGTCGCGAACAGCGCGCTGCCGGCCATCCGCCCGGTCAGCCCCAGCTCCTGCAGGCACGTGTCGTCGGCCTTCATGCAGACGTTGTCGGTGCACGCCGCCGCGAACGGGCCGCACTCCGCGACGTCGCCGGTCGGGCACGCCTTGCACACCTGATCGCCGACGGCGCCGCCGATCGCGTCCTCGAACGTCGACACCAGCGTGTCGATGAACAGGCCGATGCCGAGCCCGGCGAGCTCGCAGATGATGTCGCCGGAGAGGTCGACGTCGTCGGTGGTGAGCTGCGTGATCGTCGCGTCGCCGACCTCGACGCGGGTCGTGCCCGCCTCGGCGTCCTGGACGAAGTTGATCGGCAGCTGCATGCGGATGTCCGGGTCGGACCCGGGCTCGGTGTCGATCACCAGGCCGCAGTCCGACGAGATCCCGACCGGGACGTTGGACAGCGTGCGGACGCGCGCGCGCAGCGTGACGTCGAGCCGGGACGCGCCGGTCACCGGGTCGAGCACCAGCCGCGGCTCGTCGCCGGGCTGCGCCTCGAGGTCGATCTCGATCGGGCCGCACGGCGAGATCGGCGCGCCGCCGGGGCAGCAGATCGTCGGCGTGCCGGCGCAGTCGGCCGGGACGTCGAACGTGAGGCCCGTGCCGTCGCCGAGCAGCCCGCCGACCAGCGCCGCCGGATCCGCGCTGATCGCCGCGAGGCCGCTCTGCGACACGCGGACCTGGCCGGCGTTGGCGGTGCGCTCCGCCGACGGGAAGCCGCCGGGGATCGGGGTCATGCCATCGCAGCCACCGCCGCAACCGAACAGGTTCGTCGCCGCGACGGCGATCGCCGTCAGCGGTAGTCCAGACTTCGTCATGTCAGGCTCCCCTAGGTGCGCCCGCATGCGGTCCCTCCACCGCGGGCACTCGCATGGGACTGCACCGGCGCGGTCAAATCAAGCCAGATGCGGGTGAGGACCGCGGGAGAGTCTTACTTCGTGTGACGTGGATGACGGGGGTTGCACAGGGCGATCGCCCCGTCCGCCGTCGAGCTCCGTCGATGCGCGCGCGCCGCGGCGAGTCAGCTACGGCCGGGCTCGAGCGCCGGCAGGCCGACCTCGGCGAGCAGGCCCTCGAGGTGCGCCGACAGCCCGGCGCGCCGACGGGGCACGCGATCGGGTCCCATCGCCTCGTGCAGGCGGCGCCGCGCCTCGTGCATCCGCCACGCGATCGTCCCCTCGGAGCAGCGCTGCACGACCGCGGCCTCGCCGTGCGACATGCCCTGCAGCGACACCAGCACGACCGACGTGCGCATCTCCAGCGGCAGCGAGTCGAGCGCGCGCAGCAGGCGCCCGTAGGTCTGGCGCAGCTCGGCGGCGCGTCGCGGATCGCCGCCGGCGTCGACCTCGACGGCGAGATCGATGCGCGGGTCGTGCTCGCGGTGCTCGAGCGACTCCTCGCCACGCCGCATCCGGTTGCGCCGGTTGTTGAGCGAGCGGTTCACCGCCATGCGGTAGACCCAGGTGAAGAACTCGCTGCGGCCCTCGAACCCGTCGAGCGCCCGGAACGCGCCGAGGAACACGTCCTGGGCGATGTCCTCGGCCTCGCTGCGCGAGCCGGTGAGGTGGAGCGCGAGCGCGACGATGCGATGGCGGTAGCGGCGGACGAGCTCCTCGAACGCCCGCACGTCACCCGCCTTGGCGCGGGCCACGAGGGCCGCGGCGGCGGCCCCCTCGCGCTGGGCGTTCGTCATCGACATCGGTACTTTAGACGCACGGGCGGGCGGTTGGCTTGGTGATTTGTGCGCCTCGGGGCAGACGGGGCCAGGTCGCTGGAATCGCAGGTCAATTGAGGCTGGCGGCGCGATCGGTCACCGGCGAGGCGAGCGAGAACGCCGCGATCTCGGCGTCGAACGCCGAGCCGTCGTCACGGAACATCCGGTAGCTGCCGTGCATCGTGCCGACCGCGGTCTGCAGCACGCAGCCCGAGGTGTATTGAAAGGTCTGCCCGGGCGCGAGCCTCGGCTGCTCGCCGACCACGCCGTCGCCGCGGACCTCCTCGATCACGCCGCGGGCGTCCGTGATCACCCAGTGGCGCGTCCGCAGCTGGGCGGGGCGCTCGCCCTCGTTGACGATGCGCACGGTGTACGCGAACACGTAGCGGTCGTCGCGGGGCGATGACTGGTCGGCCAGGTACTGCGCGCGCACGGTCACCCGGATGCCGTCGGTGATCGCGGACGAGGTGGGCTCGGCGATGGTGGGGCGCACGCCCGGAATCTGCCGCAAGACGGCGCCGGTGGAAAGGCGCTATGGTCGGCGCCTCATCGAGGAGGTCTCATGCGCCGGTTCGTGTGCTCGCTGTGCTCGCTCGTCATCGCGTCCGCTACCGCGTGCTCCAGCCCGGGGAGCGGCGACGACGTCGGGGACGACGACGACGACCCGACGCCCCCCGACGCGATGCCGCTGCCGGAGGGCTGGGAGGCGCTGATCAGCTCGAGCTGGACGCTGCCGCCGGGCGAGATGTACATGTGCGAGCGGCTGACCGTCACCGAGGACGTGTGGATCAAGTCGTTCCGCGCGACCGCGCCGCTGGGCAGCCACCACACCGTGCTGACCGTCGGCGATCCCGACGGTCCCGACGGGCCGTTCGCGTGCGGCGCGGGCACCAACCAGCCGGCGATGGTCTACGGCGCGGCGGTCGGCACCAACGACATCACGATGCCCGACGGCGTCGCGGTCAAGGTGCCGGCGGGCAAGCAGCTGCTGCTCAACCTGCACCTCTACAACACCAACCCCAGCGAGGATCTGGTCGGCACGTCCGAGGTCCTGATCGAGCGCGTGCCCGCGGCCGAGGTCGGCAGCGTCGTCGAGGCGGAGATCGTGCTGATGGGCCCGGTCAACTTCACGGTCGCCGAGGGCACCGACACGGTCACCGGCGGTTGCACGATGAGCCAGCCGGCGACGCTGTTCATGGTCAACCCGCACATGCACCAGCTCGGGACCCACGCGCTGGTGACGGCGCGGCGCGCCGCCGGCGACGTCGTCATCCACGACGGGCCGTACTCGTTCGCCGAGCAGCGCTACTACCCGATCGACCAGCTCGAGCTCGCGGCCGGGGATCGCGTCGAGATCGTGTGCACCTACGACAACGACACCGGCGCGCCCGTGCCGTTCGGCGACTCCTCCGACGACGAGATGTGCTTCGCCTCGACCTACCGCTACCCGGCGGTCGGCGGCGGCTCGTTCGGCATCGTCTGTCCATTGTGATGGCCCGCTCGCCCTGAGCGACGGCGAGCGCGAGCGAGCCGGAGTCGAAGGGTCCCGCCCCCTCTCGCCGCGGCGAAGCCGCGTCCTGCGGGGGCCGAAAACGGCGACGGGGCCGCGTGGGCCCCGTCGAGACGAGCGCGCGGCGCGCGCTACTTGCGCAGCTCGCGCGGGACGTACGCGCGCTGGGGCTGGCCGGTGTAGATCTGGCGCGGGCGGCCGATCTTGGTCGAGGTGTCCTCGACCATCTCCTTCCAGTGGGCGATCCAGCCGGGGATGCGGCCGAGCGCGAACATCACCGTGAACATCGGCGTCGGGATGCCGATCGCGCGGTAGAGGATGCCGCTGTAGAAGTCGACGTTCGGGTACAGCTTCTTGCTGATGAAGTAATCGTCCTTGAGCGCGGTCTCCTCGAGCTCGCGGGCGATGTCGAGCATCGGGTCGTTGATGCCGAGGTGGTTGAGCAGCTCGTCGGCCATGCTCTTGAGGACCTTGGCCCGCGGGTCGTAGTTCTTGTAGACCCGGTGGCCGAAGCCCATCAGGCGCCGGTTGCCCTTCTTGTTCTTGATGTCCGAGACGAACTGCTTGACGTCGCTGCCCGAGGCCTGGATCTCCTCGAGCATCTCGACCACCTCCTGGTTGGCGCCGCCGTGCAGCGGGCCCCACAGCGCGAGCACGCCGGCGGCGACCGCGGCGTAGACGTTCGCGCCGGAGCTGCCGACGAGCCGCACCGTCGACGTCGAGCAGTTCTGCTCGTGGTCGGCGTGGAGGATGAAGAGCTGGTTGAGCGCCTTGACGACGATCGGGTCCGGCTCGTACGGCTCGGCCGGGACCGCGAACATCATGTGCAGGAAGTTCGCGCAGTAGGGCAGGGCGTTGCGCGGGTACATGACCGGCTGCCCGATGCTCTTCTTGTACGCGAACGCCGCGATCGTCCGGACCTTCGACAGGATCCGCGTGATGTGCAGATCCATCGGCGACGACCGGTCGAGGCAGTCCGGGTAGTACGCCGACATCGAGCTGACCATCGCCGCGATCACCGCCATCGGGTGGCTGGTCGACGGGAAGCCCGCGTAGAAGTGGTGCATGTCCTCGTGGATCATCGAGTGACGCGTGAGCTGATGCGAGAACGTGTCGAGCTGGGCCTGGGTGGGCAGCTCGCCGTGGATCAGCAGGTACGCGGTCTCGACGAACGTGGACTTCTCCGCGAGATCCTCGATCGGGATGCCGCGGTAGCGCAGGATGCCGGCCTCGCCGTCGATGTACGTGATGGCGCTGGTCGTCGCGCCGGTGTTCATGTACCCGGAGTCGAGGGTGATGTAGCCGGTGTCGGCACGCAGCGATCTGATGTCGACGGCGTGCTCGTTCTCGGTGCCCACGACGACGGGCAGGTTGCACGAGCGTCCGTCGGGTAGCGTGAGCTTGGCGGTCTGGTCGGCCATGGGTGCTGCTCCCGGAAACGAGTGAAAGTGTGGCCACCGTACCCGAAAAGCTCGGCGGGTAGGATCTCGCCAGCGGCGAAAATTCCGCCTCGCACGCACCGTGTCGTTACGATGCGGCGTGCCTCGCGATCGGTGGTTCGCCTACGTGCTCGTGTCGGCGCGCGCCCACAGGACCTACGTCGGCGTCGCCAAGGACGTCGAGCGACGCGCCCGCCAGCACAACGGCGAGCTGGCCGGCGGGGCACGCTCGACCCGTGCCGGGCGACCGTGGCGGGTGGCGCGCGTTCATGGGCCGTTCGCCAGTCGTGGCGAGGCCCAGTCGGTCGAGCACACGTTGCGGCGGCGGCGCGGGCGGCAGCGCCTGGCCGACCTCGCGCCGGCGGATCTCGGCTAGATTCGAGAGGTGACCGCCTCGGCCGAGCCCCAGGACAAGCTCGTGTGGCGGGTGTCGTCCTCGCTCGACACCGCCAAGCCGGGCGAGGTCTTGCTGCTCGACGACCAGGGGCGCGTGCTCGGCCCCAAGGCGATGCGACGGGCGTCGGTGGTCGGCTGGGGCGTGGTCGGCAGCGTCGTCGGCATCGGCGCGGGCGCGGTCGGCGTGCTGGTCAGCCCGATCGCCGGGGTGCTGGTCGGCGCCGTGACGATGGGCTTTCTGGTGTGGCAGCTGCGTCACGGGCGCGAGTTCCAGCGCGCGCTCGCGCTCGCCTCGGCGGGGCGGCGCGACGAGGCCTACGCGATCGTCACCGCGCTCGAGGGCCGCCAGCTCGGCAACCAGTTCCCGCCGTTCATCGACTACCTCGCCGGCAAGCTCGAGTGGCAGCGCGGCAACTTCGACGCCGCGCTCGGCCGCTACGAGCGCGCGCTCGGCGCGCTCGCGCGGATGCGCGGGCGCGGGCGCGGCATGTACTGGATCTGCACCTTCGATCGCGTCCAGCTCCTGGCCGCGATGGACCGGCTCGCCGACGCGCGCGCCGCGCGCGCCGAGCTCGAGGAGGCGCCGCGCGGCGACTACTTCGCGATGGAGCTGGCGCTGACGGATCTGATGATCGCGTTCCACGCCGGCGACGTCGCGCTGCTGCCGCCCGACGAGGAGCTGTTCGAGTGGGCCAAGGCCGCGCTGCGGACCAGCCGGTTCGGCGCGAGCGTCGTCTTGCTGGCGTGGGCGTTCGGCGCACGCGGCGAGTCGGACATGGCGGAGCACCTGCTGCGCGAGGCGCCGGCGCGGCTCGAGACCGAGTTCCTGCCGCAGACCGCGCCGAAGCTCGACGCGTGGCTGCGCGAGCGCCTCGCGCGCGCGCCGGCGGCGCGCGACGACGATGACGACGACCTCGCCCGCAAGATCGCGGCGATCGACGCGGGCGACCCGGGCTCGGGCGCGCCGTGACCGTCGTGGCGCGTGGCCGCGCGCTCGCGCAGGCCGACCTGCCGGCGATCCACGCGCTGCACCTCGCCACCGTCGGCGCGCACCCGCCGATGTCGCGGGACGAGCTGGCGAGCCAGCTGTGGGACGTCGCGCGCGCGCGCGGGCGCCAGGTCGTGGTCGCGGTCGATCGCGACGCGGTCGTCGGGTGCGCCGGCTGGGTCGAGGCGCCGCCGTGGTGCTACGGCGCGCCGGTGTTCGCGGCGACGCCGGCCGCGGCGCGGTTCCTCGCCGAGACGCTGGTGTCGCGGGCGCGCGCGTGCGGCGCGTCGCGGGCGCGGGTCAGCGTATTCCCCGGGGAGGACGTCAAGCGCGCCGCGCTCGCGGCGGCCGGGTTCGCGCCGGCGTTCGACTTCGTGACGGTGGCGCGGCGGCGGGCGCCCGGCGACGGGGCGCGGTGGGCCGGCCCGTGGCGGCGCGTGCCGTACGCGCGCCTCGAGGCCGCGGCGCTGCGCGACGTCCACGACGACAGCTTCGCGGGCGTGGCGAACTCGGCGCCGCTCGAGCTCGACGCGGTGCGCGAGCTGCTCGATGGCCCGGGGCTGGACCGCGACGCGACGTGCGCGCTCGCCGACGCGGACGGCCGCTACGCCGCGTTCGTCGTCGTGCTGCGCGACGCCGACGCCGATGGCCCGTTCGCGGTGATCGACATGATCGGCGTGCGGGCGGGCGCCCGCCGGCGCGGCCTGGCCGCCGCGCTGCTCGACGACGCGCTCGCGCGGGTCGATGCTCCGGCGGTGCGCGCGCTGATCGCCTCGACCAACGCCGCGTCGCTGGCGCTGCACGCCTCGCGCGGCTTCACCGAGGTGGCGCGGCGCACGGTGGTCGAGGCCACCGTGTGAGCCGCGCGGGCACGCGCTACTCGAGGGTGATGAACGGCGCCTGGCCGAACGGCGTGTCGAACCGCCGCGTGTAGCCCAGGCCGAAGTAGAAGGTGCTCGACGCCCTGTCGAGGCCGAAGTCCGACGGCGACGTGCCGTCGTCGTACGAGCCGAACGCCGGCAGGTAGACGTTGAACCCCGGCGTGAACGACAGCACGTGCTGCCAGCGCGGCCCGAACGCGACCGAGACGGCGCCCTCGGCGCGCAGGCCGATCGTCGCCATCCGCACCTCCTCACCCAGGCTCGACGGCTGCAGCCCGGCGAGCGTGAGGCCGGCGAGCGGCGTGATGCACGTGCGGCCCATGCACTTGACGTGGGCGTACACCGAGCCGCCGACCTCGACGATGCTGAGCGAGTCGCTGAACTCGTCGGCCGCCGCGACGTTGGTGAACCCGATGTGCCCCTGCAGGCCGATCTTGCGCGCCGGCACGACCATGTAGTCGACCCAGCCGCGGATCCCGAACGCGCCGGAGCCGAACATGTTGCCGTCGCCGACCGACGCCGACGACGGCAGGATCGCGCCGCCCACGGTCCACGTGTAGTCGTGGGTCAGCGGCTTGGTCGCGAACAGCGACTGCTGCGGCTTGTCGGCGTTGTACTGCGCCAGGTCGACCTGCCCCGAGCCGGGGCCGCCACCGGAGCCGTCGCCGCCGCCGCCGCCGTCGCCGCCGCCGCCGTCACCACCGCCGCCGTCACCACCGCCGCCGTCACCGCCGCCGCCGTCGCCGCCGTCACCACCGCCGCCGTCGCCGCCGCCGCCGTCACCCTCCTCGGCCTGCTTGATCTGCTGGCGCAGCACGGCCGGGTCGAGGCCCATGCCGCGCAGCTGCTTCTCGACCATCTCGAGGACCTTGGCGGTCTTGCCCAGGACCTTGTCGTCGGCGCCGACCTGCGCGACCGCGTCGCACGCCTGCAGCGCCAGCCCGTAGCGGCCGCTCTCGTAGTACGCGGCGCACAGGTTGAAGTAGTACTTGCCCTCGGGCGCGAGGACGATCGCCTGCTGGTACTTCTCGATCGCGCCGTCGTAGTCGGGCGGGCTGGCGAACAACAGGTCGCCGGCCTGGGCGCTCAGCTCCTCGGCGCGAGGGTTGGCGTGGGCGTCGCCCGCCGCGAACAGGGTCAACGCCCCGGCGGTCAGGCACATCGCCGCGAGCTCGCCACCACGTGAGAACAGACCAGGCCAAGCGATCATGAGTTCCTCCCGGACAGTGACGCACGCGGACGGGCGTGATTCACGCGCCGAGCATATCGCGTCCGCCCGGCGCCGTCACGGCCACGGCGCGCGCGAGCCGGATCACACCAGGTGGCGCGACCGCGGTACTCGTGCTCCGACCGCCACGTCGTGATCGCGTCGGAGCACCTCTTGGCGGGGTGGGTCCCGACGAGCTCTGCTCGTCGGGCGGGGCGGCGAGCCCCGTGTGGTCGACGCGACGTGCCGTGCCGGCGCAGAATGCGACGGCCACGGCACTAGTGCTCGCGATCGGCCAGCGCCTCGGCGAGGACCATCCGCGCCGCGGTGTGGCCCTTGAGCCACCACAGATCGGTGTTGCCGAGGATGACGCTGATCGACACCTCGGGCTGGTCCGCCGGCGCGAACCCGACGAACCACGAGTACTGCAGGTAGAACGGCGAGGTGAGGCTCAGCGTCCCGGTCTTGCCCGCGACCTTGGTCGAGCGGGGCAGGCCGCCCTTGCCGCGGAACGCCTTGGCCGCGCTGCCGGAGTCGCACGTCTCCACCATCATCTCCGCGACCGCGTCGGCGGTGGCCTCGGACAGCACGCGGCGCGGCGGCGCCGGCGTCAGCTCGCGGCGGGTGCCGTCGCGCTCGATCACCGCGGCGACCAGGCGCGGCGTGACCTGCATCCCGCCGGTGGCGAACGTGTTGGCGAGCATCGCGCCGCCGACCGGGGACAGCCAGCTGCCGTCGAACCCGGCCGCGGTCTTGCCCAGCTCGACGCCCTTGGCGGCCGGGACCTCGATCTTGCCGGCGTCGCCGCCCATCGCCCACGCCGGCATCGCGCCGCCGAACGCGAGCGCCTCGGCGGTCGCCTCGAGCTGCGCCGGCTCGAGGTGGCGGTGGACGAGCTTGGCGATGATCGCGTTCTGCGAGTGCGCCAGGCCGTACGCCAGATCGTTGCAGCGGTTGTCCTTGCGCGAGTCCTCGAGGTTGGACTCCATCACCGAGCGCAGCCCGCCGTGGTAGCAGACCTCGTCGTGCGGGCGGACGCCCGCGTCGACGAGCGCCGCGGCGGTGGCGATCTTGACGATCGACGCCGCCGGCGCCCACGCGGTCGTGAGCAGCGACGGATCGACGATGCCGTCCTTGCCGCCCTTGGGATCCTCGGTGCGGCGGCCGGCGTAGGCGAGCACGCGCCCGTCGGTGGCCGTCACGACGACGGCGCCGCGCGGGGCCTTGGCCTGGCGCAGCACCTTCTCGGCCGCCTCCTGCAGGTCCGGATCGAGCGTGAGCACCGCGCGCCGGCCGTCGGCGAGCGGGACCTCGTAGTGATCGTCGACGCGCTCCATCGCCGCGAGATCGATCTCGCCGGCGAGCGCGGCGTCGCCGGGCGGCTGGGCGCGCTTGCTGGCGCGCTTCGACGCGGGCGCGGCGTTCGCGTCAGGTGCGTCACCGTCGGCGGCCGACGCCGTCGTCGCCTCGGCGACGCGGACGCCGTCGAGCGATGCGCCGCGCAGGTTGGCGGCGGCCGGGGGCGGTTGCGAGGAGCCGGCGAGGGCGGCGGCGCCCGCGCCGAGCCCGATCGCGATGGCGAGATTCCGAGCGAGCCTGTGCCGCGGGGTGGTCATCGGCGTCATCTCGTTCATACCCGCCGGCGTCGTCGGTGGGCAAGATTCTCGTTTACTGTGTGCCCCATGACCGCACCGTGCACCTTCGACGCGACCGGCCTGGTCGCCGCCGGCATCGGCGACGCCGGCGCCTCCGAGGCCGACCTCGACGCGCTCGCCGCCGCCGCCGCCGCCGCCGTCGACACCACCGCCGCGCGCCGCGCGGCCGGCGACATCGGCTTCCTCGATCTCCCCGACGATCGCGCGACCGCGCGCGCGTGCCTCGACTACGCGCGCGCGCTGCCGCCCGAGGTCGACACGATGGTCGTCCTCGGCATCGGCGGGTCGAGCCTCGGCCCGCGCGCGCTGTACTCGGCGCTGGCGCGTCCGCTCGACCCGCTGCGCCCGCGCGCACCGGGGCTGCCGCGGCGCCTGCTGTTCCCCGACAACGTCGACCCGGCGACGATGGCCGCGCTGCTCGAGGTCTGTCACCCCGAGCGCACGGTGTGGAACGTCGTCACCAAGAGCGGCGGCACCGCCGAGACCGCGGCGCAGCTGCTCGTCGTCGACGAGTGGCTCACGCGCCACCTCGGCGCGGAGCGCGCGCGGCGGCTGATCGTCGCGACGACGGATCCGCACAAGGGCGCGCTGCGCAAGACCGCCGAGGCGCGCGGCTGGCAGACGTTCGCCGTGCCGCCGTCGGTCGGCGGGCGGTTCAGCGTGCTGACGCCGGTGGGCCTGCTGCCGGCGGCGGTCGCGGGGCTCGACGTCTCGGGGCTGCTCGACGGCGCGCGCGCGATGCGCGACCGCGCGTTCGGGCCGGGCGCGGTGACCGAGGCGGCGCGCGACGTGCGGCGCAACCCGGCGCTCGCGCTCGCCGCGCTGCTGCACTGGCACCACGCGGTCAAGGGCCGCCCGATCGTCGTGATGATGTCGTACGTCGACGCGCTCTACGACACCGCGGACTGGTTCCGCCAGCTGTGGGCGGAGAGCCTGGGCAAGGAGAAGGCGACCGACGGGCGCGTCGTCGAGACCGGCCCGACGCCGGTCGCGGCGCGCGGCGCGACCGACCAGCACAGCCAGCTCCAGCTCTACGCCGAGGGCCCGCGCGACAAGGTGGTGGTGTTCCTCGGGGCGCGCGAGCGCGGCGTCGAGGTCACGATCCCGGCGGGCGCGCTGGCGTCGAGCCAGCCCGACTACGCATACCTCGCGGGCCGCGGCATGGGCGAGCTGCTGGACGCCGAGCTGCGCGGCACGATGGCGTCGCTGCTCGGCCGCCGCCGCGCGGTCGGCCACCTCGAGCTCGGCCGGGTCGACGCCGAGGGCGTCGGCGCCCTGCTGATGCTGCTCGAGCTCGCGACGGCGTACGCCGGGCCGCTCTACGGGGTCGACCCGTACGACCAGCCCGGGGTCGAGGAGGCCAAGCGCCTCACGTTCGCCGCGCTCGGCCGCGACGGCTACGCCGATCTCGCCCGGGCGCCGGTCCGCGATCCTCGCTATGTTCTGTGACGTGCCGCGCCCGCCTCGCTCGCTCCTCGCCTCCGTGGTCCTGGTCGTCCCGCTGGCCGCAATGGCCGCGGCGGCGTGCGGGGGCAAGGCCAAGGCCGCCCCGCGCGTGACCGTGGTGCCGGTCCCGGCGATCGGCGTCGGCGAGTGCGGGCGCCCGGACTCGGCCGGGGTGCTCGGCGCCGCGCCCGATCTGGTCCACGCCGACCGCGACCTCGACGGGGACGGCCGGGTCGAGGTCGTCGTCGCCGACCGCACGATGTGCTCGGTCGAGGGCAACTGCTACTGGAACGTGTTCGTGTCGCCGCCCGAGGGCGCGGCCGAGCCGTGCCAGCGGTTCGCCGGCACGCTCGCCGGCGTCGCGCTCGAGCCGACGGGCGGCGCGGGCGAGGACAACTTCGTCGACCTGCGCAGCTACTGGCGGCTGACCTCGGGCGGGCGGGTGCTGCTCCACGAGTACCGGTTCCGCCGCGGCGGCTACCAGGTGGTCGACGCGATCGTGTGTAGGCAGGAGGGTGATGACCGCCTGCTGTGCGCCGAGGCCGGCGCCGAGTAGATGCGGAGTAGGCGCCGGCCGTGTCTTGCGAGCGGCGAGCGGTGATAGGCTCTGGGGACCTCCCTTGAGCGACACGGGCCGCCAGAAGACGGTCGTCACGGCGATCTCCAAGATCAGCGACCGCCCGGTCGCGAAGGAGGCGTGCCTCGTCGTCATCTACGGGATGGAGCTGGGCAAGAAGTACAACCTCAACCGCCCGCAGATCATCATCGGGCGGTCGAGCAAGGCCGACATCCAGATCGATCAGGAGTCGGTGTCGCGCAACCACTGCAAGATCATCAACACCGGCAAGGCGATCCTGCTGCGCGACATGGGCTCGACCAACGGCACGTACATCAACGACGAGCTGATCGACGAGTACGTGCTCAAGGACGGCGACTTCATCAAGGTCGGCCGCTGCATCTTCAAGTTCCTCAGCGGCAACAACATCGAGAACGCGTACCACGAGGAGATCTACCGGCTCACGACCATCGACGGGCTGACGCAGATCTACAACAAGCGGTACTTCCTCGAGACGCTCGAGCGCGAGATCGGGCGGGCCCAGCGCTACAGCCGTGACCTGTCGCTGATCATGTTCGACATCGATCACTTCAAGCAGGTCAACGACAGCTTCGGGCACCTCGCCGGCGACTACGTGCTCAAGCAGCTCGCCTCGGTGATCCGCGGCCGGATCCGCCGCGAGGACGTGCTCGCGCGCTACGGCGGCGAGGAGTTCGCGATCATCCTGCCGGAGATCGACCTGCACAACGCCACCCACTTCGCCGACAAGATCCGGCGGCTGACCGAGAAGGCGTCGTTCAAGTTCGAGGACACCGAGATCCCGGTGACGGTCTCGGTCGGGGTCGCGACGCTGACGCGCGAGGTGACCGAGGCGCTCGAGTTCATCAAGGTCGCCGACGACAACCTGTACGCGGCGAAGGCGGGCGGGCGGAATCGCGTCGTGGGCGCGCCGTGAGCGCCGAGGCCGAGCCAGCGGCGCGCGCCGACGACTCGGGCGACGAGGTGCTCGACGGCGGTGGCCGCGCCCGCCGCCAGCGCCTGGTCGAGCTCGTCGTCCACGACCTGCGCAACCCGCTCGCCGCGCTGCTCGGCAACCTCGAGCTGATGCGCGAGGAGCTCGCGGACGCGCAGGTCTCGGCGATCGCGCGCGACAGCCTCGAGGACTGCTCGTCGCTGGCGTCGCGCGCGCTGTCTTTGGTCGCGTGCATCCTCGACACCGCGGAGCTCGAGGCGGGCGACCTGAACGTCGAGCGCGTCGCCGTCGACCTCGCGGAGCTCGCGGCGCGCGCGCGCGCGCGCAACGCCGCCGGCATCCGCGTCCGCGACGTCCGCGTCGAGGTCGACGTCCCGGCCGGGCTGACGGCGGCGCTCGACGCCTCGCTCGCCGAGCGCGTGCTCGAGCACCTGGTCGACAACGCGCTGCGGTTCGCGCGGCGCGGCGGCCTCGTCGTGATCGGCGCGCGCGCGCTCGGCGACGGCTCGGTCGAGATCACCGTCGGCAACGACGGCCCGCCGGTGCCCGCGGCCGAGCGCGAGGCGATCTTCGGCCGCTACTACCGGGTCGAAGCGCGGCGCGCCTCGGCCCACCGCGGCCTGGGGCTGTACTTCTGCCGGCTCGCGGTCGAGGCGCACGGCGGCAAGATCGCGGTCGAGACGCGCGGCGAGCTCGGCGCGGTGTTCGTCGTCACCGTCCCGCCCTGACGGCGGCGGACGACGCGGCGGCGCTGGTGACTAGCCGATCCCGCCGCGCAGGACCTTGAGCGACGGGCGCGGCCGCTCGATCGGCTCGAGGCCCGCGCGCAGGATCGCCGAGGCGGGGCAGCGCTCGAGGCCGGCCTCGTAGGTCGCGATCGCGGCCTCGCGCTGGCCGAGGGCGTCGAGCATCGTCGCCTTCTCGTAGTACAGGTCCTCGAGCAGCCAGCTGTCCTCGCCGCCGAGGGCGCGGAACGCGCGGTCGAGCGCCGCCAGGCCCTCCTCGAGGCACCCGAGATCGCCCAGCACCGCGGCGCGCCAGTAGTGGGCCTCGGCCCGCCGCGGCGCGCGCTTGACTGCCATCTCCGCGGCGGCCAGCGCCGCCGCGTCGTCCCCCTGCGCCGACAGCAGCTGGCACTTGAGCAGCCAGGCGTCGGGGTCGTCGGGGCGCATCGCGATCGCGCGGTTGCACGCCGCCGACGCCTCGGCGAGCTCGGTCGGAGCGTCACCCTTGGCGAGCAGCTCGCGCGCGAGGTCGAGGAACGCTTCGAAGTCGTCGTCGGTCCGCGACATTCGTCGCGATCCTAACACGCACCCCAGGGCGGCGCCGGTCCAAGCTACCGATAGGCCGAGCCGCGCGCGGCCAGGGCCTCGTCGACCATCTGCTGGAGCTGGGCGCGGACCTGATCCGCGAGGCGATTGACCAGCAGGCGGTCGTCCGCGGCCTCGGGGCCGTACTGGGCGGCGAGGTCGATCGGCGGGCCGAACCGCAGCGACCACCGGCTCGGCAGCGGCAGCAGGCCGGCCGGCCCCAGCCACGGGAACGTCGGCGTGATCGGCACGTACGGCAGGCCGACCGAGCGCGCGAACCAGGTCACCTTGCCCAGCATCGGCACCGCCTCCTCGGCGCCGACGACGGCGACCGGGATCAGCGGGGCGCGCGAGCGCAGCGCGAGCTTGACGAAGCCGCCGCGGCCGAACCGCTGCAGCCGGTAGCGCTCGCGCCACAGCTTGCCCATGCCCTTGACGCCCTCGGGGAACACCGCGACCAGCTCGCCGCGCTGGAGCAGCCGCTCGGCGTTCTCGGGGCAGGCGCGGACGCCGCCGATGCGGTTGACCAGCGGGCCGAGCCACGGCAGGTGAAAGATCGCGTCCTCGATCAGCGGGCGGACGTCGCGGCGCGCCGGGTGATCGCGCCGCACCGCGTGCACGATCATCGCCGAGTCGTAGGGCAGGGTGCCGGCGTGGTTGGCGACCAGCAGCGCCGGGCCGTGCGCCGGGACGTGCTCGAGGCCCGTGGTGTGGCAGCGGAACCACCGGGTGTAGAGCAGCTCGAGCAGCGGCTCCCACCGGGCGGTGGTGCGCGGGTCGCGGCCGAAGTCGTCGACGACGTCGGCGCGGCCGGACATCGCGAGCTTGCGCCAGCCCTCCCACAGCGCCTCGAGCGACGCCGGCGCGCGCTTGCGGCGGGCGTCGATCGGGTAGACCGGCGTGCGCTGGGACTCGACGCGGCGCTCGAGCTCGCGCAGCTCCACGTCGTCGTTGCGGTGCGGCCGCGACGGGATGTGCGTGTACTCGCCGGGCGGGACCACGGCCTCCTCGCCGAGGTACACGTCCTCGTCGTGCTCGGACGGCCAGCCCTCGCTCCAGCCCGCGTCGGGCACGGCGGGGTCGGCGGCGTCGCCTTCGGGATCGCGATCGTCGGGGCCCATGGTCAGCCGGTCGCCTGCGCCACGTCGGTGGCATCGTCCTCGGGGCGCAGCCCGAGGAAGTCGTAGATCGTGCGCTTGATCGACAGCCGCGGCGCGAACCCGAGCTCGCGGCGCGCGCGCTCGCCGTCGGCGACGCACAGGTAGAGCAGGAAATCGAGCAACGACGGCGGCGACCGCACGACCTGCGTCGCCCACAGCGCCTTGAACAGCTGGCGCGCCGCCAGGTACGGCACCGGCATCGGCACGCGGCCCATCATCGCGAGCACCGTCGTGTAGGGCAGGACGCCCTTGCCGACGATGTTGAACGGGCCCTCCGCGTCGCCGTCGACCGCGAGCTGCAGCGCCCACGCGGCGTCGAGCTCGTGGACGAACTGCATCAGCGGATCGTGTCCCATCATCACGGGCGCGACCGGCCGCGACAGAAAGCGCGTGAACATGTTCGACACGGTCGGGCCGAGGATCGGCGCGAACCGCAGGATCGCGACGCGCGAGCCGGGGTTGTCGCGGGCGAACCGCAGCGCCTGCTTCTCGGCGCGGACCTTGTCGTTGATGAACCGCGAGTCGCGGTGGCCGCGCAGCTCCGCCGACTCCGGCAGGAAGTTCGGGTTCGCCGGGTGCGCGCCGTAGACCAGCGTCGTCGACACCATCACCACCCGCGGCGTCGCCACCTCGGCGCACGCGTTGAGCACGTGCATCGTGCCGACGTCCTCGAGCTCGTGCGCCCACTCCTGGGCGTGCGTCGGGTGCGACAGGAACGCGCCGTGGACGACCGTGTCGACGCCCTCGCGATCGAGCAGCACCGCGAGGTCGTCGTCGACCGTCGGCTGGGTGAGATCGACGTTGAAGAACACCAGCTTCGACTGCGCCGCCGCGGGCAGGGACGGGGGCCGGACGTCGAGCACGACGATCTTGTCGTAGCGCGGGTCCTCGTCGAGCCGCTTGCACAGCTCGGTGCCGAGGTAGGTGCAGGCGCCGGTGATCGCGGCGACGCGGCCCCGAGCGGGGCGGATCCGGCGCTGGCGTGGCGCAGCCTGCGTCATGAGCGAGGGCACGCTAGTCGAATCCCCGGCCGGGCGCAATCCGCCGGCGGCGTCGGCGCAGCGGGGCCCGCGCGGCGCGCGCGGGTGTCGGATCGACGTGCTATGCCGGCCCCATGCACGCCCTGGGCCCGGTCGTCGAGGTCCTGCCCGATCACGTCATCGATCAGATCGCCGCCGGCGAGGTGATCGAGCGGCCGGCGTCGGTGGTCAAGGAGCTGGTCGAGAACGCGCTGGACGCCGGCGCCCGCGCGATCACCGTCGACGTCGAGGGCGGCGGCCGCGCGCTGGTCCGCGTCGTCGATGACGGCTGCGGGATGTCGCCCGACGACGCGCGGCGCGCGCTGCAGCGCCACGCCACCTCCAAGCTGCGCGGCGTCGACGATCTGTGGACGCTGACGACCATGGGGTTCCGCGGCGAGGCGCTGCCGTCGATCGCGAGCGTGTCGCGGATGACGCTGACGACGCGGCGCCGGGGGGATCTCGCCGCGACGCGCGTCGTGCTCGACGGCGGCCGCGTCGTCGACGTCGGCGAGGCCGGCGCCCCGGTCGGGACGTGCGTCGAGGTCCGCGACCTGCTGTTCAACGTCCCCGCGCGGCTCAAGTTCCTCAAGGGCGAGGCGACCGAGGCGTCGCACATCACCGAGACGGTCGCGCGGCTGGCGATGACCCACCCGCAGGTCCACCTCCGGCTGCGCCACGGCGGGCGCACCGTGATCGACGCGGCGCCGACGCCGGAGCCGCTCGAGCGCGCCCGCGTGCTGCTCGGCGCGCGCCTCGCCGATCGCCTCCACGTCGCGACCGGCGAGGAGGGCGGGGTGCGGGTGACCGCGCTGCTCGGCGCGCCGTCGCTGGCGCAGACCACCTCGCGCGGCGTGCAGCTCTACGTCGGGCGGCGGTTCGTCCGCGATCGCGGCCTGCTCCACGCCGTCGCGATGGGCTACGGCGAGCTGGTGCCGCGAGGCCGCTACCCGGTCGCGGTCGTCACCGTCGACGTCGACGGCGGCGCGGTCGACGTCAACGTCCACCCGCAGAAGCTCGAGGTCCGGTTCGGCGACGCCGCCGCGGTCGCCTCGGCGGTGCGTCACGTCGTGCGCAAGGGCGTCGCGGCGGCGCCGTGGCTCGGCGAGTCGGCGGCGTCGGCGCCGGTGCAGGTCAACGCGGTCGCGGCCTACGGCCCGGCGGCGCCCGGGCTGGCGGGGTACGGCGGCGGGCGCGGCGCCGGGCCCGCGCGCGCCTCGGACCTGGCGACGCGCTACGCCGAGTCGACGACCCGCGCGCTGTTCCCGCTCGGCGGCGTGTCGCGCGCGGCGGAGCAGCCGCCCTTGCCCGTGCCGTCGCGCGCCGCGTCCCCGGCCGTGTCGCCGGTGCGGGCCGAGGGCACGGGCCCGGCGCAGTGGGTGGCGGACGTGCGGGCGCGGATCGCCCGCGCGCAGCCCGCCGAGCCCGAGGCCCCCGCGCTGCCGGCCGGCGCGGTCCCGGTGGCGGTGCCCGCCCCGAACGAGACGTACTTCGGCTCGCTCCGCTACCTCGGCCAGCTCGATCGCACGTACCTGGTGTGCGAGGGCGATGGCGAGCTGGTGCTGATCGACCAGCACGCGGCGCACGAGCGGGTCGAGTTCCAGCGCCTGCGCGAGCGCTCCGGCGGCGCCGAGCTGCCGGTCCAGCGCCTCTTGTTCCCGCAGACCATCGACGTCGGTGTCACCGAGGCCGCGGTCGTCGCCGACGCCGCCGACGTGCTGGCCTCGGTCGGCTACGAGGTCGAGCCGTTCGGCGGCACCACCGTGGCGATCAAGGCGGTCCCGGCGGCGCTGCGCCACGACCCGGCCGCGGTGCTGCGCGAGCTGCTCGCCGAGCTGTCGGACCGCGACGGCTCGCGCGCGGTCGAGCAGCACCTCGACCAGGTGCTCGCCACGGTGGCGTGCCACTCGGTCGTGCGCGCCGGCGACGTGCTGTCGCCGCGCGAGGCGGAGGCGCTGCTGGCGTCGATGGACGGCGTCGATTTCCGCGCGCACTGCCCCCACGGCCGCCCCGTGCTGCTGCGCCTGGCGATCTCGGAGATCGGCCGGCGGCTCGGGCGGTAGCGCTTCCATAAGGGCTCATCGAAGTGGACGCGCCACGACCGCGCCTGGTGGTGATCGTCGGCCCGACCGGCGCCGGCAAGACCCGGCTGTCGCTCGACCTCGCCCGCCGCGCCGGCGGCGAGGTCGTGTCGTGCGACAGCCAGCAGGTCTACCGCGGCATGGACATCGGGACCGGCAAGGTCTCCGCCGCCGAGCGCGCCGAGATCCCGCACCACGGGCTCGACGTGATCGCCCCCGACGAGGAGATGACGGCGGCGCGGTTCGCCGCGCTCGCCGACGCCGCGGTCGCGGACCTCGCGGCGCGTGACCGCCCGATCATCGTGTGCGGCGGGACGATGCTCTACGTCCGCATCCTGATGTACGGGCTGTTCGACGCGCCGCCCGCCGATCCCGCGCTGCGCGCCGAGCTCGGGGCGATCGCCGACGCCGAGGGGACGGCCGCGCTGTGGGCCCGGCTGCACGCCGACGACCCCGAGATGGCGGCGAAGATCGACCCCAACGACCGCAAGCGCCTGATCCGCGCGCTCGAGGTCCAAGCGCTCACCGGCGTGCCGATGAGCGAGCACCAGCGGCGCCACGACTTCCGCACGCTGCCGCGCCGCTACGAGGCGCGGGTGGTCGGGCTCGCGCCGCCGCGCGACGAGCTGTACCGCCGGATCGACGCCCGCGTGCAGGGCATGTTCGACGCCGGCCTGGTCGACGAGGTGCGCGCGCTGCGCGCCGCGGGCTACGCGCCGCCCCTGAGGTCGCAGGAGGCGATCGGCTACGGCGAGGTCCACGCCCACCTCGCGGGAGAGATCGACGTGCCCACCGCGATCGCCCGGACCCAGCAGGCGTCGCGGCACTACGCCCGACGCCAGCTATCGTGGTACAGGTCCGACCAGTCCGTGGAGTGGTCGCCGGATCCGGCGGCCGTTGACCTCGATTCGCTAGAGCGGTACCTACGTCCCGGCCGGGACACCCCTGGCTGACATGTCCACCGAAACCCAGCTCTCCGACCGCCAGATCCTCGACTTCGAGCGCCCGATCATCGATCTGGAGCGCAAGATCCACGAGCTGCGCGGCCTGTCGACCGGCACGGTCGACTTCACCGCCGAGATCCGGCGCCTCGAGGTGAAGGCGCGCAAGCTGCAGAAGGAGGTCTTCGCGGACCTCACCCCGCAGCAGAAGGTGCAGCTGTCGCGGCACCCGGCGCGGCCCTACCTGCTCGACTACGTCCGCCTGCTGACCGAGGACTTCGTCGAGCTCCACGGCGACCGCAGCTTCCGCGACGACCCGGCGATCGTCGGCGGGTTCGCGCGGTTCGACGCGTGGGAGGTCCTGGTGCTCGGCCACCAGAAGGGCCGCAACACCAAGGAGAACCTCCACCGCAACTTCGGCATGGCGCGGCCCGAGGGCTACCGCAAGGCCACGCGGCTGATGCGGATGGCGTCGCGGTTCGGCCGGCCGATCCTGTGCTTCATCGACACGCCGGGCGCGTACCCGGGGCTGGGCGCCGAGGAGCGCGGCCAGGCCGAGGCGATCGCCAAGGCGCTGCAGGTGATGGCCTCGCTCGACTGCCCGATCATCTCGGTGGTGATCGGCGAGGGCGGCTCGGGTGGCGCGCTGGCCCTGGGCGTGGCAGACCGCGTGCTGATGCTGGAGTACTCGATCTACTCGGTGATCTCGCCCGAGGGGTGCGCGTCGATCCTGTGGCGCGACCCGGCCAAGGTGCCCGAGGCCGCGGCCCAGCTCCGCCTGACCGCGCCGGACCTGGTCCAGCTCGGCATCTGCGACGAGGTGATCCCCGAGGCGCCGGGCGGCGCGCACCGCGACGCCGCGGTCACCGCCGCCAAGCTGCGCGCCGCGATCAAGCGGCACCTCAAGGAGCTCACGGCGCTGCCGCGCCACGAGCTGACCGAGCGGCGCTACCAGAAGTTCCGCGCGATCGGCGCGTTCGTCGAGACCGCGGGGTAGCACCGCGATGCTGTGGGAGCTCGCGCTGCTCTCCGTCCTGGTGCCGTGCTCGTACTGGGGCCTGCTGTTCGTGCGGCGCCAGCCGTTCGGCTCGGCCACGTACGGGTGGATGCTGCTCGCGGTCGCCGCGCTCGCGGTGGTCGCGCTCGCGAGCGGCGACGGCCCGGCGTGGGTCGACGCGCTCGGCGCGGTCGCGCTCGGCGCCGGCGCGTGCCTGCTCGTCGTCGCGCCGGCGCTGCGCGCGGCGGCGCGGTGGGCGGTCGCCACCGACCGGCTGCGGCTCGCCGGCGTGCTCGTCGACATCCGCGACGTGCTCCAGCCGGGCACCGGCGGCCGCGAGGAGAAGAAGACGATCGCGACCCTGCGCGAGGTCCACGCCGGGCGCGTCGACGAGGCCGTCGGCGCGCTGCGCGCGGTGCGCGAGCGCGCGCCGCCGGCGGTCCGCGCCGGGCTCGACGAGCGGATCGTGCTGCTCTACCTGTCGGCGCAGCGGTGGGACGACGCGGTCGGCTGGGCGGAGGCGCACCTGCTCGCGGGCGAGCAGGCCCCGCCCGAGTCGCCCGACGGGGCCGACGGCGCCGTCGGCCCCGAGGCCGAGGACGGGCCGCGGACCTACCGGCACGTCGGCCGCGAGCTGGGGATGTCGCCTCCCCTGTGGATCGAGCTGGTCGGCGCGTACCTGCGGCGCGGTGACCTCGACCGCGCCGCCGAGCACGCCGAGCGGTTCGAGCGCGCGGCGCGCGGCGTGAGCGAGCTCGCGCTCGTCGTCCACCGCCTGCGCCTGGTGTTCCTCGCGCACACCGGCCGCGTCGAGGCGGTCGACCGGCTGCTCGAGCCCGCGCTCGCCGGCCACCTGTCGACCGCGGCGCGGAGCTACTGGGCGGGCGTCGCGCGCCACGCCGCCGGCGACGTCGCCGGCGCGCGCGCGGCGTTCGAGACGGCCCGCGCGCGCTCGCCCCGCGACGGCCGCGCCCGCGCCCTCGTCGACCGCAGCCTGGCCGAGATCGACCGGCCGGCGCCCGCGGCCCCGGCCCGCGCCGCCGCGCTGGCGGACCGGCTGGCGCGCGCGGAGCTGACGCTGCCCCCGCGGATCCCGTCGCGGCTCGTCGGCGTCACCGCGGTGCTGGTCGGGCTCAACCTGGCCGTCGCCGCGCTGTGCGCGCTGCTCGTCGGGCCGGCGGGCGATCTGGGCACGATCGTCCGCGCCGGCGCCAACCTGCGCTGGTCGGTCGAGGGCGGGCAGCTGTGGCGGCTCGCCTCGTCGGTGTTCGTCCACGTCGGCTGGGTCCACCTCGTCGTCAACGCGCTCGGCCTGTGGTCGCTCGGCCGGCTGGCCGAGGGGCTGTTCGGCCGGACCCGGATGCTCGTCATCTACGGCGTCGCGGGCCTGGTCGGGGCGATCGCGAGCCACCTGATGTCGCGCGCCGGCGTGTCCGCGGGCGCCTCGGGCGCGATGTTCGGCCTGCTCGGCGCGACGCTGGTCGAGCTCGCGCTGCACCACCAGAGCTACCGCCGCGAGTGGCGGCGCTCGCTGCTCGGCGCGCTCGCCGTCGTCACCGCCGCGCAGATCGCGATCGGCGTGTTCTACGAGGTGATCGATCAGTCGGCCCACCTCGGCGGCCTCGTCGGCGGGGCCGTCGTCGGGCTGGCGCTGTCGCCGTCGTGGCGGTGGGCGGAGCACGCCGCGGTCCGGTGGCTGGCGCGCGGGCTCGCCGGCGCGCTGGTCGTCGCCTACGTCGCCGGCGGCGTGATGGCGGTGCGCACCGGCTACGCCGACGAGCTCGCCGCGCAGCCGCGCGCCACGCGCGCCCTCGGCCCGTTCGTCGTCGACGTCCCGGCGCCGTGGGTGGCGGGGGGAGACGAGCTGGTCGACCGCGAGATCTACGTCGTGCTGTCGCTCGTCGCGGACGCGCCCGGCGCGGCCGTCGAGCGGCTCGGTCCGTGGGTTCACACCGAGCGCGGGCGCGCGAAGGAGCGTGGGTTCGACGGCGTCGAGGACGCGACCGCGCTGATCGTCCCGGTGCCCGACGGGTGGGCCTCGACCGAGTGGATCGCGGTCGGCACCGACCCGCTCGGCTCGACCCAGCGCTACCGCGTGATCGCCTTCACCGGCCAGGTCGGCGACCTCCCGCTGGTCGGCGCGCTCTACGTGCCCGACGTGCTGGCACGCGACGCCGGCGCGGCGGCGGCGCTCGGCGCGATCCTCGCGACGATCCGCCCGGCTCCCTGACCCGGCGCCGGGGCCGGGCCGCGCGAAACTTGCCCGCCCGGCCGCCCGGCGGTACGGCAGATCCATGCGCCCCACACTCGCCGTGGTGGCCACGCTCGCCGGCGTGGTCGGGCTCGCCGCCGCCGCCGCGCCGGCCGACGCGGGCAAGCGCGGCAAGCGCGCGCGCGTCGCCGCGAAGGCGGACGCCGAGGCGAGCTGCCTGGCCGAGCTCGACGCGCGCGGCGTCGCCTACGTCCGCGCCGCGAAGAAGGGCATCGCGATCGGCGTCGAGATCCAGGGCCCGCTCGGCGGCGTCACCTACCGCGCCTCGGGCGGCGCCGCGCTGGTGATCGACTGCTCGCTCGCGGTGTCGCTGGCCGAGGCCGGCCCGTACCTCGTCGCGCTCGGCGTCGACGAGGCCGTGTTCAGCTCGGCCTACTCGCGGCGCAACGTCCGCGGCACGAACAAGCCGTCGAAGCACTCGTTCGGGCTGGCGATCGACGTCCACCAGCTCGTCGGCGCGACCACGGGCACCCTGTCGGTCGCGCTCGACTACGAGCAGGGCCTCGGCGACGGCGTCGACTGCCTCGGTCAGCCGCTCACGGCCGGCGGCGCGATCCTCAAGACGCTGCAGTGCCAGCTCGCGCGCTCCGGGCTGTTCCGGCTGGTGCTGTCGCCCGACTACGACGACGCCCATCACGATCACTTCCACCTGGAGGCGCGCGCGTGGAAGGACCGCGCCGCCGTCCGGGCCGAGCAGCCCGCGATTCACTAGGGCTGTGGGGCTCGGAGAGCTGGGGGCGCGGGCGGGGGCGCGCGGCGCGCGGCCAGCCGCAGCGCGACGAACAAGATCGCCAGCGACCACGCCAGCCACACCGACGCCCACACCCAGATCGCCCACGGCTCGCTGGTGCCGAACGTGGCCAGCGCCATCTGGTGCGCGTCCGAGCCGCGCTCCTCGCCGTTGACCACCAGCGTCGGGCGGTAGAGCACGCGGATGTCGACGACCGCGCCGACGCACGCCTGGGCCGCGAGGAAGTTGCACAGCAGCACCGCGCCGCGACCGGGCAGGGCGACGCCCGCGACCAGGGTCACCGCGGCGGTCACCCCGAGCGCGACCTGCCCGAAGCGGTTGGCGAGGAACAGCACCGTGGTCAGCCCCAGCACCGCGCCGATCGCGAGCAGCGCGCGGCGCGCGACGTGCTCGCGCTGGCCGAACCACACCAGCGCGACGCCCCACAGCGGCGTCCCCATGTAGCCGGCGGCGGCGATCGCGCCCGCGCCGAACGCGCCGGCCGCCCCGTCGGCGAACGCGATGCCGCTGCCGTCGCGATAGACCTCCATCCGATCGAACCCGGCGCCGGCGAGCAGCATCACCAGGCCGTGCGAGACCTCGTGCAGCCACGTGCCGAGCAGCTTGAACGGGTAGAGCACGAACCCGCCGAACGGCAGCTGGAGCAGCACGAGCGAGGCGAGCAGGGCCAGCGCGAGCGCGCGCAGCTCGCCCGGTCGCCACGGCGCGGCGTCGGTCACGCCGGGTCCTTGACCGCGGTCTCGGCGTCGTCGTCGTGCTGCGACGCGGCGCCACTGTCCGCGGGAGCCGACGTCGCGGCGTCGGCAGCCATCGTCGTCGTCTCGCCGCCTGGCGCGGTCGCCCCGCCGGGCATGGTGACCTCCGGCGAGGTGACGCCGGTGGTCTTGTGCGACCTGACGCTCGTGACCTCGGGCGACGTGACCTCGGGCGACGTGACGCTGGTGACCTCGGGCGAGGTCACGCCGGTCACCGTGTCCTCGGGCGCCGCGTCAGGGCGCGGCGCCGACGCGGCCCGCGCGAGCCGCGCCACGTCGACCGTCTCCCCGATCCGGCCCTCGATGTTGGTCTCCTCGATCGCGTCGGGGTCGATCGAGCCGGCGCGCACCGGCATCGACTCGCCCAGCGGCACCGGCACCGGCAGCGGTGTGCCGCCGCCGGTGGTGGACGTGATGCTGGGCGTGGCCACGGGCGTCGTCGGGGCGCCGGTCGCGCCGCGCTCGCCGCTGCGCTCGACCGTCATCCGCTCCGGCCGGACCAGCTTGGGGCCCGGCGTGTCCTGCCGCGCGGTCTCGACCACGAGCGCCTTGCGCCCGGCGCGCCGCTGCCGCCGCGCGTGATCTCGGTCCAGTGGCGGCGCGGGCGCGTCGTCGACGGGCGGCTCGGCGATCGCGGAGGCGACGTCGCCCGGCGCGGGCGTGGCCGGGGCCGGGGCCGGCACGTCCGCTGGCAGCGGCAGCGCGGTCGTGGGTTCGGGCGCGACGGGCGCGACGGGCGCGACCGTCGCCGCCGCGGCGGGCTCGTCGACCGCCGGGGCAGGGGGCGCCGTCACGGTCGCCGTCACGGTCGCCGTCACCTCGCCCGGGCGCGCCGGTCGTGCGCGCCCGACCTCGCCGGCGACCGGCAGCAGGCTCGGGATCATGCGCGCCAGCTCCGCCACCGTCGGCAGCCGCTCGTCCACCGGCGCCCCGCACACCAGCCCGATGATCACGCCGCTGAGCGCACCGCCGATCAGGCCGGCGACCGCGAACCAGCTCCACGTCCACGGATCCGCGGGCAGCTCGCCGTGCGGGATCGCCGCGATGATCACCAGCCCGGCGCTCGCGATCGCCTGGGCGCGCGCCGCGCGGATCACGGCCGTCCGCACGCCGCCGGGCGTCACGCTGGCGTGCGCGGCGAGCCGGCCGATCCCACCCGCCGTGAGCACGGCCGCGATCCCGGCGAACACGGTCGCCATCCGGAGGGCCTCGACCATCGTGACCGCCGGGTTGCCGATCCCAGCCCGCGCCAGCACCCAGACCCCGGCTGCCACGGTGGGCAGCACGACCACGACGCCGAGCGCCGCGCCCTTGAGAAACCCGAGGCGTGGCAGCCGCTTGGCCGCAGGGCGCCCCCGCTGCGCGCCTGCGGCGGGTCCCGACGTCGGTCGTGCACCACCGTCCGGAAGCATTTCCGCAGACCAAACGTACCATGCCCGACCTGCCTCCCCGAGGGGGGCCCACGCCCCTCGTGTAGAATCCTTCGAGGCCTCATGCCCCAAAGCCCGACGCAACAGCCCCGCGCCTACTCCGCCGCGCACTTCGCCCTCGAGCTCGATGGCCAGAAGTCGGTCGGGTTGTTCCGCTCGATCGAGGGAGGCGGGGTCAAGGTCGACGTCGCCCAGAGCCATCAGGGGCACCGGTTCGAGACCTTCAAGCAGCTCGGCAAGCCGAAGTACGAGGACATCAAGCTCCAGGTCGGGATGGCGATGTCCGAGCCGTTCTACGAGTGGCTCGAGGACTTCTTCCGCGGCACGGTCACGCGCAAGACCGGCGCCATCGTCGCGGCGGACTTCTACTACAAGGAGCGCGCGCGCCGCGAGTTCGACCAGGCGATGATCACGGAGCTGGCGTTCCCCAAGCTCGACGGCGAGGACAAGAACCCCTGCTACATGACGGTCACGATCGCCGCCGAGACGATCAAGTACGCCAAGGGCACGGGCGACGCGCTGCAGCCCAGCCCCGGGTTCGACCGCCAGAAGCTGTGGGCCGCGTGCAACTTCGACTTCTCGATCGACGGGTTCGAGGGCGCCTGCCAGCGCGTCACCAAGGTCGACGGCTTCTCGATCAAGCAGAAGCCGATCGAGTACCACCACGGCCAGCAGCGCCACGTCAGCAAGCTGCCAGGGCGGATCGAGTACCCGAACCTGGTGTTCTACGTCCCCGAGGCCGACGCCAAGCCGTTCTTCGACGCGCACCAGAAGACCGGCCTCAACGGCGAGCTGCAGCCCGACACGCGCCTGCACGGCAAGATCAACACGCGCGACAACGAGGGCGGCCTGCTGTTCACGGTCGAGTTCTTCGGCGCTGCGATCACCAACGTCACGATCGACAAGTCCGACGCGTCGTCGGACGCGATCAAGCTGGTGAAGGTCGAGCTGTGCACCGAGTCGATGAGCTTCCGGTACCTCCGCATGATGCTCGAGTAGCGCGCGGGCAAAAAACTTGCGCGCGGTGATCGCGGCTGCGAGCGTGGCTCGCATGCAGCACCTCGCACCAGCCGGCGAACCCGCGCTGCCCGACCACGACGACGACGTCCACCCCGCCGCGGTCGGCGAGGTGATCTACCAGAGCCGGCTGGAGCCGGACCCGCGCCGCGCGCTCGACGTGCTGGCGTTCGTGATGTGCCCGATCGAGGCGTTCGCCCCGACCGGCGGCCCGGAGGAGCTGGCCGCGGTCGAGGAGCTGATCCAGCCGGCGAAGATCGAGGCCGTGCGCCGCTGGTACGTCCAGCACGAGGCGCGCGCGCGCAGCTGATTGCGCCGCTCGCCGCGCGCCGGTAGGGTGCGCGCATGACTCGCTCCAAGGTCGCGGTCCTGCGCGTCTCGCCGGACACCATCCTCGACGACATCGACCGCCTCCACGAGCTGGCCGACGTCCGCACCGCGCTGGCGCCCGGCGCCACGACGATCCTCAAGGACAACATCTCGTGGCACTTCCCGTTCCCCGGGGCGAACACGACGCCGTGGCAGCTCGAGGGGACGACGCGGGCGCTGCGCGCGCGCGGCTACGACGACCTGGTCTGCGTCCAGAACAAGACGGTCGTCACCGACGCGTTCAAGGGTGAGGACCTCAACGGCTACGTGCCGGTGTTCCAGGCCTACGACATCCCGGTCCGCTACAACTTCAAGCCCGAGGACATGACGTGGTCGGTCTACCGCCCGACCGCGAAGATGAACGTCCTCGATCAGATCTTCCCCGAGGGCATCCTGATCCCGGACGCCTTCCACGGCGCCAACATCGTCCACCTGCCGACGGTGAAGTGCCACATCTACACGACCACCACCGGCGCGATGAAGAACGCGTTCGGCGGCCTGCTCAACACCAAGCGCCACTACACGCACAGCTGGATCCACCAGACGCTGGTCGACCTGCTCCACATCCAGCGCGAGATCCACAGCGGCCTGTTCGCGGTGATGGACGGGACCACCGCCGGTGACGGTCCGGGGCCGCGCACGATGCGCCCGGTGATCAAGGACGTGATGCTCGCCTCTGCCGATCAGGTCGCGATCGACGCGGTCGCCGCCCAGATGATGGGCTTCGATCCGATGTCGCTCGAGTACCTGCGGCTGGCGGACGAGCAGGGGCTGGGGCACGCGCGGCGCGAGGACATCGAGGTCGTCGGCGACACCCACCTGGCCGACGAGCGGTGGGGCTTCTCGGTCGGCGACAACGGCGCCTCGCGCGTCGGCGACGTGCTGTGGTTCGGCCCGCTCAAGCGGTTCCAGAAGCTGTTCTTCCACACGCCGCTGGTCAACGTGTTCGTGATGGGCAGCGAGGTCTATCACGACTACTACCGGTGGCCGCTGCGCGACCGGAAGATCTTCGAGGCGTGGCGCGCCGAGACGTCGTGGGGGCACCTGTTCGAGCGCTACCAGGCCGAGGGCACGCTCGCCGGCCCGGCCGCGGCGACGCGCTCGGCCTGACGCGAGATCGACGCGTCCGTCAGCCGCCGCCGCCGAGGCGCGCGCGCAGCTTCTCGACCGCGGCGGCGTGCATCCGGCTCGCCCACGACTTCGAGATGCCGAGCTCGGCGCCGGCGTCGAGCAGCGTCTTGCCCTCGGTGTAGTGCTTGTGGAGCAGCGCGCGCTCGCGCTCGGGCAGCTCGTCGATCGCGGCCATCACGCTCCGGCGCAGCGCCTCGCGCTCGAGGCTGGCGTCGGCGCGCGCGCTCGGGTCGGCCGGCTCGTCGCGCTCGCGCATCGTCGCCAGCGATACCGTGTAGACGGTCCGTACCTGCGCGATCGCGTCGCGCACCTGCCGCAGCCGCGCCTCGGTGTCGGTCGCCGGCGCGGCGCCGGCGGCGCGCGCCGCAGCCTCCTGCCGGCCCTTGGCCTCGAGCACCTCGGCCGCGGCGCGCAGCGCGCATAGCTGCGCCCACACGCGGCGGGGCAGGTTGGTCGAGCGCCGGATCCCGTCGATGATCGAGCCCTGCACCCGGTACCACGCGAACGTCGAGAAGCTCGCGCCCGCCTCGGGATCGAACCGCGACGACGCCTCGACCAGGCCGAGATCTCCCAGCGCGATCAGCTCCTGCAGCTCGACGTGCTCCCGCACCCGCGGGAACACCATCATCGCGGCCTTGCGGACGAGGTGACGGTGCGATTCGACCAGAGCGGCGCGCTGGGCGTCGTTCACGCCGAACAGCGTATCCGATCGGGGTAGTCTTCGCGCGTGGCGACGTTCACCAGTCTCGACGAGGCCGACATCTCGACCATCGCGGCGGCGTTCGCGCTCGGCGCGCCGCGGCGGTGGCGGGCGATCGCCGCCGGCACGATCAACTCCAACTTCGAGGTCGAGACCGACGCCGGCCGGTACTTCGTCCGGGTCAACGAGGGCAAGGCCGAGGGCGACGTCGCGTGGGAGTCGGCGCTGTGCGTCGCGCTGGCCGAGCGCGGCATCCCGGTCGCGGCGCCGCGCGCCGTCGTGGGCGCGCCGGACGCGCGGCACGTCCGGCACCGGGGCCTGCTGGTCTCGGTGTTCCCGTGGCTCGCGGGCTCCCACCGCGCGCCGCACCAGGTCACGCTCGGCGACGCCGGCGTCCTCGGCGAGGTGCTGGCGCGGATCCACCTCGCGGGGCTGGCGCTGCCGGCCGAGATCCGCCGCCCGAGCATCTACGACCACGCGCACCTGCGCGTGCGCTACGACGGGTTCCGCGCCACGGCCGATCCGCAGCTCGCCGCGGCGGTCGCGACGCTCGGCGACGAGCTCGCCTGGCTCGATCAGCGCGCCGCCGCCCGGGCCGCCGCCACCCAGGGCGTGATCCACGGTGACCTGTTCCGCGACAACGTCCTGTTCGACGGCGACCGCCTGGTCGCCGTGCTCGACTTCGAGCAGGCCTCCGGCGGCAGCCTCGCCTACGACCTCGCGGTGTGCATCAACGACTGGGCGTGGGACGGCAGCGTCCGCCTCGACGTCGCGCGCGCGCTGCTCGCCGGCTACGAGCGCGTCCGACCGCTCACCGCCGCCGACCGCGCGGCGCTCCCGATCGAGCTTCGTGCCGCCGCCGCCCGGTTCACGATCACCCGGATCACCGACGTCTACCTCCCCGGGATCGCCAATCCAGACAAGGACTTCCGGGATTTCCTGAGGCGCCTCGAGCGGTGGCGGGCCGCCCCGCTTCCCGACCTGCCGGCGGCGTTGTAGCGTCCCGGGAACACGGTCGCGGGTTCGCGCGTTGCATCGTGACCCGTCCTGCCGTTCCGTGACCCGCCCCATCCGAGAGCATCCATGATCACTCGCCGTCTGCTCGTCCTCGCCGCCGCCTGCGCCGTCGTCCCCGCGTGCGCCAAGCCCGCCGGTCGCATCCCCGGCACGCGCATCCCGGACGACGAGACCAACCGCGCGATCATCGAGCGGATCGAGGAGTACCGCCAGGCGGTCGAGCGTCGCGACGCCGAGGCGCTCGTGCTGATGGCCGACGCCTCGTACTGGGAGGATCGCGGCACCTCCGACGCCAAGGACGACTACGGCATCGACAAGCTGCGGTGGGTGCTCGCCGGTCGGTTCCAGATGGCGTCCGAGGTCCGCTACTCGGTGCGGTACGACAAGCTCCGCCGCGTCTGCCCCGGCGGCGCCTCGGGCGCGCTCGAGGCCGGCTGCCGCGCGCACGTCGAGGTCCAGATCGACGCCAGCTACACGGTGACCGACGCGCGCGGCGAGCCGCGGCGCGAGGATCTGCGCGATCAGAACGAGCTGGTCCTGCTGTGGACCGGCGACAAGTGGCTGTTCACCAGCGGCATGTAGGCCGCCGTCCGGTCGTCACGGCGCCGGCTGCGCGAGCCGGTCGCGCCAGTCATCGGCGAGCAACCGATCCATCTCGGTCATGTCCGGCCCCGCGAGCCGCGCCGCGGCCCTCGCCACCCGCGCCCGATCGCCGGCGCGCCACGCCGACAGCGCGAGCCGGCGCGCGCCGTTGCGGACGAACCGCGGCGACGGCAGCGGCCGGTCGAGCGCGGCGTCGAGGTCCGCGGCCGCCGCGGCGTGATCGCCGGCGAGCGCGCGCTGCAGCCCGCGCAGGTACCAGCCGAACCCGTCGCCCGGCTCGACCGCGACCATCAGGTGCGCCCACGCCACCGGGGCGTGCCGGCCGAGCGCCGCGCCGGCGTCCGCCGCGCGTGCCGCCGGGAAGAAGTACGCGCGGAGCGCGTGGCGCGCCGGGCCAGCGTGGCGGAGCGCGTACAGCCGTGCCTCGACCTGCCGCGCGTCGTCGTCGTCCTGCGGCAGCGCCGCCGCCGCCGCCAGGTGCGCCTCCGCCGTCGCCCAGTCGAGCGCGTCCGCGGCGGCGCCGGCGAGCGCGTCGAGCGCCTCGGCGCGCAGGCCGGTGGTCACGCGCTCGGCGTCGCCCGCGATCGCCTCGTAGATCGAGCGCGCCTCGGCGCGCTCGGCGTCGGAGCCGCCCTGCAGCGCGCCGGCGAGGTCGAGCCGGTAGCGCGGCTCGTCGCCTGCGTCCTCGCAGACCTCGCGCAGCAGGCGAACGGCCGCGCGGCGATCGCCTCGCGCCTTCGCGGTGGCCGCCTCGACCCGGCGCGCCGCGATCGCGTGCGGGCACGGGCGCTCGAACACGCCGCCGTGGCGGAACCGCTCGCGCACGACCTCGATCTCCGCCGCCGACAGCGGGACGTCGGCGATCATCGCGCGCCAGCCCTCGACGAGCACGCCGAGCTCGACCCCGTAGGCGTCGACGAAGTCGCCGCCGGTCGCGTAGAGCCGGCGCAGCGCGGCCGCGCCGTGGGTGTCGAGCAGGTAGCGCACGAACGAGCCGGCCGTGGTGTAGCTGCGCGCCGACGAGCCGGCGAAGAACCCCAGCGACATCAGCTCGTCGACCCGCGGCGTCAGCCCCATCGCCTCGACCGCCTTGACCGACTGGTGCGGCGTCAGCGGCCGGTCGTAGCCCGCGGGCCAGTCGGCGGCGACGGCGATGCCCTCGATCAGCGCCGGGTTGAACAGCAGGGGCAGGCCGAGCAGCGGCCGCGCGCTGGTCTTGAACCACGGATCGCCGAACTCGCCGGCGACGACGTGGACGATCTCGTGGCGCAGCGAGCTGTGCGGGAACCCGCGGTGGGTGAGGTAGATCTCGCGCCGCCACGGCTTGGCCATCTCGACGTCGCGCGCGCCCATCAGCGCGGCCTTCTGGTCGCGATCGGCGAAGTAGTACGAGCGGATCCGGCCGCCGCCGGTGAAGCGGTCGAGCACCTCGGGCCCGAGCGCGAGCGTCCGCGCGACCTGGGCGAGGCGCAGCTCGTGATCCGCCGCGATCAGCGCGATGTCATCGGCGATGTCGGGCCGGTCGTCGTAGTGGATGACGAAGTGCTCGGTGTCGAACCGCCCGCCGAGCTCGGCCTGGATGTCCTCGGCGTCGATCGCGTAGCCGAGGTCGCCGGCGAACGTGCGCAGCGCCAGGGCGCCGGCGAGCGCCGCGGCCGCGACGCCCACCTCGAGCCAGCGCCGCGGCGCCGGGCGGCGCTCGCGCAGCCGGGGGCGCAGCGTCGGCGCGTCGAGCATGGCCGCGAGGGCCGCGAGCGCCGCCACGATCCACGCCAGCGCCTCGGCGCGCGCCGCGTACAGCGGCAGGCCGATCCGGACGTTCTCGTCGTAGAGGTTGCCGGGGTGGTACCCGACGAGCGGGCTGTAGAAGAACACCGGGGGCTCGCCGACGAACCGCACCAGCGCGGCGACCGCGAGCCCGACGACGAGCGCGACCTGCGCGGCGGCGCCGAGCCAGCGGCGCCGGCCCGTGGCGAGGCCGATCGCGACGCCGGCGCCCGCGAACAGCGCCGCCGACGCGAGCGGCAGGGACAGGTACGCGCGGATCCCGAAGATCCAGTCGCACGTCGGGCGGCGCAGCCCGTTGACCGCGGCGCACACGCCCGGGATCAGCGCGACCGCGACGGCGAGCGCGGCGGCGCGCCACCACAGCGCGACGACGACGCGCCGGGGCGCGCGCGCCCGCGCCAGCGCCGGCGCGGCCGTCGTCACCGCGTGGCGCGCGAGCGCGACGCCGAGGTTGAGCCCGAGCAGGGACGCCGGGAGCGCGGCGGCCGTGGCGAGCTCGAGCCCCAGCACGCCGAACAGCGGCAGCCCGACGAGGTACAGCCCGAGCCCGAGCTGGACGACGAGCCAGGTGCGCAGCCGCCACGACCGCAGCAGCGCCGCGAGCGCCGCAGGGGGCGCCGGATCTCGCTCCGGCGCCGACGCGCTCGTTTGACCCTGCGCCATCGCTGTCGGTAGAGTTGATCGACCCGATGGATGACGCAAGCGACGCGGCCGATCGGCGCTCCGAGTCCCGCGCGCCCATCGAGCTCAAGGTCGAGTACAAGCGCCTCAACGCGTTCTTCGCCGACTACACCAAGAACATCTCCCGCGGCGGCACGTTCATCAAGACGACCA
This sequence comes from Myxococcales bacterium, assembly GCA_011526095.1. Taxonomy (GTDB): domain Bacteria; phylum Myxococcota_A; class Polyangia; order Haliangiales; family Haliangiaceae; genus WYBA01. The sequence goes on along the minus strand of WYBA01000313.1, from coordinate 1,701 downwards.
AGCCGCTGCCGATCGGCACCGAGTTCCTGTTCAAGCTCTACGTGCCGCACCTGCCGGAGCCGCTGCAGATCCACGGCGAGGTGCAGTGGATCGTCTCCGAGGCCGAGGCAGCCGAGGCCGCTCGCCCCGACGACGTCGAGGCCGGCATGGGGATCCAGTTCGTCTACCGCGACGGCGATCCGCGCGCGGAGATCATGCGCACCGTCGAGCGCCTGATGGTCGACAGCCTCGGCCAGCGGATCTACGCACGCCTGATGGATCCGGCGCGCGGTGGCCTCGCCGCGGACGCACCCAGCGCAGGGGGAGACGTCGCAGCCGCGCCGGGCGCAGACGCCGGAGACGCCGGACACGACGGAGACGACGGAGACGACGGAGACGACGGAGACGACGCAGGGCCGACCCCAGGGGAGGCGCCACGCGGGCGCGCCGGCGTGGTGGGCGGGACCGACGAGCCGGAGCGCTGACTGCCATGACCAAGCCCACCAAGCCCGAGCCCCTCAACTACCGCTTCTTCCGCTACCTGGCGCCGAACGCGATCACCGCCGCGAGCCTGGTGTTCGGCATGGTCTCGGTCGTCGCCGCGCACCGCGGCCAGTGGGACCTCGCCGGCTGGATGATCATCTACGCGGTCCTCACCGATCGCCTCGACGGCATGGTCGCGCGGATGGTGCGCGGCACGTCCGACCTCGGCGTCCAGCTCGACTCGTTCGCGGACTTCCTCAACTTCGGCCTCGCGCCGTCGTTCCTCATGCACAGCTTCCTGTCGTCACACCCGGCGCTGGGCTTCGACGGCGGCTGGCGCGAGGTCGTGCTGATCGTCGCGTGCATCGGCTGGGTGATGGGCGCGGTGTTCCGGCTGGCGAGGTTCAACGTCACCTCGGAGGAGGGCGTCCCGACCAAGATCTTCTTCGGCATCCCGACGACCCTGGCGGGTGGCCTGCTGGTGATCTGGTACCTGGCCCTGCTCAAGTACGCCGATCCGACGGTCTCGACGCTCGAGTTCGGCGGCGCGCGGGTGTTCGGCGACGACCTCAAGACCCCCAACGCGGTGTGGGGCTACACCCCGTACGTGATGCTGGTGCTGGCGGTGCTGATGGCGTCGAACCTGCGGATGCTCAAGGTCGCCAAGCACTCCCGGCGCTCGGCGACCGTGTTCGTCATCGCGGTGGTCGTGGCCGGCTATGTAGGTGGATTCCTGCGGGTCTACCCCGAGCTCATGGTGTTCCCGCCGACCGCATGGATCGTCGTGTTCCTGATCTGGGGCCAGACCTCGCCCACGGCGCGCGCCTACCGGGCGCCGCCGCTGTTTCCGCGCAAGGACGACGGCCGCATCCACATGCGGCCGCAAGAAGATCTCGCGCTGGACGACGAGGACTAACCCCTCGAAGTCACAACCGGATCTCGTTCGATGAAAAAAATCGCGCGCGGATCTTCCCTTTGGGAACGGCTGTGGTAGTTATCCGGCCCCGACGGAAACGAAGCAGCGGCGGACGGGGCCGAGAGGCCCCGGACCCTGGCAGGTCTTGACCTTCCATGGAGCCGCAGGTAGATTCCGTCGCCCCGCTCAGCGGGGTCGGTCTCTGAAAACTGGATAGTCAGCGAAGAGAAGTTGAATGGGTTCTCGAATGAGAAATCCCTGATTCTTCGGACACGGACCGCGAGGTCTTCGGATCGAGCGCGCTGTGTTCGAGGTGCAGGGTC
>WYBA01000312.1 GCA_011526095.1 Myxococcales bacterium | reverse complement strand
GTGGTGACCGACGCCGACGGCGACGCCGCGGGCCTCGTCGCCCACGTCCGCGCCGGCGTCGCCGAGGCGGTCGTCCGCCCGGTGGCGGGGGACGAGCTGGCGCGCCGGCTGCGCCGCGCGTGGCTGCACCGGCGGGAGCCCGCGGCGTGACCGCGCGGCCGCGCCGCGGCTTCGCCCGCCGGCTCGCGCTCGCCGCGGTCGTGCTCGCGGTCGTGCCGCTGGTCGTGCTCGGCTGGCTGCTGATCGACGTCGATCGCCGCGCGCTGCGCGATCGCACCCACGAGCTCTTGATCGCCGTCACCGACGACGTCGCCCACACCACGACCGGCACGCTCGCCGACAGCCGCGCCGCGCTCGACGCCGTCGCGCGCGTCCTCGCCGACGCCGACCTCGCCCCTGCCCAGCGCGTCGCCGCGGCGCGCGCGCTGGTCGAGGCGTCGCCGCTGGCCGCGGTCGCGATCTTCGACGGCGCCGGCGCGCCCGTCGACACGCTGCGCGAGCCCGGGGCGGCGTGGGCCGCGCCGCCGGCGCTGGCGCCCGGGCTGCGCGCGACGGCCCTCGCCGACGGCGTCGCGCTCGGCGACGTCGAGGTCGCGGGCGATCTGCCGGTCGTGCCGGTCGTCGCGCCGGTGCGCGGCGCGGACGTGACGTGGTTCGTCGTCGCACCCGTGTCGCTCGAGCCGATCGCGGCGCGGCTCGGCGCCCTCGCGCACGAGCGGTTCGGCGGCGATCCCGAGGCGCTCGTGATCGTCGACGCCGCCGGCCGCACCGTCGCGCACGTCGACCCCGAGCGCGCCGCGATCCGCGCGCCGGTCGCCTCGGGCGCGCTCGCGGGCGTCGACGGCGCGGCGCTCGCGCACGGCGTGATGGTGTTCCACGCGTGGGACGCGCCCGGCGGCGAGCGGCTCGGCCTGGTCCGCTCGCTCCCCGGGCTGCCGTGGGCGGTCGTCGCGGAGCTCCCCGCGGCGCGCGCCTACGCGCCGCTGGCGCGCGTCCGGCTGATCGTGATCGCGATGATCGCGGCGGTCGCGGTGATCGGCGCCGGCGCGGCGGTGTGGCTGGCGCGGCGCGCGGCGCGGCCGGTCGGCGCGCTCGTCGCCGCCGCCCGCGACCTCGGCGAGCGCCGGTTCGATCGCCCCGTCGCCGTCCACACCGGCGACGAGCTCGAGACGCTCGCCGAGGCGCTCAACACCGCCGCCGCCGACCTCGCCGCGGGCGAGCGCGCCATCGCCGAGCAGGCGGCGATCCGCCGCGACCTCGGCCGCTACCTGCCGGCGCAGCTGGTCGAGCGGATCGTCCGGCGCGAGCACTCGCTCGAGCTCGGCGGCGAGCGCCGCACGATCACCGTGCTGTTCGTCGACGTCGCCGCGTTCACCCCGCTGGTCGAGCGGCTGCCGCCCGACCGCATCGTCACGCTGATCAACGAGCTGTTCACGCTGCTCACCGAGCTGGTGTTCCGCCACGGCGGCACCGTCGACAAGTTCATCGGCGACTGCGTCATGGCGATGTGGAACGCCCCCGACGACCAGCCCGATCACGCCGCGCGCGCGGTCGCCGCGGCGATCGACATGCAGCGCTGGCTCGACGCCGCCAACGACGGCTGGGAGCAGCGGCTCGGCGTCACGCTGCACCTCGCGATCGGCGTCCACACCGGCGAGGCCGTCGTCGGCAACCTCGGGTCCGAGGCGCGCATGGACTACACCTGCCTGGGCGACACCGTGAACGTGGCCGCGCGGCTCGAGGCGATCGCCCGGCCGCAGCAGATCCTGGTGTCCGAGGCCACGCGCCAGGCGTGCGGCGCGGCGTTCCGCTGGCTGCCGCTGGGCCGCCACGCGCTGCCGGGCCGGCTCGAGCCGGTCGAGCTGCACGAGGCGCTGGTATGATGCGCGGGTTGGCTCGCCGGGGCGCATCGCCGGGACTGCTGCTGCTCGCCGCGTCGGTCGTGACCGGCGCGGCCGCGGTGTCGCGCGTCGCGCGCGCCGAGCCCGCCTCCGGTGCCGGCGCGACCTCCGACGCCGACGGCACGTTCGAGTACGTCGTCCAGCCCGGCGACACCTGCATGGCGATCGCGGTGCGCGTCCTCGGCGACCGCGCCGCCTACCGCCGCATCCACGAGCTCAACCCGCAGCTCGGCAAGCTGCCGCACGACCTCGTCCCCGGCTCGGTGCTCCGCCTGCCCGGCAAGGACGCGCCGCGCGGCCCCGACGCCGTGCTCAGCCGGGCCCGCGGCGACGTCAAGGTCCGCCGCCCCGGCGACGACGGGTGGGACCCGGCGGAGCGCGGCATGGACCTGTTCCGCGCGTGGCGGGTCGGCGCTGCGGTGAGCGCCGCCGCCGAGCTCACGTTCCGAGACCGCGCGAAGCTCCGCCTGCGCGAGCGCACGATCGTCATCCTGTACGGGCCGCAGAAGGCGACGGCGAAGGTGATCACCGCGCGCGCCGAGCTCGAGGAGGGCACGCTCGAGGCGCGCCTCGACGAGCTCGGCGGGCAGAAGGTCGCGGTCGACACGCCGGGCGCCGCGGCCGAGGTCGGCGAGGGCAGGGCGGTGGTCGCGGTCGACGGCGCCGGCACGAGCATCGTCGCCAACCACGACGGCGCCGCGATCGCCGTGCGCGGCCGCAAGGGCGGCAAGGCGACGGGCAAGGCCGTCAAGGTCAAGGCGGGCATGGGCAGCCGCGTCAAGAAGGGCAAGGCGCCCGAGCCGCCGCGCCCGCTGCCGCCCGCGCCCGTGCTCGACGGCGCGGGCGGCGAGGTCGTGCTCGCGCTCGGCGCCGACGCCGCGCCGCTGGCGATCGCGTGGGGCGAGGTCGCGGCCGCCGCGCGCTATCGCGTCGCGGTCGAGGACGCCGGCGGCGAGCCGGTGCTCGCCGTCGAGGTCCCGGCGCCGGCGGCCGGCGTCACGACCGCCGCGCTGCCGGTGGGGCGCTACCACGTCGAGGTCAGCGCGATCGACGGCGACGGCTTCGAGAGCCGGCCGTCGGCGCCGGGCGCGCTCGAGGTCGTCGAGGTCGCGGTGATCGCGCCGGGCGCCGACGCGCCCGCGCCGCTGGCGGGCGTGCCCGGCGAGGCGCCCGTGGTCGCGCTCGGCGCCGAGCTGGTCGCGCCCGCCGGCGGGACGTGCGCGGTCGGCGACGACGCCGGCGCGCGGGTGCGCCTCGACGACGCCGGCGTCGCGGAGGCGACGTGCACGCTCGCCGACGGCCGGCGCTCCGCCCC
>WYBA01000311.1 GCA_011526095.1 Myxococcales bacterium | reverse complement strand
GCATGAGTCCCCCTGGTTCGCTCCCCCGGCGTACGCAGGGAGAGCCGAGTTGACGGCCGTTAAAGCCTCAGCTTCGCCCATGCGTGCGGGGCGCGGCAAGTTCCTGGCCCTCCCGCGGGCGCTACAGCCCGAGCAGCCGCGCCGCGTTGTCGTGGAGGATCTTGCGGCGCAGCGCCGGGCGGCCCTCGGTCGCGACCAGCACCTTCGCGAGCGCGAGGGCGTGGTGGTAGAACGGCCAGTCGGTGCCGTAGACGATGCGATCGGGATCGGCCTCGGCGACGACCTTCTGCATCTGCCCGAGGCTGATGCACGACACCTCGAGGTAGGCGTTCGGGTAGCGCCGCTGCAGGGCGATCGCCTCCTCGCACGCCAGCGCGCCGGCGTGGCCGAGGACGAACGTGGTGTCCGGGTGCTCGGCGATCGCCGGCTCGTAGCCGGGGATCTGGACGAACTTGCGCGCGCTCGCGAGCTCGATCCCGACGGGGCCGCAGTGCCACAGCACGGGCACGCGCTCCTTCGCCGCGAGGGCGTAGACGGCCTTCGCCTCCGGCAGGTTCGGCATGAACTGCTGGAGCTGGGGATGGAGCTTGACGCCGCGCGCGCCGCGGTGGAGCTGCTCCTCGAGCTTCTCCTTGGGGCGCCGGCGCCGCGGGTGGACGCTGCCGAACGGCGTCGTGTCGCCGCGCGCCTTGGCGACGTCGATCGTGTCTCCGAGGTGGCGGCTGGGCATGCCCATGTCGATCGCCAGGATCGCGCTGTGGGTGATGCCCATGTCCTTGCAGTCGCGCTCGAGGTTCGGCGCGGTGTGGGTGCGACGGGCGCCCCGGCCGGTCGCCCCGCCGAGGACGAGCTCGCGCTTGAGCTTCTTGATCCCGAGCGCGCCGAAGTTGTGGTTGGCGTAGACGTCGAGGTCGTGGCGCGCGCAGCACGGCAGCAGCAGCTCGGTGCGGTCGGTGCTCGCGTGGAGATCGATGCGGTGGGGCCAGATCGCCGGGAGCGCGTAGTGCGCGTGCATGTCGATCACCGGACCGACCGTGGGATCCGAGACGACGAGGCGGTCGCCCTCGACGTCGAACCACGGCAGGCGGGCGAGGTCCTCGAGGCGGTCGAAGCGGAACGTCTCGTCAGGGGCGAGGGCGGCGGTCACGAACCGCATCGTAGCGCAGCGACCGTGGTGATACGTTCACCGGGATGAGGACGCGCTGTCACCTGGGAATGCTCGCGTGCGTCGCCCTGGCGGCGTGCGGAGGCGATGACGACGCCGGCGCGCCGGACGCGGCCGGCGCCGTGTGCGAGACCCCGCCGCCGGCGTTCGAGGTCGGGGACCCGACCGGCCACGCCGACCCGCTCGGCGCGACCTCGGGCCAGGCGCGGGCAGGGCGGCTGACCGCGGGGCAGATCCCGACGACACCGAGCGGCCTGTTGACCTGGCAGGCCGGCGACTTCGTCCTCGCCAACGACCACGTCGCGCTGGTGATCGAGGACGTCGGCGACTCGGAGCTGATCGATCCGTGGGGCGGCCGGCCGATCGGCGTGGCCCGGGTCGAGGGCGGCGCGCTGGTCGAGCCGGCGGACTTCGGCGAGCTGCTGATCTTCGCCGGGCGCTCGTCGCCGGTGACGACGAGCGTGTCGGTGATCGCCGACGGCAGCGACGGCGGGCCGGCGATCATGCGAGCGACGGGGCGGCTCGCAGGGCTGCCGTTCCTGGCGCCGCCGCTGAGCGCGCTGTACCCGGATCAGATGACCGACGTGTCGATGGCGGTCGACTACGTGCTCGAGCCCGACGCCGACTTGGTCACGGTGCGGCTGCACTACGCCTCCCCGCGCCCGGGGGCGATCCAGGCGGGCTCGATCGTCCACGCCTTCCTCTATGGACGCCGCACGCCGATGGCGCTGCCGGGGGAGGGCTTCACGGAGCAGATCGAGGGTGACTGGGTCCAGTTCGTCGACGACGACGCGACGAGCTGGGCGTACGCGCCGGCCGCGCCGATGGACAGCACGCTGTCGACGTCGGGGATCATCCTGGCGTTCACCGACGCGCTGACGATCCCCGCATGCGGAACGATGACGCGAGACCACGCGCGGATCGCGATCGGCGGGCCCGGGCTCGACGGACTGGAGCAGGCGCGCGCGCGCGTGCTCGGGACGGCGCAGCGCGCGATCACCGGGACGGTGACGGCGGGCGGCGCGCCGCTGGCGGGCGCGCGCGTCCACGTCACGACGGGCGAGGACTACCTGACGCGCGCGACGACCGACGAGGCCGGCGCGTTCACGGTCCACGTTCCGGCCACCGCCGCGGTGACGCTGACCGCGTACAAGCGCGGATGGGCGACCGCGACCGCGGAGGTCGCGGACGACGGCACGACCGCGGCGCTGGCGATCCCGGAGAACGGCGCGGTCCACGTCACCGCGACCGAGGCGGGCGCCGGCGCGATCCCGGTGCGGGTGCAGCTGTTGCCGGCAGGCGCGTCGGCGATCCCGACGGTGCCGGAGCGATTCGGCGAGGCCGGCACGGTCGCGGGGCGGCTGGCCGTGGAGTACCCGGTCGACGGCGACGTGACGATCCCGGCGCCGCCGGGGACGTGGCAGGTCGTGGTGTCGCGCGGGTTCGAGTACGAGATCGTGGACACCGAGGTCACGGTCGTGGCCGGCGAGACGGTCGAGGTCGACGCGGTGCTCGACCGCGTGATCGACACGACCGACGTGATGTGCGGCGACTTCCACATCCACACCCACCGCTCGTTCGACTCGGGCGACGACGCGCGCGAGAAGGTGCGCAGCGCGGTCGCCGACGGCGTCGAGCTGCCGGTGCGGTCGGAGCACGACGTCGTCGACAGCTTCGCGGCGATCATCGCGGAGCTCGGCGTCGGCGCGTGGGCGAAGGGGATCGGGTCGATCGAGATCACGGCGGCGCAGCTCTACGGCCACTTCGGCGTGTTCCCGCTCGAGCCGGACCCCGAGGCGCGCAACGGCGGGGCGATCCCGTGGCAGCGGTGGCCGACGGCGGAGGACCCGGACGCGGAGGTGGAGAACCTCGGGCCGGTCGAGGTGGTGACTGCGGCGCGCGCGCGGCCCGAGGCGCCGGCGGTGATCGTCAACCACCCGCGCCAGATCCCGAGCGACTACTTCAACTACGTCGGGCTCGATCCGGCGACGGGGATGGTCGACCGGCCGGCGGCGTGGGACGACGACCTCCGGCTGATCGAGGTGTTCAACGACGCGGACAGCCCGGCGGTGCGGCTCGAGAACCTCGCCGACTGGTACGGCCTGCTGAACGCGGACTACACGGTGTTCGCGGTCGGCTCGTCGGACTCGCACCGGATCCGGCTCGAGCCGCTCGGCTACCCGCGGACGTGCGTCGAGGTCGGCACCGACGAGCCGGCGACGGTCACGGCGAACGCGGTGCGCGACGGGCTGTCGGCCGGGCACGCGACCATCTCGGGCGGCATCTACGTCGACGCGGCGGTCGGCGCGGCGGGGCCGGGTGACACGGCCACCGGGCTCGGCGCGACGGCCACGGTGACCGTGCGCGTCCAGGCGGCGAGCTGGGTCGACGTCGACGGGTTCGACGTCGTCGTCGACGGCGAGGTCGTGGCGGCCGAGGTGATCGAGCCCGGCGACGCCGATCCGGGGAACCCGGCGGTGCGGTGGAGCGGCACGGTCGACGTGCCGGTGGCCGCGGACGGGAGCTGGGTGGTGATCCACGTCCGCGGCGACGCGCCGCTCGAGCCGGTCCACATCGACCGGCTGCCGTTCGCGGTGTCGAACCCGATCTTCCTGCGCCGGTAGCCGCGCGGCGCGGGGCCGCGCTACAGGCCGGCCTTGGCGATGCCGCTGATGCTGACCTCGAGCGTGCCGGACCGCGGCGCCGCGCCGGCGGAGAACCAGCACGCCATGCCGCCGCCCGGGGCGCCGGTGTCGGCGCCGGACAGCGCGCGGATCGTCGCGTCGAGGAACTCGGCGGGGTCGGACGGCGACATCAGGACCGTGGCGTCACCGGAGACGGTGGCGGCGGCGCCGGCGGACGGCACGGTCGCGTGGAACTCGCGCGAGTCGCCGGCGCCGAGCGCGTCGGCGCCGTTGGCGGACGCGGCCATGGCGCCGGTGGAGTCGAAGATCAGGCCGAACCACGCGACGAACACCGGATCGTCCGCGGTCCCGGTCGCGTCGAGCTGGATCCCGTCGAACTCGATCGTGTCGAGGCGATCGGTGACGTCGGAGGGCAGCGCGACCTCGAGCTCGCAGTCGATCTCGACCGCCTCGTCGGTCTCCATGACGTACGTGCCGCTCAGCTCGTACTCCTCACCGGGGCCGTGCTGCGCGACGGTCGACGCCGAGGTGACCGAGAACGCGAGCTGCGCGGGGAAGCCGTTCTCCGCCGCCCAGTCGACGAGGCAGGCCTCGAGCGCCGGACCGAAGCCGTCGGGGCCGTCGGTCGCCGGGTCGAGCGTGAACGTGCAGCTGCCGACCGGCTGCGGCTCGGGCGACAGCTCGTCGCCGTAGACCACACCGTCGGCCGACGACACGTCGACGGTGAACTCGACCGGCGCGGTCCCGGTGAACGTCGGCGTACCGCTGACCGTGATCGAGAACAGCCGCGGCTGGCCGGCCGCCTCGGCGATCGCGTTGGCCTTCAGCAGCGGGCCCCACGACCCCGCACCGGAGATCGACGGCGTCGACGTCGGGCTCGTCGAGGACACCGCGATCGCCAGGTTCGTCGACGCCACCGCCCGGCTGCCGTCGAACTCGACCGGCTCGACGAGATCCACGTCGTAGTCGACGTCGATCGTCGTCGCGTCCTCCCACAGGCTGCAGCCACCCACTGCCAGTACCATTCCCATCATCAGTAAGCGCATGGACGGATTCTGCAGCCGCTGATCGGGCGTCCGCAACTGCCGAATCAACCCCGGACGCCGGCCCGCTCCGGGGTTGCTCCATTCCGGAGCAACCCCGGAGCAGGCAAATCAACCCCGGTGCGGAGCGCCGGCGGGAGTGGCCGGAGGCCGGACGCGGGCGTGCCCACTTGACGCACCTGGCCGGGGTGCCTAGCAATGCGGGCGTCATGTCGACGCCCCAGCGCCACGAGTTCCAGGCCGAGGTGAAGCAGTTGCTGGACCTGATGGTCCACTCGCTCTACTCGAACAAGGACATCTTCCTCCGCGAGCTGATCTCGAACGCGTCCGACGCGATCGACAAGCTGCGGTTCGAGCAGCAGAAGCAGCCGGAGCTGGCGGGCGCCGCCGGCGCGCCGCGGATCGAGCTCGCGGCCGACCGCGAGGCGCGGACGCTGACCCTGCGCGACACCGGCATCGGGATGTCGCGCGACGAGGTCGTCAAGAACATCGGCACGATCGCGCGGTCGGGCACGAAGGAGTTCCTGACCACGGTGAAGACCGCCGGCCAGGGCGAGGTCCCGCCCGAGCTGATCGGCCAGTTCGGCGTCGGCTTCTACTCGGCGTTCATGGTCGCGTCGAAGGTGACGCTGGTGACCCGCCGCGCCGGCGAGGACCACGCGACCCGCTGGGAGTCGACCGGCGACGGCGCGTACACGCTCGAGGAGGCGGAGCGCGACGCCCCCGGCACGACGATCACGCTCCACCTGCTCGCCGCCGACGAGGAGCACGGCGTCCGCGACTACACCAACCCGGTCGTGCTGCGCGAGATCGTCAAGCGCTACTCCGACTTCGTCGCCTACCCGATCCAGCTCGGCGACGAGACCCTCAACTCGCAGAAGGCGATCTGGGACCGCCCGCGCGCCGAGGTCACCGACGCCGAGTACCACGAGTTCTACCGCCACATCTCCCACGACTGGGCCGCCCCGCTGCGCACGATCCCGGTGCGGATGGAGGGCACGCTCGAGGCCTACGCGCTACTCTACCTCCCCGCCAAGGCGCCGTTCGACCTCTACAGCCCGGAGATGAAGCGCGGGCTGCAGCTCTACGTCAAGCGCGTGTTCGTGATGGACGAGTGCCGCGACCTGATGCCGCCGCACCTGCGGTTCGTCAAGGGCGTCGTCGACGCGCACGACCTGTCGCTCAACGTCTCGCGCGAGATCCTCCAGAAGGACCGCCAGATCCAGGTCATCCGCAAGCAGCTCGTCAAGAAGGTGATGGCGACGCTCGACGAGCTCAAGCGCGACGCGGCGTCCGACTACCTCGGCTTCTGGGCCGAGTTCGGCCCCGCGCTCAAGGAGGGCCTGCTCGCACCCGACGCCGACAAGGACAGGCTGCTCGACCTCGTGCTCGCCGCCTCGAGCGAGCAGCCCGGGGAGCTGACCTCGCTCGCCGACTACGTCGCGCGGATGAAGGACGGCCAGGACGCGATCTACTTCCTCACCGGCGCCTCGAAGGAGCAGGTCGCGCGCTCGCCGCTGCTCGAGACGTTCCGCGCCCGCGGGATCGAGGTGCTGCTGTTCGCCGACCCGGTCGACGAGCTGTGGCTCGAGGCCGCGCCGACGTTCCAGGGCAAGCCGCTGCGCTCGATCGCGCACGGCGAGGTCGCGCTCGGCTCGGAGGACGAGCGCAAGCAGGCGGCCGAGGCGCTCGAGCAGCAGCAGCGCGCGCACGGCGACCTGCTCGCGTGCCTCCGCGTCCACCTCCAGGAGGAGGTCAAGGAGGTGCGGCTGTCGAGCCGGCTGACGTCCTCGGTCGCCTGCCTCGTCTCCGACGAGCACGACATGACGCCGCGGATGCAGCGTCTGCTCGAGCAACTCGGCCAGGCGCCCGGCAAGGTCAAGCGCATCCTCGAGCTCAACCCGTCGCACCCGCTGTTCGCGCGGCTGCAGGCGGTGTTCGCCGAGCACCGCGACGACCCGCGCCTGGCGCACCACGCGCGCCTCTTGCTCGGGCAAGCGCACCTCGCCGAGACCGGCCAGGTGCCCGACCCCGACGCGTTCGCGCACGCGCTCACCGAGGTGATGCTGCGCTCGCTCTGAGCGGCTACTCCGGCGGCCCGGCGACCAGCTCGAGCATCACGCCCGACGCCAGGCCGAACTTCACCTTCGTCCCCTCGGGCACGCGCCACAGGCTCCACGCCAGGTAGCGGTTGGCGCCGGTGACATCGGTGCCGTCGACCGCCACGATCACGTCGCCCACCTTCAGCCCGCCCTTGTCGGCGGCGCCGTCCTTGCGGACCATCCGCACCTCGAGCGGCTGCTCCTCCTCGGGGACCTCCGGGCCGTACTCCTTGAGGTCGAACCCGAACGAGCCGCCGCGCTCGCGCCGACCGACGCGCATCTCGACCGCCTTGATGTCGCCGAGGTCGACCTGGCCGCCGCCCGCGATCGTCCGCGGCACGCTCAGCCACCCGACCTTCGACAGCTCCCAGTCGACCGGGAACGCGCGGACGATCACCTTGCCGGCCGGCGCGTCCTCGACGGTGAACCGGCCGTCGGGCCCGGTGATGTGCTCGGTGTCGCCGCCCGGGCCGAACGAGAACGAGCCGTCGCCGCCCTGCGGCATGATCATCATGCGCATCCCCGGCACCGGCGAGCCGTCCGACAATCGGACGACGCGCCCCGTCACCGTCACCAGCGCCTCGAGCTCGATCGACAGCCCCGTGGCGTGCTCGCCACCGGCGAGCTTGACGGTGAGCTCGCCGCGCCCCTGCGCCGCCGACGCGGTCAGCTTGAACGTGCCCGCCGGCAGCTCGGTGAGCTTGAACGCGCCGCGGGTGCGGAAGAACTGCTCGCCGCGCGAGAAGCCGGTCTGCTCGTCGGTGATCGACACCGTGAGATCGTCCGGGATGCCGCCGCCCTTCAGCGTGACCACCCCCGCGACGCTGCCGGTCGCCTCGATCACCAGCCGCGCGTCCCTGGTCCCGACCGCGACGTGCTCGGCGATCGCCTCGCCGCCGCCGCGGCGGTACGCGCGCACGGTGTACTTGCCGGGCGACAGCTCCTTGATCTCGAACGCGCCCGACGGATCGGTCACCACCGGCTTGCGATCCCACCCCCACCGCGAGCCGCGCATCGCCGCGCCCGCCGGCTGATCGCCGACGTCCGACTCGCGCTCGACCGCGAGGTAGGCGTCCGGCACCGCCGCGCCCGCCGCGTCGACGACGACGCCGGCGATCACGCCGCGCCGGCTCTCGACCACCAGCCGGACCTCGGCGCGCTGCCCGACCGCGAGCTTGACCTTCTCGCCCTGCAGGTCGTCGTCGTTCGACCCCGGCTTGCGCAGCTGATCGCTCCAGCCGCGCGACGCCGTCACCCGGTAGTCGCCCGGCTCGAGCCCCTCGATCACGAAGGTGCCGTCGTCGCCGGTGAGCGGGGTGCCGCCCCAGCGGCCGCCCCACCGCGCGCCGGCGGCGCGCACGTTCGCGCCGCGCACCGGCGCGCCGTCCTCGTCGACGACGACGCCGGCGATCGTCCCGCCGTCGTCGAGCACGACGTCGACCCGCACCTCCTGCCCGGCGACGACGGTCGCCTTCGGCGGCTCCTTGGGCGACGGGTGCGCGTCGGAGCTGGCCTCGATCATCGCCTCGCCCGGCGCGACGCCGGTGAGCCGGTAGCTGCCGTCGTCCTCGGTCTGCTCGCTCGACCACGACCGCGCGCCGCGCGGATCGCCGCCGATGGTGCGCGCCATCACCTCGGCCTCCGCGATCGGCGCGCCCGCGCGGGTCTTGACCGTGCCGACGACCGTGCCGCCCGCGTGGACCCGCCACACCAGGCCGGTGACGTCCGCGTCGGTGACGACGACGTCCTCGTAGCTCGGCTCGGCGATGTAGCCCTCGCACCAGATCTGCAGCTCGTACGTGCCCGGCGGCACCGCCTCGAACCGCAGCGTCCCGTCGTCCTCGCTGCTCCCCGAGATGTAGCGCCCGGTCTTGCCCTGCCCCCAGGCGCTCGCGTCGTCGCACACCTTGGCGTCCTCGCCGTCGCCCTCGCCTTCGATCACGACCTTGCCCTCGACGACGTACACGTCGTGCACGGGGATGACGATGTCCTCGACCGTCTGCCCCAGGCCGAGCAGCACGCTCGACGCCGGCTCGCCGAACTTGCCCAGCGCCTGCGCCACCGGCTTGTAGCGCCCGGGGCCGAGCCGCGTGATCCGCCACCGGCCCGCCTCGTCGGAGATCCCGAAGCCGTAGCCGCCGTCGCCGTCCTGCCAGTTGCCCTGCACGGACACGGTCGCGCCGGCGACGGGCTTGTTCGTCCCGGCCTCGACCACCGTGCCCGCGAGCACCGACTCGGGCGTCAGCAGGATCTCGAGCTGCGTCGTCGGCGCCTTGCCCTCGGCGTTGCCCTCGGCGTAGCCGTCCGCGCTCGCGCTCGCGTGGATGTTGCCCGGCGCGACCCACACGCGGAAGGTCCCGTCCTCGCCGCTGCGGGTGCGCGCGGCCGCAGCCCCCGACCACCGCCAGCCGCCGCCGACCGACACCCAAGCGTCGGCGATCGGCCCGCCGTTGATGTCCCCGACGGTGCCGCGCACCTCGACCGCGCCGGTCGCGAGCACGAGGTCGATCCCGGTGCGGCGCTCGCCCGCCTTCAGCTCGATGTTGCGGTCGCGGTCGGGCAGCGGCCCGCGCCACGCCGCCGGGGCGTGGCGCTCGGCGCTCGCCGTCACGTCGTACGTCCCGACCCACAGCCTGTCGATCACGTAGCGGCCCTGCGCGTCGGTGGCGACGCACCGCGGATCGCGCGTGTCCTCGGGCGGGACGTCCTCGACCCAGCCCTGCACGCACACCTGCGCGCCGGCGAGCGGGCCGCCGCCCCTGGCCGTCACCGTCCCGGCGATCGAGCCCTGCTCGAGCGTGCGCGGATCCGGCTTCGCCGCGCGCGCGCGCGGCCCGGCCGCGGCGGCGCCGCCGCCCGGCGTCGTCTGCGTCCCGGCGGTCGCCGGCTTGCCGCCGCCACCGCCACTGCCGCCGCCGCGCCCGAGCAGCAACCACCCCGCCGCGGCGAGCACGAGGAGGATCAACCCCACGACCGTGAGACGCTTGTTCACCGCCCGAGCGTATCGATGCCCGCGGGCGCGGCAAGCCAGCGCGGGTGGCAGGTGCTGGCAGCGAGCAGACAGCGCCCGCGGTTGCCTGGCCGCCGCCGCGGCGCGATGTTCGCGCGATGCTGCGCTCCACCCCCCTCGCCCTCCTCGCCCTCGCCGCCGCCTGCTCGTCGGCTCCGGCGCCGGTCACGCCCACCCCCGACGAGCACCCGACACCTGCGCCGGACGCCGGCCCGGCCGCCGAGGCGCCGACCGGCCCGAGCTACCTCGCCCGCCGCGGCGACGACGCGGACGTGCTCCACGGCACGCGCGTCGCCGACCCCTACCGGTGGCTCGAGGACGGCAAGGCGGCCGACGTCCGCGCGTGGGAGGAGCTCCACATGGCGCGCTACACGAGCGCCGTCGACGCGCTGCCGCAGCGCGCGTGGCTCGCGCAGCGCTTCGATCACCTGTGGCGCTACGACGACGAGTCCGTCCCGACGCCGTGCATGCGGGGCAAGGCGGAGGGGTTCTGGACCAAGCGCAAGGACCAGGACAAGTGGGTGCTGCACCTGCGCGACAAGCCTGGCGCGGCGGCGCGGGTGATCCTCGATCCCAACACGTGGGGCGAGACCGAGACGCTCGGCGGCGCGTCGTTCTCCGATGACTGCGGGCTGCTCGCCTACGGCGTCGCGCGCGCCGGCGACGAGAACCCGGTCTATCGCGTGCTCGACACTTCCACGGGCGAGCACCTACCGGACACGCTCGCCGGGTGGCGCCAGGGCGGCGTGAGCTGGCTGCCCGACGCGTCCGGCTTCTACTACTCCGCGCAGCCCAAGGCCGGCGAGGTCGCGGCGGGCGACGAGTACTACTTCTCCCGGGTGTACTTCCACCGCCTCGGCACGACCGCGGACCAGGACGCCGTCGTGTTCGAGGACCGGGAGCACCGCGAGCACTTCCACGGCGCGTCGGTGTCGGAGGACGGGCGCTGGCTGGTGCTGACGCGGTCGAAGTTCTACGAGCAGGAGGTGTTCCTGCAGGATCTGCGGAAGAAGGGCGCGAAGCCCGTCCCGGTCGTGACCGGGTTCGGCCACGAGTACTACGTCGAGGCGATCGGCGACCGCCTGCTGATCCTGACCAACTGGGACGCGCCCCGCCGTCGCGTGATGATCGCGTCGACGACGCGCCCCGGGCGCGAGCACTGGAAGGAGCTGGTGCCGCAGGGGCCCGACCTCATCGACGGCACGTCCGCGGTCGGCGACACGCTCTACGTCTCGTCGCTGCACGACGCGTCGACGCGGATCACCGCGTACGACGTCAAGGGCAAGAAGCTGCGCGACGTCACGCTGCCCGGCATCGGCTCCGCCGGGGTGTCCGGCTACTGGTCGAAGCCCGAGACGCGCCTCTACTTCACCTCGTTCGCCACGCCGTCGGCGCAGTACCGCTACGACGTCAAGCAGGACCGGCTGACCGAGATCTGGCGCAGCCCGGTCGACTTCGACCCGTCGAACATCGTCACCGAGCAGGCGTGGTTCACGTCGAAGGACGGCACGCGCGTGCCGATGTTCCTCGTCCACGCCAAGGACGCGCCGACCGACGGCAGCACGCCGTACCTGCTCACCGGCTACGGCGGGTTCAACGTCAGCCAGACGCCGTACTTCTCGACGCTGTACGGCGTGTGGATCGAGGCCGGCGGCGGCGTCGCGATCGCCAACCTGCGCGGCGGCGGCGAGTTCGGCGAGGCGTGGCACCAGGCCGGGATGAAGGACCGGAAGCAGAGCGTGTTCGACGACTTCATCGCCGCGGCGGAGCACCTGATCGCGACCGGGTACACGCGCGCCGACCGCCTCGCGATCCAGGGCGGCTCCAACGGCGGCCTGCTGGTCGCCGCGGCCGTCGTCCAGCGGCCGGAGCTGTTCCGCGCCGTCGCGTGCGAGGTCCCGCTGACCGACATGGTCCGTTACCACCGGTTCGGCCTCGCCAACATCTGGGCCGAGGAGTACGGCAACGCCGACGACGCGGCGATGTTCCCGTACCTCCACGGCTACTCGCCGTACCACCGCGTCGTCGAGGGCACCGACTACCCGGCGGTGCTGGTCGCCGGCTCGGAGAACGACGCGCGCACCGACCCGCTGCACGCGCGCAAGTTCGCCGCGGCGCTGATGTGGGCCGACGCCGATCACGGCGACGGCGAGCCGATCTACCTGGTGACCGATCGCGACTCCGGCCACGGCGGCGGCGTCACGATCGACACGCAGGTCGCGCAGACGGCGCGCACGTACGGGTTCCTGATGGCGCAGATCGGGCTGCAGGCGCCCGCCGCGCCGTGAGTCACGCGCCCGGCGGGTGGCGGTAGAGGGTGAACCGGAACACGCCCGACAGCCAGAACTCGCCGGCGCCGTCGTCGCGGTGCGAGGTGACGTGCTCGTCGGTGACGTGGGCGCACGAGCCGCCGAGCCGCAGGACCTCCTGGGTGATGCGCTCGCGCGCGCGCGCCATCAGGCTGTCGTGGCAGCGGCCCCACAGCGCGTCGCGCTCGCCCCACGAGAAGTGCACGCGGTCGCTGGTCGCGGTGACCTCGTGCTCGCCCTCGAGCTGCTCGGACAGCGGCGGCAGCTCGCGCCGCCAGTAGATGATCTGGGCCATCGGCGCCATCTTCGCGGCGCCCGGCGTCCGCCGACAAGGGCCGCGGCCCGCGCGGTGCTATCGTGCGTCATGGCGTCGCCCGCGTGCGTCGAGGCGGTGATCGCGGCCTGCCCGGCCGCGGCCGACGACGATCGTGCGGCGCTCGGCGACGCGATCGACGCGCTGCTGGCCGCCGCGGCGCCGGGCGAGGTCGCGGACGCGGCGGCGTTCTGCGCGCACGCCGCCGCGCGGCTCGCGCCGGGCGAGTCGCCGGCGCGCGCGCTCGGCGGCCTCGCCGCGGCCGACCTCGCGATCGCGTTCGGCTGCGCCCGCGGCGAGCCGGGCGCGCTCGCTGCGTTCGAGCGCGACTACCTGCCGGCGGTGCGCGCCGCCCTCGGGCGGATGCGCGCGCCCGCCGCCGTGATCGACGAGCAGGTCCAGGCGCTGCGCGCGCGCGTGCTGGTCGGCGACGGCGCGCGGCCGCCGCGGATCGCCGACTACGCGGGGCGCGGCGGGCTGCGCCGGTGGCTGCGCGCGGCCGCGGTCCGCCACTACCTCAACACGCTGCGCGACGGCGGGCGCGAGGCGCCGATCGGCGACGACGACGTGCTCGACGCGCTCGCGGCGCATGGCGACAGCGACCCCGACCTCGCCTACCTCAAGGACCGCTACCGGGCGAGCTTCTCCTCCGCGCTGACCGCGGCCGCGGCGTCGCTGCAGCCGGTCGAGCGCGCGGTCCTGCGCTACACGTTCGTCGACGGGCTGAACCTCGACGCGCTCGGCCGCGCGCTGCGGGTGTCGCGCGCGACCGCCCACCGCCGGCTCGCGGACGCGCGCACCGCGCTGCTCGCCGCGACCGAGCGCGAGCTCGCGGCGCGGCTGCGGCTGTCGCCGGACGAGGTGGCCAGCCTGCAGCGGCTGGTCCGCAGCCAGCTCGACGTCAGCGTCGGCCAGCTGCTCGCGAGCGCCGCGAAGGAGCCCGGCGCATGACCGCGCCGCGCGGCTGCGTCACCGCCGACGAGGCCACGGCGCTGCTCGACGGCCGGCTCGCCGATGACGACGCCGCCGCGGTCGACGCCCACGTCGGCGACTGCGACGCGTGCCGGCGGGTGATCGCGGCGCTCGCCGACAGCGGCGCCGGCACGCCGCCGACCGCCCCGGGCCACCGGCCGGCCGACGTCGCGCCCGGCACGCGCGTCGGGCGGTACGAGCTGCGCGAGCCGATCGGCCGCGGCGGGATGGGCGTGGTGTTCCGCGCCCACGACGCCACGCTCGGCCGCGACGTCGCGGTCAAGCTGATCGACGTCGCCACGCCCGACGCCGCGGCGCGCGCGCTGCGCGAGGCGCGCGCGCTCGCCGCGCTGGCGCACCCCAACGTCGTCGCCATCCACGACGCCGGCGAGCGCGGCGGCGGCATGTACCTGACGATGGAGCTGGTCGCGGGGCGGTCG
The DNA here is from genome assembly GCA_011526095.1 of Myxococcales bacterium. Taxonomy (GTDB): domain Bacteria; phylum Myxococcota_A; class Polyangia; order Haliangiales; family Haliangiaceae; genus WYBA01. The sequence goes on along the minus strand of WYBA01000311.1, from coordinate 9,902 downwards.
CTGGCGGCGTGGCTGGCCGAGCGCGCCCGACGCCCCGACGAGGTGCTCGCGGCGATCGCCGACGCGGCGCGCGGCCTCGCCGCCGCCCACCGCGCCGGCCTCGTCCACCGCGACGTCAAGCCGTCGAACATCCTCGTCGGCGACGACGGCCGGACGAGGATCGCCGACTTCGGGCTGGCGCGCGACGCCGACGACGCGCCGGGCCGCCCGGTGTCGCCGGCGCGCGCGGTCCTCGGCGTGACCATCACCGACGCACACCACGTCGTCGGGACGCCGGCGTACATGGCGCCCGAGCAGCTGCGCGGCGCGCCCGCGGACGCGCGCACGGATCAGTTCGCGCTGGCCCAGACCGCGTGGGAGGCGCTCGCCGGCGCGCCGCCGTTCGCCGCGACGCGGGTCGACGAGCGGCTCGCGGCGATCGAGGCGGGACCGCGGCCGCCCGGCGGCGACGCGCGCCGCCGGCTCTCCCCCCACGTCGAGCGCGCGCTGCGCCGCGCGCTGTCGGTCGAGCCAGCGACGCGGTTCGACGACCTCGACGCGCTCGTCGCCGCGCTGCAGCCACCACGCCGACGCGGCTGGCTCGCCGCGGCCGCGGTCGCGCTCGCCCTCGGCGGCGGCGCCGCCGCGTTCGCGGTCGCCTCGACCGGGGACGTGCCCGCGGCCGACCCGTGCGCGCGCCCCGCCGACCTCGCGGGCACGTGGGACGCGGCGCGGCGCGCCGCCCTGCGCGCCGCCCTGGTCGAGAGCGGCGCGGCCTACGGCGGCGACGTCGCCGACCGGCTGGGGGAGGTCATCGACGCCTGGGCCGACGACTGGCGCGACGCCTCGAGCGCGGTGTGCCGCGCCGGCCAGCGCGACCGCGCCGACGGCGAGCTGCGCGCGGGCTGCCTCGCGAGCCGCCGCGCCGCGCTCGACGCGCTGCTCGCGGCGGTGATCGCGGGCGGCCGCGACACGCTGGACGGCGCGCTCCAGGCGGCGCAGGACCTCCAGCGCCCGGGCGCGTGCGCCGATCCGGCGAGCCCCGCGGCGTCGCTGGCGTCGGGCGCGCTCCACGACGCGCTGGCGGCGATCGAGCTGCGGTTCGCGCTCAAGGACCCGGCGCTCGCCCCCGCCGAGATCGCCGCGCTCGCCGCGCGCGCGACCGACGCCGACGAGCCCGCGATCGCCGCGCGCGCGTTGCTCCAGCTCGGGCTCGTCCACCTGTCGCGCGACGCCGCGCCCGACGCCGAGGCCGCGCTGCGCGACGCCGCGCCGCAGGCCGCGCGCGCGCGCGATGACCGCACCGCCGCCAGGGTGTGGATCGCGCGCGGCGAGACGCTGCTCGCCCGCTCGATGACCGACGAGCTGCGCGCGCTGCTGCCCGTGGCCGAGGTCGCGGTCGAGCGCGCCGGCAACCCGGACGACGTGCGCGCCGATCTGCTGACGCTGCGCGCCCGGCTCGAGCTCGACTACGGCGACCGCGCGGTCGCGCTCGCGGCGCTCGAGGAGGTGGTCGCGCTGCGCGAGCGCTCGGCCGGCGCGACGAGCTGGCGGCTGGCGATGGCGCTCGGCAACCTCGGGGTGGCGTACTCGATCGCCGACCGTCACGACGACGGCCGCGCCGCGAGCGACCGCGCGCTCGCGATCGTCGAGGCGCTCGGCGGCCCGCTGCACCCCAGCGTGTTCACGCTGCTGCAGGCGCGCGTGTGGATCGAGACCAACGCGGACGCGGCGGCGCGCGCGCGGCCGTACCTCGAGCGCTCGCGCGCGATCATCGATCACACCGGGATCGGGCAGCGCGTCGCCGTCGCGTCGTTCTGGGTCGGCTACGGCGATCTCGAGGCGTCCGCCGGCAACCACGCGCTCGCGCTCGAGCACTACGCCCGGGCGCGGGCGCTGCGCGAGCCCGCGCTCGGCCCGACCCACCCGTTCGTGCTCGAGCTGGACTGGAAGGTCGTGGAGACGCGCCACGCGCGCGGCGACCCGCCGGCCGAGATCGCCGCCGCCGCGCGGCGGGTGCGCGAGGCCTTCCGCGCCGCCGGGACGGCCAGCGCCGCCGCCCACATCGACGCCTGGCTGGCCGAGCACCGGATGGCGAAGGACTGAGCGAGATCGCGTGGTTGTGGCCGTCGTGAGACGACCGCGAGGGGCCCGTGTCCTCCGTCCATGCTCCGCTTCGCACCCTCGCTCGCCCTCGCCCTCACCGCCGCCGCCTGTCTGCCGCCGCCCGCGGCGGACGGCGCCGCCGCCGCCGCCCCAGCAGGCGCCGAGGCCACGCCGCCGCTCGACCTCGCGGCCTACCCGCCGCTGACCCCGGCGCGCGTGCTCGACGGCACGCGCCTCGCGATCGACGGCACGACGCTGTCGATGATCATCCCCGCGGGCTGGCGCCACGGCTGGCGCGACGCCGGCGGCGAGCCCGTGCTGGTGATCGAGCCTCCGACCGGCGGCCCTCGCGGCGCCGTGCTCGCCACCGCGCGCCGGCTCGCGCCCGAGGATCGCCAGCGGCCGCCGACCGAGCTGCTCGCGGCGCTCGCCGCGGCGGAGGGCGGCGGGCTGGCGTTCACCGCGCCCACCGGCTTCACCGCGGCCGGCCGGCGCGGCGCGCGCACGTCGGCGACGGGCGCCGACGTCACGACGGTGCTCGCCGGCGTGCTCGACGGCGACTGGGCCCTCGTCTTCGTCGCGAGCCACGCGCCGACCGACGCCGCGCTGTACCAGGCCGTGCTCGACACGCTGCTCACGACGCTCGACGGCGCGATGGCCGCCGTCGGCGACGTGGCCGCCGCGAAGCTCCACGGCTGCTGGGAGTCGTACTTCCGCTCGACCACGCGCGGCGGCGGCAGCAAGACGACCAAGGTGCGTCTGAACGCCGACGGCACGTACCGGTGGTGGAGCCGCACCAGCATGCCCGGCTACTACGCCGACCCGTACGTCGAGGACGGCACCTACGAGGTCGACGGCGACGCGCTGCGGTTCTACCCGGCGGCGGGCGAGGCGCAGACGGTGAGCCTCGCGTTCGACGGCAACGCGCTCGTGCTCGGCGGCGACCGGATGATCCAGGGGAGCTGCCCTCCCTGAAAGATCCGTGAGACGCCCCGGGCGGGGCCGTGTCCTGCGTCCATGCGCCCCACCCTGCTCCTGCTCGCACTGGTGCTCGCCGCGTGCGGCGAGACCGTCCCCGCCGATCCCGCCCCCGACGCCGGCCCGCCGCTCGCGGACGCCGCGCCCGGGGCGGACGCCGCGACGCCCCCGCCCGACGCCGCGGTCCCCGAGGCGCCGCGCCCGGCGCGGGCGCTCGTGACCGCCGCCGGCACCGTCCGCGGCGGCGCGCTCACGCTCGACGTCCAGCTCGGCAACCCGTTCGCGCCGCGCCCGGTCGCCGGCGGCGAGCTGTCCATCACCCCCGACCAGCCGATCTACCCGTGAGGAGAACCACCATGCACCGCACCCTGCTCGCCACCACCGCCGCGCTCGCCGCGCTCGCCGCGACCGCCGCGACCGCGACGACCGCCGACGCCGCGCCGACCCAGATCAGCTTCGCCGGCCGGCTCGCCGACGCCGACGGCCCGGTCGACGGCACGATCGCGCTCGGCTTCCGCCTGTTCCGCGGCGGCAGCGTCGTGTGGCAGGAGACCCACGCCGCGGTCGCGGCCACCGACGGGCTCGTGTTCGCCGCGCTCGGCAGCGTCGACCCGACCGGCAACCCGCTCGACGCCGACGTGCTCGAGGGCGACGCGCTCGCGCTGGAGATCCTCGTCGATGGCCAGGTCCTCGCGCCGCGCCTCGACTTCCTCGCCGTGCCGTACGCGATCCGCGCCCAGGTCGCGGACCTCGCGACCTCCGCCGACACGCTCGGCGAGCTGACGCCCGGCGACGTCGCGCTCGCCGACCACGATCACGCCGGCGTCTACCTGCCGGTCGGCGGCGCGCTGTCGTGCCCCGGCACCCGCAAGGTGACCGGGATCGTCCCTGCGACCGGCAACGTCCTGTGTGACAACGACCTGTCGACGACCTACACGGCCGGCGCCGGCCTCGCGCTCGCCGGCACGACCTTCTCGATCGCCGCCGGCGCGGTCACCGGCGCGATGCTGGCCGCGGGCTCGGTGGACAGCAGCCGGATCGTCGACGGCGCCGTCGCCACGGCGGACCTCGCGAGCGCCGCGGTCACCGCCGCCAAGCTCGCCGCGAACGCGGTCACCGGCGCGGCGCTCGCCGACGGCGTCGTCACGAGCGCCAAGCTCGCCGCCGGCGCCGTCACCGCCGCCGCGCTCGCCGCGGCCTCGGTCACGACCGCCAAGCTCGCCGACGGCGCCGTCACCGCCGCCAAGCTCGCCGACAACGCCGTCACCGCCGCCAAGCTCGCCGACAACGCCGTCGACTCGGCCGCGATCGTCAACGGCGCCGTGACGAGCGCCGACCTCGCCGGCGCCGAGGTCGCGCTGTACCGGGTCACGACCGCCGCGTGCACGCAGGACATCGGCACGCTGACGATCTCGGACACGTGCCAGACGGGCCCGTGCTCGCCGGGGTTCTTCGACTCGTGCGCGGGCACGTGCAACCAGACGTCCTCGCAGAGCTGCCCGAACGACCAGATCGGCAAGCTGCTCGCCACGTCGAACTGACCGCGCGGCTACTGCACGGCCCGCGCGATCTCGTACGCGATCAGGCCGATGATGATCCACTCCAGCACCTCGGCGCGGCGGGTCGAGGCCTGGTCGATGAACACCTTCTGGATGCTCCACAGGGTGCTCAGCTTGCGCGCGATGCCCTCGTGGAACGGGCGGAGGTGGAACCGCTCGACCGCGAGGCGGTAGACCCGCGCGAGGTAGTGATCGCCGGTGAGCTTGATCGCGTTGTCGACGGCCTCGAGCTCGGCCGAGGCGTCGAACGTGAGCTGGGTGAGCCGGCGGACGTCCCGCCCCCACGGCGACACGAACATCCGCCACCGGCTGGCGCGCGACCGCATCGTCCGGGTCGCCTCGGTCACCGCGGCGTCGAGCTCGTCGTCGAGGACGCGCAGCGCCAGCCGCTCGCAGTTGGCGAAGTCGAGCACCGCGAGCGCCTCGTCCGGCTCGGGATCGATCACCAGCGCGGCCTCGGCGTCGACCACGGCGACGTCGCGCCGCGTGTACGCGATCCGCCGCGCGGTCGCGTCGGCGACCTCTTCGTCTGACAGCGGCGCGTGCTCGGCGCGCAGCACCTGCGCGACGACCGCGGCGTGCGCCGCGACCCACGCCGCGGCGTCGTCGCCGGGCACCGCATCGAGCTGGTAGACGGTGTACGAGGCGACGTCGTCCATCGGGCGCGGATCGCGCAGCGCCGTCGCCGCCCGCGCCACGAACCGCGTGACCACGTCGCGCGCCACCGCGTCGACCGCGTCGCTCGCCTCGAGCGCGATCGCCAGCGCGCGCCACGCCTCGGGCGGCCCGGCGACCTCGCACCGCAGCGCCACCGAGACGTGGCCGAAGTCGTAGATGATCGCGCGCGGCCGCAGCGTCACCGTGCGATCGCCGAGCGCGACGTCGACGGGATCGAGCGCCCACACCAGCGGCCGCTCGCTCAGCCCGAACAGGTGCGGCCACTCGCGGCGCCGCGGCCCGACGACCTGCTGGGTCGTCAGCGGCGCGCACTCGGCGAGCGAGATCGCGCGCGCCACGTCGAACGCGTGGAGGATCCACAGGCGCGCCTCGAGCTCGGGCATGCCCCACCGTACCGCGGTCAGGCCGGAAGATCCGCGAGCCCCGGGCTCGGGAAGGTCGTGCCGGCGGGGAAGCGCAGCGCGAAGTGCGTGGCGAGGACGTCGAGCAGCTCCGCGGCGGTCGTGACCGTGTGGATGACCGGCGGCGCGCCCGGCGCGCGGATCGTCAGCTCGCGGTCGAGCAGCGTGACGCGGCCGCCGCCCGGCCGCGCGCGCGCGACGAGCAGCCGGCTCTTGAAGTGCGACTGCGGGTGCGCGCTCGTGAACCAGTTGCCGACCTCGCGGTCGATCGGCGGCATCTCCTCGAGCGTGGACTCCCACACGTCGTGCCAGGCGTCGCCGAGCCACGCCTGGTGGAACCACCGCCCGTCCTCCCGCACCAGGCGACGCGGCTCGTGCGGCGTCGGCTGCTCGACGTCGGGGACGAGCCGCAGCGCGCACGCGACGGACATGCCGCCGACGCCGACGTCGGCGAGCCACGACGCGCCGTCGAGCTCGACCCGCACGAACACGTGGGTGCGCGGCGGCGTGAAGTCGCGCGGGCGCTGCCATCGCACCCGCGCGCTCAGCGCGCGCGCCTCGAACCCGAGCGCGCCCAGCGCCCGGCACAGCAGCGTGTTCTGCTCGAAGCAGTAGCCGCCGCGCCCGCCGTGGACGAGCTTGGCGTCGACCGCGTCATCGGACAGCTCGACGCCGCGGCCGAGCAGGACGTCGAGGTTCTCGAACGGGATCGTGGAGACGTGCGCGGCGCACACCGCGTGCAGCGTCTCCAGCGTCGGCACGCGTGGTCCGCCGTACCCGATCCGACGGAAGTAGGCGTCGAGCTCCATCGCGCGAGCTTCGCACGCGCGCGCGTGGGCGAGCGCGCTCGCGCGAGCGCAGACCCGCGGTACCCTGACGCCATGACCGCGCCGCGCTACCGCGTCGTCAACCGCTCGTACAGCCGCGGCGATCTGTTCGAGATCGAGACGGTGGACGTCTACGAGGTCGTCGACGAGCACGGGGCCGTGATCCGGCGCTACGACGGCGCGAGCTCGGGCAGCCTGGCGCGCGACGGCAGCGGCTGGGACTACGACGGCGGCGGCAGCAGCCTGTTCGTCGAGCTCACGCCCGACGGGGGCGCGGTGCGCGTGGTGCGCGGCAACACCGTGACGATCGAGCCCCTGCCGTGACCGCGCCGGCGTCGCGTCACGGGTCGAGGCAGCAGCGGAACCCGATCTCGTAGAACCGGAACGTGTCGCCGTGGACGAGGACGTTGCTCTGGCACGTGCGCGCCTCGGCCCAGTAGCGGCCCTTGAGGTTGCCGTGGAACTGCGGCGCGCCGCCGTCGCGGCGCCGCGTCCACTCCTCGACGTTGCCGACGAGATCGTGAACGTCGTCGCGGACACAGCCGGCGCGCGCGCCACCGCCCGTGCCCTGGTACAGCGCCTCGACGTGATCGGCGGCCGACGTGCCGGCCGCGCCGGTCGCGCGCGCCGCGGCCAGCAACGCCGCGAGCGAGGTGACGTCGGGCGCGCTCGCCGCCGCCGGCCAGCCGTTCAGCAGCGTCTGGTTGTACGCGCGCCAGGTCGCGTCGTCGTTGCACGTGCCGGGCGCGTGCGCGTCGCCGTACGGGTACGCGTCGCCGGCGGTGCCGGCGCACGCGGCGAGCCACTCGTCGTCGAAGCACAGCCGCCGGCCGCGCGCCGCGCACCACGCCTCGGCCTCGACGAACGTGTACATGACCAGCGGCGCGGCGCCGGCGATGTTCGGCGCCTCGTGGCGGTCCATGCAGACGGCGCCGACCTGCGCCATGTCGGCCGGGCACGGGCCGCTGCCGTCGGGCGGCGCCGCGTCGAGCACGTTCGCGTCGAGCACGTGCGCGTCGAGCACGTGCGCGTCGGGCGCCGCCGGCGCGTCCCCGCACGCCGCCGCCGCGACGGCCGCCGCGAGGCCGAGGCGCGCGCGCGTCGTCACAGGCCCCGCGCGCGCTCGGGGCGCAGCGGCAAGGCGCCGGCGAGCGCGAGGTCGATCGCCTCGACGATCCGCGCGCCGTCGCGCGGCAGCCGCCCGCCGACCGGCAGGTAGTTCGAGGCGTGGTTGGTGCGGAACACCGCGTCGGTCGGGCGTGCGCCGGCGACGAACGCGCGCAGCTCGCCGAGCATCTGCGCCGGCGACGGCAGCGTGAACCGGCCGGTGTCGGCGAGCTTGGCCAGCGGCGTGCCGGGGACGATCGTGAGCGTGAGCGCGGCGAGGAACGCCGGGTCCATCGCCGTGGCCAGCGCCGCCGACGCCGCGGCGTGCTCGGCCGAGCGCGCGACGCCGCCGGCGCCGAGCAGGAAGATCGCCGAGACGTCGATCCCCGCGGCGCGCGCACGCTGCGCCGCGGTCACGTGCTCGGCGGCGGTGGCGCCCTTGGCGATCCGCTTCAGCGTCTCGTCGTCGCCCGACTCCGGCCCCATGTAGATCAGCGCCAGGCCGAGCGCGCGCAGCCGGCGCAGCTCGTCGTCGGACTTGTCGGCGACGTTGCCGGCGGTCGCGTAGCAGCTCACCCGCCGCAGCCGCGGGAACAGCGCGCGGCAGGCGTCGAGGATCGGCGCCCAGTGGTCGAGCGGCATCACCAGCGCGTCGCCGTCGGCGACGAACACCTTCTCGACCGCGCCGCCGACCCGCGCCGCGGCGCCGCGCAGGTCGGCGAGGCACTCGTCGACCGGACGGACGCGGAACGTCGGCTTGTCCCGGTACATGTCGCAGTAGGTGCAGTGGTTCCACGAGCAGCCGATCGTGGCCTGCAGGATCAGCGCGTCGGCCTCGGACGGCGGGCGGTAGAGCTTGCCGACGTAGCGCACGCGCGGCCTCGCTACAGCCGCTCGACCAGCTCGGCGAGGCGCGCGCGCTGCTCGACCGACAGGCCGCGGACGGTCTCGAGCAGCCGCGCCTCGGCCGCGGCGTGCTCGCCGTAGGCCGCCTCGAACCGCTCGAACAGCTGGGTGACGACCGCGACGCCGCCGCCGGACATCGCCAGCGCGGTGGCGCGCGCGAGCGCGCCGCAGATCGTGTCGTGCGCCGTCTCCATCGCGGCGATCGCGTCGCCCAGCTTCGGCACGGCGTCGGCGACGAACGGGAACAGCCCCTCCTCCTCGCGCGCGAAGTGGACGAACAGCAGCTCGCGCAGCTCCACCAGCGCCGGCGCGACCGCGCCGAGGTCCGCGTCGGCGGGAAGGGCGCGCAGCCGCGCCGCGACGTCGAGCACGCGCCGGTTGAGGTCGGCGTGGTCGTGCGCGAGCCCATCGACGGCGTCGTTCATGGCGATCCGTCTCATACCATGGCGGGTGCGAGCCGGGCGCGCCGTAGAATCGGGGCATGGCGAGCGCGCGCGCACCGGGGAAGGGCAAGGCGAAGCCGAAGGCCAAGCCGAAGCCGACGGCCAAGGCCAGGGCCAGGCCGACCGCCAAGGCCAAGCCGACCGCCAAGGCCAGGGCCAGGGCCAAGCCGACCGTCGGGGCGACGACCAGGCCGAAGGGCACGCGGGCCAGGCCCGCGCCAAGGGCCGCCCCCAGGGCGCGGGCCGCCCCGCCCCGTCCGCCCGCGCCCGCCGCCGACGGCGAGGCGCGCCTGTGGGACCTCATCGCGCGGGTCGAGCGCACCGCGCGCGGCGCCCTCGACGCCTCGTGCGCCGCGTTCCGCGCCGAGCTCGACGCGCTCGACGACGCGACGCTCGTCGCGGTCGAGGCCGCGTTCTCGGCCGCGATGCGACGCGCCTACGACCGCCGGCTGTGGTCCGCCGCGTACCTGATCCACGGCGGCTGCGGCGACGACGCATTCTGGGACTTCCGCGCGGGGCTGATCGCGCTGGGCCGCGACGCCTTCACCGCGGCGCTCGCGGATCCCGACACGCTCGCCGCGATCGACGACCTCGAGGACCGCACCCTGTTCGAGGGGTTCCAGTACGCCCCGGGCGCGGCGCTGGAGGCCCGCGGCCTCGCGAGCGCCGGCCCCGGCCACTCCAGCGGCGAACCGACCGGCGGCCCGTTCTTCGGCGAGGACGACGCCGCCGTGCGGCGCGCGTTCCCGCGGCTGCACGCGCGCTTCGGCGGATGAGCCCGGGCTAGCTAGGAGACGGAGGCGCACACGCTCACGCTGACGAGGCCGGCCGCGGGCACGCACGCAGGCTGGCGCGGAGCCAGGTCTCGAGCGGCGCGTCGGCGTCCACGTGGACGCTCGCCTGCTCGACGGCGCGCGT
>WYBA01000310.1 GCA_011526095.1 Myxococcales bacterium | reverse complement strand
TGTGCGCCTCCGTCTCCCCGCTCATCCTCGAGCAGGCCCGAGCGCCAGGCGCTGCTCCTACGAACCGCTCGTCCAGGCTCGCAGGATCTCGAAGTCCGCTCATCCTGGGCCTGGCCGAGCGCCAGCGCCCTTCGACGGGGCTCAGGGTGAGCGGGACAAGGCTGCTCGTCAGACCGCGATCTCCGACGACGATTGCCGCTAGCGCCGTGACCGTCGCATTCTGCGCCGGTACGGCACGTCGCCTCGATCACACGGGGCTCGCCGCCCTGCCCGACGAGCAGAGGCTGGTCGGGACCCACCCCGCCCAGACGTCCTCCGACGCGATCACGACGTGTCGGTCGGAGGACCAGGTCGGCCCGAGACGACCGGCCGCTACGTCGGATTGAGCGACAGCTGCGCCTGGAACGTCATCCCCGCGGGCGCCTCGGGCAGCTTCCACTTCGCCGCGACGTTTCGCAGGCAGCTATCGAAGATCTCGGGCAGATCCGGGCTGAAGCTGACGCGCTGGAACTTGCCGGCCGCGGAGAACGACGCCGACAGCTTGAGCGTCACGGTGCGCGCCGCCAGGCCGGTCGACTTCTTGAGCGCCTGCTCGTAGCACTTCTGGATCGCGCCGCGGGACTTCTGGACCATGTCCAGGAACTGGTTCGACAGCGCGGTCGCGGTCGCCTCGTCGACCTCCGCGCCGCCGCCACCGCCGCCGGTCGGGCGGGCCTTGAGCGTCAGCGCGTCGCCCTCGATCACGAACACCCAGTCACCCGCCGGCGCCGCCGCACCGCCCTCGCGCTCGAGCCGGGCGTTCTCGTCCCGGAGCTGCTGCAGCAGGTTGTCCTTCTCTCCCATCTGCTTCTCGAGGCTCTCGAGCTTGGCGACGGTGTCCGGCGTGTCCTTGTACGTGACCTTGTTCTTGCACCCGGTCAGCGCGACGACGGAGACCGCCGCGGCGACCACGAGGAACCGGCCGCGGCCGGATGGAGACTGGATCATCGACGACTCCCGGGCGAGCGAGGACCACCGCGCCCCGAACCCAGCAGCGTCGGCGGCTGGATCAGCGAGCGAACCACCTCGCCGGCACCGACGTGCCGGCGGATAAGCTCATCAGCGTTCACGGCGAGGACCGCATTATACAGGGCGGTCGCGCGCGGCGCTGGCGGCGCGGCGCTTTCGCCGGTCACCGGCGGAGATCCACCGTCCGGGGTGATCTCGCGCACGAGCACGTTCGGGCCCTGGCTGCACCGCCCGAAGCAGCTCTGCCAGCCGAGCTGCGCGCGGTCGGCCAGGCCGTGCGCCACCAGCGCCGCGCGCAGGGCGTCGGCGACGGCGGCCGAGCCGCGGCGATCGCCGCACTCGGGGCCGCGGCACACCGTGATCTGGAACCGTCGCGGCTGCGGCTCCGGCGCCACGCGACGGCTACTTCTTCGCCAGCGCCGCGCGCGCCGCGGCCGCGACCGCGTCCAGCGACCGCGGGTCCTCGGCGACGAACGCGACCCACTCGCGGCCGGACCCACCGCGCGCGACCAGGGCGGCGATGACCGCGCCCACCAGCTTCGGATCGCCGGCGAACAGCGGATCCGCGCGGTAGGCCATGAGCATCCGCCGCAGCGGCGCGACCTCGGCGCCGTCGCCGATCGCCGCCAGCGCCTTGACGATCTCGACCAGCTCGGGCCCGTCGGTCTCCGGCGACTCGAGCTGCAACACCAGCGCGTCGACCGCCCGCTTGCGCGCCGCCGCGTCGATCCCCGCGCCGCCGAGCCCGGCGATCGCGCGCGCCAGCTCGGCCACCGCGACCGGCTGGCTGCCGGTCAGGTAGTCGTGCGGCACCGCCAGCGCCTCGGCGTACGCGTCGAGCGCCGTCGCGTCCTTGCGCGCGACCAGGACCTCGACCGCGGTGTCGCGCAGCTTCGGCGGCGTCCGCGGATCCTGGATGATCGCGATGATCTCGGCGGTGACCTCGGCCCCGGGCAGCGACGCCAGCGCCGACAGCGCCAGCTCCTTGACGTCGGCGAACCGCGCGTCGCGATCGCGGGCGATCGAGATCAGCGCCGCGACCGTCGTCGCGCCCTCGTCGGCCGCGCCCTGCGGCGCCCAGCCGTCGGCGTCGATCGTCGCGCCCAGCACCTGCGCGCCCTCGACCCCGAGCTCGCCGCGCCACCGCACCGCGCCCGACGCCGGGTCGAGCGCGACCAGCTCGCCGCGCTGCGACACCGCGACCAGCGTGGTGCCGACGTGCTCCGACGCCACCAGCTCGACGCGCGGGTGGCTGTACGCCCACTGCAGCTCGCCCTTGATCGAGTAGCCGAACACGAACCGGAAGTAGTGGACGGCGACCCCGCCGTCCTGGAACGCCAGCGGACCGCCATCGGCCGGGCCGGCGCCGGCCGTCCGCCACAGGATCCGGGTGCGATCCGCTGCGGTGTAGCCGGCCTGGACCCCGTCGAACCCGTCGGGGCCCCAGGTCGCCTTGGCGAGCTGCTTGGGCAGCGTCATCGTGCCGTAGGTCGCGTCGGCGCGCTGGCCGGACGCGGCTGCCTCGTCGACGCGGAACACGCCGAGCGCGGAGCCGAACCACGCGCCGTCGCTGGTCGTGCGCACGAAGGTGATCTCCTCGTCGATCCCGCGCACGCGCGTGATCGGCGCGCCGGTGTCGGCGTCGAGGAACGTGAGCCACTGCTTGAGGAACGGGCTCATCACCAGGCCGCCCTGCGCCGCCGGCGCGCCGAGCTGGCCCGGCGAGTCCGCGCCCCACACCTCGGCGCCCGACGCGCCGTCGAGCGCCGCCAGCCGCCACGTCGGGCGCGCCGCGGTGGTCTGGGCCGTGACGACGTAGGCGCGCTCGGCGTCGGCCGCCGCGCCGACGAGCTCGCCGGCGATCGGCGCCTGCCACCGCACCTTGCCGTCGGCGATCGCGCGCGCGACGACGGCGCCGCCCTCGCGCGCGACGACGAAGTCCCCGCCGACCGCGACCTTGGACTGGACGTCGGCGTCGACGACCCACGCCGCCGCGCCGGCGGCGAGATCGTAGGCGACGAGGCGGCGCTGCTTGCCGCCGAGCACGACGAACGCCATCGGCTTGCCGGTGGCGTTGCGCGGGCCGGCCTGCGCGGGCAGCACCCGCTTCGCCAGCGCCTGGGACAGCGCCGCGCGGTTGTTGTCGTCGGAGGTGAGCCCGAACGTCTGCGCCCCGCCGCACGCCGCGGCGACGGCGGCGACGGCGGTGACGAGCGCGATCGAGGTGTGGCGGCGCAGGGGGCGCATCACTCGCCTCCCTCCAGCCGCGCCTCGACCATCGCCTCGGCCTCCTTGCGCGACTGGCGCGGCGGGCTCTCCGGCGTCGCGGAGACGTAGTCGGCGAGCGCCTGGGTCGCCGCCGGACCGTTGACCTTGCCGAGGGCACGCACGACCTGCAGCCGCGCCGCCTCGTTGAAGTCGGCGCGTGCCAGGATCGCGCCGAGGCACTCGGCCAGCAGGTCGTCGGGCACCTGCCCCAGCTGCTCGCCGATGAACCGCGCCATCTCGAGATCCGCGATCGCCGCGAGCGCCCGGGCCGACGCGGGGTCGCCCTTGGCGAGCAGCGCGAGCAGCGGCTCGGCGGCGCTCTTGATGCCCGCGCGCTGGACCGCGCCGGCGGCGGCCGCGCGGACCGCGCCGTCCTGATCGCGCAGCGCCGCCACGATCACCTTGTGCGCGCCCGCCTGGGCGTGGCCGCCGAGCGCGGCGACCGCCGCGGCGCGGACCTGGGTGTCCCGGTAGCGGGCGTAGTAGGCCAGCACCGCGACGTCGTCGGCGGCGGGGTGGACGCCGAGCGCGGTGAGCGCCGCGACGGCGACCTGCCGATCGAGCCCGGTCGCGACGACGTCGAGCAGCGCCTCGTGCGCCTCGGGCTGGGGGCTGGCCCCGAGCCGGGTCGCAGCATCGATCGCGGCGTCGGCGTCGCGCCCCTCGAGGCGCGCGCGCTCGGCGGCGACGTCGACCGGCGGCGCCTTCTTGTTCGCCGGCTTGGCCGGGTTCGCCGCGGGCTTGGCCTTGCCGGCCTTGCCGGCCTTGGCCGGCTGCGCGACGGCGGCGCCGCCGCCTGCCACCAGGCCGGCCGCGAGCAGCGAGGACCACCACCAGTTTCGTCGAGTCGACATCGGACCCCCAGGGTTGCGGAGCCGACGACAGGGCGGCTCCAGCGCCCCGGGAGTACCGCAACGTCCCCCGCGGGATCAACGGCTTACGGGCAGGACATGAAGCCGTCCGCGAGGGTGCAGCTCACCGTGCAGCACGCCGCCTGGCCCGGCGCCGCGGGATCGCACACCTCGGTGACGGGCGGCTGCGCGTCGACGAAGCCGTCGCCGCAGCTCGCCGGCCGGCACTGTCCCATCACCGCGACGCAGTCGTCGGTGTCGCTGGCGTTGCCGTCGTCGCAGGTATCGGTCCGCGCACCCATCATGTCGAGGAAGCCGTCCCCGCACACGTTGGCGACGCACGCCGCGGTGCAGTCGTCGGTGTTGCTGATGTTGCCGTCGTCGCACGTCTCGACCCCGGGGCTGGCGGCGTCGACCACGACGTCGCCGCACACCGCGATCGTGCAGTCGTTCTTGCAGTTGTCGGTGTTGACCCCGTTGCCGTCGTCGCACTGCTCGATCGTCGGCGCCTGCAGGTCAGTGATGCCGTCGCCGCACGTGGCGTTGCGGCAGGCGTTGGTGCAGTTGTCGTTGTTGCTGGTGTTGCCGTCGTCGCACTGCTCCCCCGGCTGGACGGTGCCGTCGCCGCACCCCGGCAGCGTGCAGTTGTTGCGGCAGCCGTCGGTGTTGTCGACGTTGCCGTCGTCGCACTGCTCGCCGGCGAGCGGGTTGACGAAACTATCGCCGCACTCCTGATCGGTGCAGTCGCTGTCGCAGCTCGCCGAGATCCCGGCGGCGTCGCACTGCTCGAGCGCGTGCTCGACCCCGTCGCCGCACACCCGCGGCGTGCAGTCGACGTCGCACGTCGTCGGGGTCGCGCCCGGATCACACAGCTCGCCGTCGGGGAAGTTGACCAGGCCGTCGCCGCACACCGGCGCGGTGCAGTCCGAGTCACAGCTCGCCGAGAACCCGCCGACGACGCCCGGGTCACACGCCTCGACGCTCGGCGCCTGCCCGTCGACCAGGCCGTCGCCGCACACCGGCGCGGCGCAGGCGTTGGTGCAGTTGTCGAGGTTGCTGACGTTGCCGTCGTCGCACGCCTCGAACAGCGTCTGGGTGACCGCGTCGCCGCACCGCCCCAGCCGCGTGCACCCGGTGCCGCAGCCGCGGGCGTCGACCACGCCCATCGTGTCACAGTCCTCGAACAGGGTCTGGACCGTCCCGTCGCCGCAGCTGCCGACCCGCTGGCACGCCGCGGTGCAGCCGTTGCCGTCGTCGACGGCGTTGCCGTCGTCGCACGCCTCGAACAGCGCCTCCAGCTCGCCGTTGCCGCACGCGTCGTTGCGGGCGCAGGCGGAGCTGCAGCCGTTGCCGCTGTCCGACGTGTTGCCGTCGTCGCACGCCTCCACCCCCGGGGCGACGGTGTCGATCACGCCGTCACCGCAGCTCGCCACCGCCAGGCAGCTCGCCCGGCAGTTGTCGGTGTCGACCGTGTTGCCATCGTCACACACCTCGACGAACGGCGCCGCGCCGTCGACGACGCCGTCGCCGCAGGTCGCGAGCACGCACGTGTTGCGGCAGTTGTCAGTGTCGACGTTGTTGCCGTCGTCGCACTGCTCGACCCCGAGGTTGGTCGCGCCGTCGCCGCACACGTTGGTGCGACAGGCGTTGGTGCAGCCGTCGTTGTTGTTGTTGTTGCCGTCGTCGCACTGCTCGCCCGGCTGCTGCACGCCGTCGCCGCACCCGGGCAGCGTGCAGTTGTTGCGGCAGCCGTCGCTGTTGTTGCCGTTGGCGTCGTCGCACTGCTCGCCGGCGTCGATGTTGACGTAGCCGTCGCCGCAGTCCTGGGCCGTACAGTCCGCGTCGCACCCGGTCGACTGGCCGGCGTCGTCGCACACCTCGCCCGCGGCCTCGTTGACCGTCCCGTCGCCGCAGAACCCGATCGTGCAGTCGGCGTCGCAGCT
>WYBA01000309.1 GCA_011526095.1 Myxococcales bacterium | reverse complement strand
TACACGACCGACCGCACCCACGCGATCATCCGCGACAACCTCCACCGCTCGCCGCTGTTCGCCGGCGCGATCGAGGGCACCGGCCCGCGCTACTGCCCGTCGATCGAGGACAAGGTCACGCGGTTCGTCGACAAGCCGCGCCACCAGATCTTCCTCGAGCCCGAGGGCATCGACGCGGCCGAGGTCTACCCCAACGGGATCTCGACCTCGCTGCCCTACGACGTCCAGCTCGCGCTCCTGCGCACGATCCCGGGGCTGGAGCGCGCCGAGATGACGCGCGCGGGCTACGCGGTCGAGTACGACTTCATCGACCCGCGCCTGCTCGAGCCGACGCTCGAGACCAAGGCCGTGGCGGGCCTCTACCACGGCGGCCAGATCAACGGCACCTCGGGCTACGAGGAGGCGGCGATCCAGGGCCTGCTCGCCGGGATCAACGCGGCCCTCGCGCTCGGCTTCGGCCCCGGCGATCGCGAGCCGCTGATCCTGCGCCGCGATCAGGCCTACGGCGGCGTGCTCGTCGACGACCTCGTCACCCGCGGCACCGAGGAGCCGTACCGGATGATGACCTCGCGCGCCGAGCTGCGCCTGCTGCTGCGCGAGGACACGGTCGCCGAGCGGCTCGCGCCGATCGGCCGGCGGCTCGGGCTGCTCGACGACGCGCGGTGGCGGCGGTTCGAGGCGCGCGCCGCGGCGCTGGCCGCGCAGCTGGCGCGGGTCGAGCGCGCCTCGGTCACGGGCACGCCCGCGGTCAACGACGCGCTCGCGCGGCACGGCTCGGCGCCGATCGTGAACCGCCGCGCGACCCTGGCCGAGCTGCTGCGCCGGCCCGAGCTCGACTGGCGCGCGGTCGAGGAGGTCGCGATCGCCGGCGGGCTGGCGTCGGCCGTGGGCGCGCCCGGGTCCACCGCCGTGACCGAGGCGGCGCTCGAGCGGGTCGAGATCGAGCTCAAGTACGACGGCTACCTGCAGCGCGCGCGCGCCGACGCCGAACGGCTGCGGCGCGCCGACGACGTCCGGCTGCCCGACGACCTCGACTACGGCGCGATCACCGGGCTATCGCGCGAGGTGATCGAGAAGCTGTCGGCGATCCGGCCGCGCTCGGTCGGGCAGGCGGCGCGGATCTCCGGGGTCACGCCGGTCGCGGTCACGCTGCTCTTGACGTACATCAGCTTGACGCGCAGGCGTCGCGCCGACGTAAGCTCGCCGCGATGAACCAGACGAGCAAGGGGACTCGCCTCGCCGCGTTCGGCGTGGGCTGCGCGCTGATCGCACCGGCCGCGGCGCACGCCGGTGGCCTGTACCTGCCCGGCATCGGGCCGACGGCGCAGAGCCGCGGCGGCGCGTTCACCGCGCGCGCCGACGACGCGACCGCGCTCGGCGTCAACCCGGCCGGGCTCGCCAAGGGCGAGGGCACCGAGGTCTACATCGGCGCGAACCTCGTCGACTACGCGCTCGAGTTCACCCGCCGCGGCGTCTACGACGCAGACTCCAACAACCCTCTGCCGTGGGCGGCGACGTCGCCGCGTGGCTTCGTGCGCTGGGGCAAGGCCTACAAGCCGATCAGCGACGAGTCGAGCCCGGCGATCGGCGTCGGCCCGTTCCAGGCGGTGCCGCTGATCGCGGTCTCGACCGACCTCGGCCTGAAGGTGAAGGGGCTCCGCTTCGGCATCGGCCTGATCGCGCCGACCGCGTACCCGACGCGCAAGTTCGGCGGCGACTACGGCTTCGACGCCAACGGCGTCGCGCCGGACGAGCCGCCGCCGTCGGTCAAGTACGACACGCTCGAGCAGGAGGCCGCGGTCGTGCTGCCGTCGATCGCGGTCGCCTACCGGGTCAACGACAAGCTCGACGTCGGCGCGCGGTTCTCCGCCGGCGTCGGCGACATCAAGGCGCGCGTGATGGTGTGGGGCGAGGCCAACTTCGGCGAGCTCTCCGACGGCGACGCCGAGTTCGCGGTGGAGACCAAGGACAACTTCGTCCCGGCGTTCGGGTTCGGCGTGCTCTACCGCCCGATCGACAACCTCGAGCTCGGCTTCAACTTCGACAGCCAGGTCAACGTCCGCAGCAAGGGCACCGGCACGTCGATCGCCTCCGAGGGCCTGGCGATCGGCGGCGACCCGGTCGAGATCACGCCGCTGCCCGACGACCGCGCGGCGTGCGCGCCCGGCGGCGAGGTCGGCGCGCTCAAGGCGTGCGTCGACATCGGGCTGCCGATGGTGACGACGCTCGGCGCGCGCTACACGCTCGCCGGCGGCAAGGCCGACGTCGAGCTCGACGTCGCCTACGAGCGGTGGAGCGCGGTGTCGGATCACCACGTCATCGTCGACGGCCAGGCGCTCAACAGCCTGCCCTTGTCGGAGACCGACATCACCCACGGCGCCAAGGACGTGATCTCGGTGCGGCTCGGCGGCGGCTACACCCTGCCGGTCGGGGCCAACGCGCTCGATGTCCGCGCCGGCGTCGCGATGGACACCGCCGGGGTCAAGGACGGCTGGGAGCGCGTCGACTTCGACGGCGCCGCGCGCACGACGATCGCCACCGGCGTCGCGTACCGCATGAACAAGCTGACGCTGCAGCTCGGCGGCGGCTTCGTCCACGAGGGCACGCGCGAGGTCGGCGACGACTGCAACCCGGCGATGGTCGGGCAGGGCTGCGCCGACGACGGCGGCGAGCAGCCGCTCGACGAGCGCGACGGGCCGGACCCGTCGCAGCCGCTCAACAGCGGCACGCCGTTCGAGAGCCCGTTCAACGCCGGCACGTACACCTCGCACTACGTGCTGGTCCACCTCGGCGCGCAGTACCGGTTCTGATCTCGCGCTCGCCGGCCCTGGCGGGCCGTGGCACTATCGGCCCATGAGCAAGGCGCTGGTCCGACGTTCCGGTGGCGGCAGCGGGGTGGTCCCCGCCGTGTGCAGCGCGCTGCTGCCGGGGCTCGGCCAGGTCGTCAACGGCGAGTCGGACAAGGGCGTGGGGATGATGGCGGTGTACATCGTCGCCGGCGCCGGCATCGTCGGCGCGATCCCGCTCGTCGGGTGGGCCGGCGGCGTGCTCGCCGGCTGCACCTGGCTGTACTCGGTCGCCGACGCCTACGTGCACGGCAAGAAGCGCTGAGCCTCACGGTCCCCGCGGCGCGGGAGGGCGCGCGGGGGGCTGCGAACGCGCCGGAGGCCGGGAGGCCAGGGGCGCCGCGATCCTGATCCCTCGTCATCGCCGGATCTCGGGTACGCTGCCTCTCGATGCGCGACGAGACGTTCGACCAGTTCCGCGGCACTGACACGTACATCGCCTCCGACGAGCTGCGCCACGCGGTCAACGTCGCGGTGGCGCTCGGCCGGCCGCTGCTGCTGCGCGGCGAGCCCGGCACCGGCAAGACGCTGCTCGCCGAGAACCTCGCGGCGTCGCTCGGGATGGACCTGCTGCGCTGGCACGTCAAGTCGACGACCAAGGCGCGCGACGGCCTCTACGTCTACGACACGGTCGCGCGCCTCCACGACAGCCGGTTCGGCGACGGCGACGTCAAGGACATCTCCAAGTACATCAAGCTCGGGCCGCTCGGCGAGGCGCTGGCCTCGGACAAGAAGGTCGTCCTGCTGATCGACGAGATCGACAAGGCCGACATCGAGTTCCCCAACGACCTGTTGCTCGAGCTCGACGCGATGCGGTTCTGGATCGACGAGCTCGGCAAGGAGGTCGTCGCCAAGCAGCGCCCGGTCGTCGTGATCACCTCGAACAACGAGAAGGAGCTGCCGGACGCGTTCCTGCGCCGCTGCGTGTTCCACTACATCGACTTCCCCGACCGCGCGCTGATGACGCAGATCGTCCGGGTCCACCACCCCGACGTCGCCGACCGGGTGCTCGACCAGGCGCTCGAGGTGTTCTACGGGCTGCGCGGCACGCCGCGGATCCGCAAGCGGCCGTCGACGTCGGAGCTGATCGACTGGATCTGCGCACTCAAGAAGGCCGGCGTCGATCTCGGCCGCGTCGGCGGCGGGATCCCGTTCCTCGGCACGCTGCTCAAGACCGAGCACGACGTCGAGCTGGTCGGCAAGCGAGCCAAGGCGTAGCGAGCCCGCCGTGCTGATCGACTTCCTCTACGAGCTGCGCCGGCACAAGCTGCACGTGTCGACCCACGAGTGGCTCGCGCTGATGGAGGCGATGGCCAAGGGCCTGCACGACAGCTCGCTCGACGGGTTCTACGCGAC
>WYBA01000308.1 GCA_011526095.1 Myxococcales bacterium | reverse complement strand
CGGCCCGACCGCGGTCGCCCCGAGCGGGTCGAGCCGCGCCCCGGGCGCGGCGCCCACGCCCGACGCCCGCGGCGCCGCCAGCGCGTCGGGCGCGCCGCTCGCGTCCGCGCCGGCGTCGGGCGGGTCGTCGGCGATGCGCGTGAGCTCCGCGGCGACCGCCGCGGCGCTGGCGGGCCGCAGCTCGGGCGACTTCTCGAGCAGCCGCAGGATCAGCGCCTCGGTCCGCGGCGAGATCACGCCGGCGAGCGCGCGCGGCGACGGCGGCTCGACGTGGATGTGCGCCGCGATCACGTCGCCGGTGCCCGCGCCCTGGAACGGGACGCGCCCGCACAGCAGCTCGAACAGGATGCAGCCGAGCGCGTAGAGATCTGCCCGTGCGTCGATCTGGGACAGCCCGCGGCACTGCTCGGGCGACATGTAGTACGGCGTGCCCACCACCGCGCCGGTCGCGGTCAGCCCGGCGGAGGCGTCCGCGCCGTCGGCGACGAGCTTGGCGATGCCGAAGTCGAGCAGCTTGACGCGCGTCCCGCCCGGCGCGGCCGCGTCGGGGACGAGGAACACGTTGTCGGGCTTGAGATCGCGGTGGACGATCCCCGCGCGGTGCGCGGCGGCGAGCGCGTCCACGATCTGCCGCGCGACCGCGAGCGCGGCGTGCTCGTCGAAGCGACCGAGCCGGCGCAGCCGCGCGGCGAGGGTCTCGCCCTCGAGCAGCTCCATCGCGATGTAGGCGGTGCCGTCCTCCGCGACGCCGAGGTCGTAGATCTCGACGATGCCCGCGTGCTTGACCGCGGTCGCCGCGCGCGCCTCGTTGAAGAACCGCTCGATCGCGGTCCGGTCGCGCGAGGTCTCCGGTCGCAGCACCTTGATCGCCGCCGCGCGCCGCAGCAGCGCGTGCGTCGCGACGTAGACCGCGCCCATCCCGCCGCGCCCGAGCTCGCGCTCGAGCGTGTAGCTGCCGAGGGTCCTCCCGATCACGCCGAGATCTTACTCTTGGCCGCGAAGATCCGCGGCGCGAGGCGGCGGGCGATCGCCTGGGCGATCACGCGCTCGCCCGGCACCAGCGAGTGCGACAGGCCGTTGAGCAGGATCATGACGCGGCCGATCAGCGTGAAGTGGCCGGGGATGTCCTTCATCGAGGCGCCGCGCAGCACCTCGAGCGCGTTCTTGCCGCTGCTCATGTCGCCCATGAGCATCTTCAGCATCTCGGTGAACTCGGCGTGATCGCCGGCCGGGTCGAAGCCGATCGTCCGCGCCGCGGCGACCGCGCCGGCGACGTCGCCGCCGAGGCCCTTGACCAGCATCGTCGCGACGCCGTCGGCGAACCCGGGCGGCAGCTCCTTGGCGAGGCCGAAGTCGAGCAGCGCGAGCGTCGCGCCGCCGTCGGCGACGAGGAGGTTCCCGGGGTGCGGGTCGCCGTGGAAGAACCCGTGGTCGAAGATCATCGTCGCGTACAGCGTCGCGACCTGGTCCGCGAGCCGGCGCAGGTCGACGCCGTCGGCGCGCAGCGCGTCGGGCGCGGTCAGCGCGCGCCCCTCGACGAACTCGAGCACGAGCAGCCTGCCGGTCGACAGCTCGGCGTGGACGCGCGGCACGCGGACGCCGGGCACGCCGGCGAAGTTCGCGCGGACGCGCTCGGTCGACGCGGCCTCGCGCGTGAAGTCGAGCTCGAGCGCGATCATCTGCGCCAGCTCGTCGGCGAACGGGCGCAGGTCGAGCCGCGCCAGCCACCGCACGACGCGCACGCTCCGCCGCATCGACCCGAGGTCGACCGGGAACAGCCGCCGCGCCTCGGGGTACTGGATCTTGACGACGACGTCCTCGCCGGTGACCAGCCGCGCGCGGTGGACCTGCGCCAGCGACGCCGCCGCGAGCGCGCGGTCGTCGATCGACGCGAACACCTGGTCGAGCGGGCGCCCCAGCTCGTGCTCGACGTGGGCGCGCAGCTCGCTGAGCGGCCGCGGCGGCACCTGGTCGTGCAGCCCGGCCAGCGGCTCGATCAGCGCCGGCGGCATCACGTCCTTGCGCGCGCCGACGACCTGCCCGAACTTCACGAACGCCCCGCCCTGCGTCGTCGCCAGCCGGTAGATCGCGCGCCCGGTCTTGCGGTGCGCGCGGTCCCACGACGCCTGGCTCGGCCGCAGCCCGGGGATCCACCGCCGCACCTTGAGCGTGAGGTAGCGGACGATCGCGAAGAAGATCGTCACGCCCGCGCGCAGCACGCGGTAGACGCGCCAGTGTCGGATCCTCCGGGTCACGCGCTACGGATGTACCACCGACCGGCGCCCGCGGACGCGCGGATCGGCAGGCCCGCTCCCGGCGCCAGCCACCACAACCGCGTGGGCACGAGACGCCCCCACGGAGCGAGGGCGGGCGCGGCCGGACGCTCATGTATGATCCGCCGATGGGGAACAAGCGGATCGTCGTGATGGGAGCCCTCCTGCTGGTGGCGTGCGGCGACGACGCCTCGACGCCGCCCGACGCCGAGCCCGCGCCCGACGCGACCGCCGCGGCCGACGCCGCGGTGTGCGGCGAACCCGTCACCGTGTTCCTCAACGGCGGCGGCGGCACGTACACCCCCGGCCTCGACGACTCGTCGACGAACACCTCGAGCATCCTGAGCATGGAGCGCACGCTGGCGCCGTACGCGGGGGCGATCAGCCTCGACGACGTCCGGACCTGCGTCGCGTCGCTGCTCGCGCCGTTCCACGTCGTCGTGACGACGACTGACCCGGCCGACGCGGTGCACCGCGAGATCGTGTTCATCGGCGCGGCCGCCGAGGTCGGCGCGCCGGAGCAGTCGCTCAGCATCTCGCCGATCAACTGCCCGACCGACGGGGTGGACCCGCTGCCGCGCTCGATCGCCTACGTGATGGGCGGCCAGTACGACGACGCGTCGCTGCTGTGCGAGGACACCGCGCAGGTCGTCGGCCACACGTTCGGCCTCGATCACACGTTCCAGTGCGACGACGTCATGGCGTGGGATCCGAGCTGCGGCGCCCGGACCTTCCTCGACATGGACGTGTCGTGCGGGGAGACCGAGGAGCGCGGGTGCTTCTGCGGCGCCACCCAGAACTCCTACCAGCAGCTCGCGAGCCTCGCCGGGCTCGCCTGCGACTGAGCGGGCCCGCTCGCGGCGTGGCCGCCGGGACGCCCGCGGCTACGACGCGGCGTTCGCTTCCTTGGTGTAGGTGATGATCGGCGGGGCGTGCTTCTCGATCACGTCCTCGTTGATGATCACCTCGCTGACGTTCTGGCCGGGCGTCTCGAACATGATGTCGAGCAGCGCGCTCTCGAGGATCGCGCGCAGGCCGCGCGCGCCGCTCTTCTGGGTGTGCGCGAGCTGCGCGACCTTGTAGAGCGCGCCCTTGGTGAACTTCAGCTTCACCCCGTCCATCTCGAACAGCTTCTGGTACTGCTTCACCAGCGCGTTCTTGGGCTGGGTGAGGATCTGGACCAGCGCGTCCTCGTCGAGCTCGTGCAGCGGCGCGATCACCGGCAGGCGGCCGATGAACTCGGGGATCATGCCGTACTTCAGCAGATCCTCGGGCTGCACTTCCTTGAGCAGCTCCCACCGGTCCCTGGCCATCGTCCGCTTCTGCGTCGCGCCGAAGCCGATCATCTTCTGGCCGACGCGGTTCTCGATGATGTCCTCGAGCCCGACGAACGCGCCGCCGCAGATGAACAGGATGTTGGTCGTGTCGACCTGGAGGAACTCCTGCTGCGGGTGCTTGCGGCCGCCCTTGGGCGGCACCGACGCCAGCGTGCCCTCGATGATCTTGAGCAGCGCCTGCTGGACGCCCTCGCCCGAGACGTCGCGCGTGATCGACGGGTTGTCGCTCTTGCGGGCGATCTTGTCGATCTCGTCGATGTAGACGATGCCGCGCTGCGCCCGCTCGATGTCGTGGTCGGCGTTCTGCAGCAGCGAGACGATGATGTTCTCGACGTCCTCGCCGACGTACCCCGCCTCGGTGAGGTTGGTGGCGTCGGCGATCGCGAACGGGACGTTGAGGATGCGCGCCAGCGTCTGCGCCAGCAGCGTCTTGCCCGAGCCGGTCGGGCCGAGCAGCAGGATGTTCGACTTCTGCAGCTCGACGTCGTCGTCGGAGGGTGCGCCGCCCGGGCCGGGCGTCACCGGCTTGGCGTCGATCCGCTTGTAGTGGTTGTGGACCGCGACCGAGAGGATCTTCTTCGCCCGCTCCTGCCCGATGACGTACTCGTCGAGGACCTTCTTGATCTGCGCCGGCTTCGGGATGGCCCCGCCGCCGTACGGCTGGTCCTCCTTCTCGATCTCCTCCGCGATGATGTCGTTGCAGAGGCCGATGCACTCGTCGCAGATGTAGACCGTCGGCCCGGCGATGAGCTTCTTGACCTCCTTCTGCGACTTGCCGCAGAAGGAGCAGGTCAGCGACGACGCGCCATCGCGTTTCTCGGGCGGCATGAGCGGGATCCCGGCGGGAGTTACTTGGCCTCGGGGGCCTTCTTCTGGGTGATCACCTCGTCGATCAGGCCGTACGCCTTGGCCTGCTCCGACGACATGAAGTAGTCGCGCTCGGTGTCTTCCTGGATCTTCGCGATCGGCTGGCCGGTGTGCTTGGCGAGCAGCGCGTTGAGCGTCTCGCGCGTCTTGAGCAGCTCGCGCGCGTGGATCTCGATCTCGGTGGCCTGGCCCTGGAAGCCCGCCAGCGGCTGGTGGATCATCACGCGGGCGTGGGGCAGGCCGTAGCGCTTGCCCTTGGTGCCGGCGGCGAGCAGGAACGCGCCCATCGACGACGCCTGGCCCATGCAGATCGTGGCGACGTCGCACCGCACGTACTGCATCGTGTCGTAGATCGCCAGGCCCGCCGAGACGTGGCCGCCCGGCGAGTTGATGTAGATCATGATGTCCTTCTCCGGCTCCTCGGACTCGAGGAACAGGAGCTGGGCGATGACCACGTTCGCGATGTCGTCGTTGATCGGCGTGCCGAGGAAGACGATGCGGTCCTTGAGCAGGCGGGAGAAGATGTCCCAGCCACGCTCGCCGCGATGGGTCTGCTCGATGACCGTGGGGATCAGGTAATTGGTCGTGGCCATGGCGCTTGCCCCCGACTGTACGGGGGCCCCCTCCGAGGTGCAACGGACCGAACGGCTAGGTTTTTTTCGCCGCCGGCGCGCGCGCCGTGACGCGGCGCGCGACGACGCGCGTTCGGTCCCGCTCGCTCCCGTCGACGAGCGCGCGATCTCAGTGATCGCAGTCGGGGCCGTGGACGTGGCCCGGCTCACCGTGGGCGACCGCCTCGGCCGCCGCCTCGCCGACGTCGCCCAGGCCGAGATCGTCACCGACCGGCTCCGACAGCTTCTCGACCTCGGTGATCGACGCACGCGCGACCAGCGAGTCGAGGACCTTCTGGGTCCGCAGCTGCCAGGTCGCGTTGTCGAGGCGCCCGTCCTTGGCCCACTCGGCGCGCAGCCGCGCGACCGGGATGTTGCGCGCGCGCGCCGTCGGCGCGAGGTGCGCGTCGAGCTCCGCGTCCGTCACCGCGACGTTCTCCTTGTCGGCGATCGCCTCGAGCACGAGCTGGCCGCGGACCTCGTCGGTCGCGGCCGGGCGCAGCTTGTCCTTGAGCTCGGGCGGGACCTGGAGCCGCTCGCCGCGCTTGGGCGGCTGCATCCCGAGCATCGCGCGCAGGCGGTTGAACTGGATCTCGATGCCGCGCTCGATCAGCGCCGGCGCGACCGTGATCTGGTTGCGCTTGACCAGCTGCTTGAGCGCGGCCTGGCGCGCCTCGCCCTTGATCACCTCGCCCTCGCGGGCCTCGAGGTCCGCGCGCAGCGCGGCGCGGACGTCGGCGAGCGTGTCGCCCTTGCCGGTGTCCTTGGCGAACTCGTCGTCGAGCGCCGGCACGTCCTTCTCGCGCGCGTCGACGATCGACACGGTGATCTTGGCCTTGCGGCCGCGCAGGCCCTCGTCGCGCCAGTCGTCCGGCACGTCGAGCTCGATCTCCTTGCCCTTGGTGTCGAGCGGGACGCCCGTCATCGCGGCGGCGAGGCCGGGCAGCGGCTCGCGCTCCTTGTCGTCGAGGTCGAGGCCGAACCGCGGCTGCTTGACCTCGTGCTCGCCGATCGTGCCGTTGATCTCGAGCGCCAGCACGTCGCCCGCCTGGGTCTCGGTGCGGCCCTCGATCGGCTTGAGCTCGGTGTGCTCGCGCTGGAGCTGGAGCAGCGCCTGCTCGACCGCCTCGTCCTTGACGTCGAGCTTGCGGCGCTCGATCGGCAGGCCCTCGTAGTCCTGCGGGACGACCTCGCCGCGGACCTCGACGATCGCCTCGAAGCTGAACGGCTCGCCCTTCTTGACCTGCGAGAACTTCTCGACGCGCGGCTCCGACACCGCGGCGAGCTTGTGCTCGTTGGCGGCGGTGAAGAACGACTCGCGCACGAGCTCGTTGGCGACGTCGAGGTTGACGCGCGGCGCGTACATCTGCTCGAGGACGGAGCGCGGGACCTTGCCCTTGCGGAAGCCCTTGAGCTGGACGCCCTTGCCGAGCTCGCGGTAGGCGTCGCCCAGCCTGGCGCTCACGGTCTCCCAGGGGACCTCGACGATGAGCTTCTTCTCGACCGGGGAGACGTCTTCGATTCGTACCTGCATGGGAAGGCGGGTGGGTTACCACGACCGGCGCGCGGCTGCCTAGGGCTGGAACATCCAGGCCGCGTCCAGGGCGGCGGCGTGGTCCGGGCCGAGCTCGGTCGGGGGTTGGTAGCCGGCCGGGGTGTACCGCCCCGAAAGTCGGCGGAATCCATTGCCCATCAGGTTGGTCTCGACGCCGTCGCCGTCGTAGTCGGTGAACAGGTGGTCCAGGTAGAAGGCGTGCCCCAGCTCGTGCAGGGCGGCGCCGAGGTAGGTGGACGTGTACTCGCCCCGGGTCAGCGGGCCGAACGCCTGGTCGCCGTCCCAGTCATCCACCCCCGCGTCCTCGGTGCGCTCGAACATCGCGCCCTGGTCGGCGGCGTCGAGCGCGATCGTGTCGAACCCGGGCAGGCCGAGGAAGTGGGCGCCCTGCAGGACGTAGCCGGTGCCCTCGCCCTCCCACGGCGCGCCCGAGCCGCCGTTGCCCGAGTAGCGGATCGCGCGGTCCTCGACGACCGCGAGGTCGTAGAGGTAGAGCGTGACGTTGCGCTCGTGGAACGCGGCGGGGACGCGGCGGAACATCTCGGCCATCGCGGCGCCGGGGGCGTCGTCCTGCGCCTGGTAGAACGCGGCCGGCTGCTCGCCGACGAGGTAGACGACGTCCCAGGTCCCGTCGGGCGCGGCGTCGAGCGCGAACGTCTTGCCGGCGCCGTTGCCGTCGACGAAGCCGTGGGCGGCGAGCTCGTCGCGGAAGAACGCCTGCGCGAGGTAGGCGAAGCGGTCGAGGTGCTCGTGGACGCACGCGCGGAACGGGCGGTCCGACGGGGTGAAGTAGATCGCGCGGACGTGGCGCGTGACGGTGAGGTCGAGCGCGGAGAGGTCGGTCGCGGTGATCGTGCGGCACGCGACGCCCGCGTCGGGGCTCGTCGCGTCGGGGCTCGCCGCGTCGGGGGGCGAGGCGTCGGGCACCGCCGCGTCAGCCGCGGCCGAGGCGGCGTCCGGCGCGACCGGCGGCTCGGCCGCGCATGCCAGGACGATCGGACACCACGCCAGCGCGAAGACCGGGACGGAGCGCATCGGGCGATCGGGCTGCAAGGCACGGGCCTCGCGCATGTCCGCGCAACCCTGGACGTCAACCGGCCAGCCACGCGACAGGTGGCCACGCGGGTAGCCACCCGTCGCGGCTACCTCTCGACCACGCAGAACGTGAACACGACGACATCGCTCAGCGCGCCGGCGGACAGCGCGAAGGTCACGGTCGAGCGCACCGGCTCGAGGTAGGCGAGCATCGTGATCTCGTACTCGCCCGCGGCGCCGGTCGGCGCGGCCTCGGCGACGAGCGGGCTGGCGTGGCCGTTGCCCTCGACGTCGATCGCGTCGAACGTGACGCCGTCGACCGGATCGCCGGCGGCGTCCTCGACGCGGATCACGATCGTCTGCGCGCCGGGCGCGAACTGCTCGGTCGCGGTCACCAGCTCGATCGCGAGCACGCCGTCGGCGCCGACCGAGCGCGTGCCGGGCGCGGCGGGCTGCTCGTCGCCCGTGCACTCGGCACAGACATCGCCGTGGCTGTGGACCGAGCACGTCTCCTCGTGACCGCACGCCGCCAGCGTGACGGCCGCGGCGAGCCCGAGTGCTGCGAGGGAGACGGGGGATGGGACGGCGCGCATGGGTCCTCCGGGCGAGCTCAGAACCGATAGGCGACGTCGGCGACGAGGCGGACGCGGTAGGGATCGCCGGCGAGCGGGACGTGGAGCTCGACACCGACGTCGACCCCGGCGAGCTGGTGGCGCGCGCCGGCGCCCGCGGTCGAGCGCGTCACGCCGTCGCCGATCGGGACCGCGACGCCGGCGGTGCCGTGGATCGACAGGGCGTCGGCGACCGCGAGGCCGGCGCGCACCGATCCGCCGACCTCGGTCGCGTTCATCGGGCTGACGATCGCGCCGACGTGGCCCATGTGCGTCTCGCCGCCGAGGCTCTTGCCGCCGCCGAGGTGCACGGTGAACGAGGCGCGGCCGCGCTGCGCCGCGACGAACAGCGACGGCATGACCATGTAGTGGCCCATGCCGAGGTGGGTGTCCGCGTTGCCGGTCGGCGCGCCGACCGAGGCGACCGCGCCGAGCGCCCAGCCGTGGCCGCCGACGAGCTGCGCGTGCCCCGAGACGATCACGTCGCCCAGGCCGGTGTCGCCGAACCCGTTGCGGGCGAGGTGGTAGGTGGGCACGACGACGCGCAGGCCGAACCGCCCGGGCGTCCACGCCAGGGTCGGCGCGACGCCCTGGTAGGCGCCGCCCTCGACGGTGGCGGCCTCGACCGCGAGCCCGGCTTCGAACCGCGGCGCGTGGTGAGCGTGCTCGCCGTGCCCGGCGGCGTGCCCCGGGGTCTGGCCGGTGCCGTGGTGGTGCTCGTGCTGCGCGGCGGCGTCGCGCCCGGCGGCGCCGAGCGCGACCACGACGAGCATCGCGAGCACCAGCCTCACGGCGCCACCGCCGGCGCGAACGGATCCGACAGCGACGGATCGGTGAGGAACGTGGTGTCGGTCAGCGCCTCGAGGAACGCGAGCAGATCCGCGCGCTCCTCGTCGGTGAGGGTGAACCCCGGGACGAACGGGCTCTTCTCCGGGTTGAGCCGACCGTCGCCGGCGTTGGGGCCGTCCTCGATCAGCCGGCCGCCGCGCTCGTAGATCCGGATCACCTCGTCGAGCGTGGCGACCGAGCCGTCGTGCATGTACGGCCCGGTGACCGCGACGTTGCGCAGGGTCGGCGGGCGGAAGCGCCCCATGTCGTTGGGGTCCTGCGTCAGCTCGTACAGGCCCTGATCGATCGCGGGGTACGCGCCGGTGCCGCCGACGTTGTACAGGCCGGTGTTGAAGAACGCCGGCTGCGGCGCCGCGAGGCCGGCGTGGTCGACGGCGATCGTGAAGTTGAAGCTGCCGTGGCAGTGGTGGCACTCGAACGTCTCGGAGAAGAACATCGCCTCGCCGCGCTTCGCCGCCTCGGAGATCGCGTCCTCGTCGCCGGCGCGGTAGCGGTCGACCGGCGAGTCGCCCGAGATCAGGCGGCGCTCGAACGCCGAGATCGCCAGGATGACGTGCCCGAAGTCGAGCTCCTCGGTCGGCGCGGCGTCGGGGAACGCGGCCGCGAACAGCGCGTCGTAGGTCGAGTCACCGCGCAGGCGCGCCAGGATCTCGTCCTCGTGGCCGGTGATCCCGAGCTCGATCGGGTTCTCGCCGAACATCGGGACGTGGGCCTGGCTCTCGAGATCGACGAGCAGGTGGTTGGCCCACGTCTGGGTCGGGTTGTACGCGACGTTGGCCAGGCTCATCGCGTTGCGGCGCAGCACGGCGCCCTCGGACCCGACCGAGGTGACGCGCCCGTCGGTGAACGCGCGCGCCTGCAGGTGACACGACCCGCACGCCTGCGTCCCGTTGGCCGACAGGCGCACGTCGTAGAACAGGTAGCGACCGAGCTCGGCGAGCTCGGCCGTGAGCGCGCGCCCCTCGGGCAGGCGCGGCACGGGGAACCCCGGCGGCAGCGGGAACGGCCAGGTCGGCGCCGCGGCGTCGGGCTCGATCACCGCGGCGTCCGGGGCGAGCTCGCCGGCGTCCGGCGTCGCCTCGTCGGGGCCACCGCAGCCGACCGCGACCGCGCCCCCACCCACGCTGACGAGCGCGAGCGCCGCGGAGATCGCCGCTGACCCGCGCATCACTCCCCGGCGGCCGCGGTGAACAGGACCTGGGTCCCGGCCGGAGTGTCGCCGTACGGCAGGCCCAGCTTGGGCAGGATCGTCGTGCACTCGGGGTCGCCCGGGAACGACATGCAGCCGGGCGCGGTCATCGCCGTGTTGACCGTGATGTCGGCGTCGGCGAGCACCGCGGCGACGTCGGCGACGATCGTGTCGGCCGCCGGATCGAACCCGGCGAGCTCCACCTCGAACACGTTGGGGTTGGCGCATGGCGCGTCCGGCGGGGTCGAGCCCGTCGTACCACAGCCGGTGGAGCCGAGGTGCAGGTTGAACCCGTTGCCGCCGACGACCCCGTCGAGCTTGAGGAACTTGTAGCCCGAGGACCACGCCCAGAACATCGCGGGGATGTTCATCGGCGCCTCGGCCGTCGTGGCGTCGAGGTGGTTCATGTCGAACGGCACGCCGACCTTGAACTTGACCCCGGTGATCGCGGTCCACGCCGGCACGGTGCCGGTCACGGCGGTGTGGGTCGCCGCCGAGCCCATCTGGCAGTTCGCGGTGGCGTCCTCGAAGTCGAGCAGCGCGATGCCGTGCTCGGCGTCCTGGAAGTCGCCGGCGTCGAGCGTGACCGGGACGTCACCGGTCGCGGTCGTGACGACGAGGTCGTGGATGTAGAACCGGAAGTCCGAGCCGACGTAGGCCGCGTCGGTCGAGCCGATGTTCGCGTAGCTCTGGCCGCAGGCGAACGCGGTGCCGTCCACGTGCGCGGCGAACGTCACGGTGACCGGATCGGGGGACGCGTCGGCGTCCGGCTCGACCACGGCGGCGTCGGGCGCGTCGTGGTCGTGATCGTGATCATCGCCGCTGTCGTCGCCGCACGCGGCGAGCGACGCGGCGCCCAGCAGGAACGTGGTGAGCAGGGGACACTTCATGGGTACCTCGATAGCGAGGTTGAGCACGGCCCGCGCGGCCAACCCGTGCGAAATAATCACGCACCCGCGGGGTCTGCGCGGACATGCCGCAGGGTCGTGTCGGCTTGACGACGACGGTGCGGCCGGGTCATCTGGAGCCGTGGCCGCCAACCTCGAGCCGGAGATCAGCCTGCCGTGGCTGATCCGCCTGCGGTGGATGTTCCTCGCCGGGCAGGCGCTCGCGCTCGTCGTCGGGTGGCGGATCGGCGTCGCGCTGAGCTGGCCGCCGTTCGTCGCCGGGCTCGGCCTCGGCGCCGCGTCGAACGCGGCGCTCGCGCTCGGCCTGCGGTCGCGGCGCGCGCGGTGGTCGACGGCGCCGATGATCGGCGGCCTGTTGCTGCTCGACACGGCGCTGTTGACCGTGCTGCTCGCGGCGTCGGGCGGGCCGATGAACCCGTTCACGGTGCTCTACCTCGTCTACATCACGCTGTCGGCGGTGGTGCTCAGCGCGCGGTGGACCGCGCTGGTCGCGCTGCTGTGCGCCAGCGGGTTCGGCCTGCTGTTCGTGCTGCCGACGCCGGGCGGCGGGGCGGCCGATCCGCACGCGGGGCACGCCGGCCACGCCGGCCACGCCATCCCCGGCGCGGCCGACGGCGCGGGCTTCGAGTACCACCTGCAGGGGATGTGGGTGGCGTTCGTGCTGGCGACCGGGCTCACCGCGTTCTTCGTCGGGCGGATCTCGCGCGCGATCGCCGCGCAGCGGGAGCAGATCGCGCAGCTGCGTGAGGCCGGCGCGCGCAACGCGCGGCTCGCCGCGCTGACGACGCTCGCCGCCGGCGCGGCGCACGAGCTGGGCAGCCCGCTGTCGACGATCGCGGTCGCGGCGCACGAGGCCGCGCTGCGCGCCGCGCGGCTGCCGGAGTGCGAGCCGCTCGCCGAGGACCTGCGGCTGATCCTGCTCGAGTGCGACCGGTGCCAGGAGATCCTGGGCAAGATGGGCGCGCGCGCCGCGGCGACCGAGGACGACGCCGAGCCGCTCGACGCCGCGACGCTGGTCGAGCGGATCCGCGAGCACCTCGGCGAGGCGCGCGCCGCGCGGGTCGAGCTGACCGCGGCGGCGCCGCGGCTGCGGCTGCGCGTGCCGTCGGAGCAGCTCGTGCAGTCGGTCGTCGCGATGATCCGCAACGCGCTCGACGCCAGCGGCCCCGAGGATCGCGTCGCCGTCGAGATCTCCCAGAGCGCGGACGCCGTGCGGATCGCCGTCGTCGACCGCGGCGCCGGGATCCCCGCCGAGCTGCTGCCGCGGATCGGCGAGCCGTTCTTCACGACCAAGCAGCCGGGGCGCGGCCTCGG
Organism: Myxococcales bacterium; assembly: GCA_011526095.1. Taxonomy (GTDB): domain Bacteria; phylum Myxococcota_A; class Polyangia; order Haliangiales; family Haliangiaceae; genus WYBA01. The sequence goes on along the minus strand of WYBA01000308.1, from coordinate 1,439 downwards.
CCTCGGCGTGTTCCTGGCGCGCGCGTTCTTCGAGAGCCGCGGCGGCGGCCTGACGATCGAGTCCTTGCCCGGCGTCGGCACCCGCACGACGATGCACCTGCCGATGCAAGGAGCCGCCGCGTGACCTCGATCCTGCTGGTCGACGACGACGACCGCCTGCGCGAGCGCCTCGGGCGCGCGCTGGTCGAGCGCGGCTTCGAGGTCGTCGAGGCGAAGGACCACGCCGCCGCGGTCGCCCTCGCCGGCCGGCGCGCGTTCGACCGCGCGATCGTCGACCTGCGCATGCCCGGCCCCAGCGGGCTCACCGTCGTCAAGGACCTGATCGAGCTCCACCCGGCGATCGCGGTCGTCGTCGTCACCGGCTACGGCAGCATCGCGACCGCGGTCGAGGCGATGCGCCTGGGCGCGCGCGACTACCTCACCAAGCCGGCGCACGCCGACCGGATCCTCGCCGCGTTCGACTCCGAGGCCGAGCCGGCGCCGGCCGAGCCCGAGTTCGAGGTCCCGTCGCTGGCGCGCGTCGAGTGGGAGCACATCGAGCGCGTCCTGCGCGAGTGCAACGGCAACATCAGCAAGGCCGCGCGCGTGCTCGGCATGCACCGCCGCACGCTGCAGTACAAGCTCGCCAAGTTCCCGGTCGCGAAGTAGCGCGGGCGCCCCCCCCCGCGACATCTCGCGCACGCCGGCCGCAAGGCCCGGCCCGTTGCGACGGGCCGCCCTGCGTGCGAACGTGCCGGGCGATGGACGGGGCGGACGAGCAGCTGGAGAAGCTCGTGCAGGGGTACGCCCACGTCGTGCGGGCGGCGGTCGCGAAGGTGTCGCGGCGCCGCGACCCCGACCTCGGCGACGAGGTGCTCCAGCGGGTCGCCGAGGCGCTGTGGCGGCAGCTCCAGCGCGGTGAGCAAACCATCGAGCAGCCCGCCTCCTACCTCTACCGGTGCGCGATCCGCGAGACGATCCGTCTGCTGCGCAGGGAGGCCGCCGAGGGCCCGGTCGAGCTCGATCCGATCAGCCCGATCGCCGACGACGGGCCGGGGCCCGAGGACGCGCTGCGTGCGCGCCGGCTGCACGAGGCCACCGACGCGGCGCTCGCCGAGCTGCCGCCCGACCGCGCCGCCGCCGCGCGCGCGCACCTCGCGGGGTTCGCGGTGGAGGAGATCATGCGGCTGCACGGCTGGCCGTACCAGAAGGCGCGAAACCTGATCGCCCGGGGGATGGCGGACCTGCGCGGCGCGCTACAACGACGAGGGTTCCCGTGAGCGCGCACCTGTCCGACGACACGCTCGAGCGGCTCGCGATGGGCGAGCTGTCCGCCGCCGCGCGCGCCGCCGCGGCGGCGCACGCGGCGCGGTGCCCGGCGTGCGCCGCGCTGTGCCGCGGCGTGCTCGCGGTCGAGGACGAGGCGCGCGGCCGCGGCCTCGACGGCGTCCCGGCGTCTG
>WYBA01000307.1 GCA_011526095.1 Myxococcales bacterium | reverse complement strand
CGGAGACGGAGACGGAGACGGAGACGGAGACGGAGACGGAGACGGAGACGGAGACGGAGACGGAGACGGAGACGGAGACGGAGACGGAGACGGAGACGGAGACGGAGACGGAGACGGAGACGGACATGCGCGGCGCGGCAGCGATAGCCCGAGCCCGCGGGTCGTCATGGCCACCACCGACAGGCCGTGGCGCGCCAGCAGCGCGCGCAGGGTCGCGGGCGCGAAGTACGACAGGTGGACGGGGAAGGCGCGGTGGCGCTCGTCGCTCACGCCGAGCCGGCTCGCCCAGGTCGGCGCGGCGCGGGCGCGCAGTGAGCCGACGTTGGGCACCTCGACCAGCAGGTGGCCGCGCGGCGCGAGCGCGGCGCGGCACGCCGCGAGGGTGGCGGCGAGGTCGGGCACGTGCTCGAGGGTGTGGCTGATCACGACGACGTCGAAGCCGGTGAGCCCGTCGGCGCGCGCGGTGACGGGCAGGCCGCGCGCGGCGCACGCGGCGCGCGACGGCGCGCCGGCGTCGACGCCGAGCACCTCGGCGCCGCGGGCGCGCGCCGCGGCGAGCAGGTGGCCGCCGCCGCAGCCGACGTCGAGCAGACGCGTGCCGGGGCCGACCGCGGCGCCGGCGCGCGCGAGCGCCGCGAGCTGGTGCTCGATCGCGAGCGCGGCGCCGGCCGCGTCGTCGGGCTCGCCCGCGGTGTAGTCCTGCGCGTCGTAGAACGCCGCGAGCGTGGCGTCGTCGGGGCGCGGCGAGACGAACACGAAGCCGCAGCCGCGGCAGGCGACGAGCCCGGGCGGCGGCGCGCAGGCGGCGAATCGCGCGTCGTCGATCCGGTGGCCGGGCGTCGGCAGGCGGCGCCGGCGCCCGTCACCGCACACCGGGCACGTCGGGACGTCGACCGCGGGGGCGGAGGCGCTGGGCGGCACGAGCGCGAACATACGCCGCCCCGGCGCCGCCGATCCGGTAGCATCGGCGTCGGGGGCCAGATGACGGACGATCACCGCTGGAAGCTCGGGACGGCACCGGAGCCGACGGAGCCGGCGCAGGAGCAGGGCGACGACTCGATCCTCGCGCCCGCGGTGGTGGCGCCCGAGGCGCCCGCGCAGGCCGCGCCGCCGCCGGGCACGCCGCCGCAGGACGACCCGTTCGCGTGGATGACGGGGCTGCAGGGAAACCCCGGCGTCTCGTACGAGCGGCCGCGGGGCGGCCCGACCGATCCCGCGTGGCAGCGGGAGGTCGTCATGGGCAACCCCAAGGGCAGCCTCTACGAGGACCGGCTGTTCACGCGGCTGCCCGGCGCGCGCGTCATCCGGCGCCGGCCGGTGGCGGCGGGGATCGCCCTCGCCGCGATCCTCGCCGTCGCGGTCGCGCTCGTGGTGCTGCTGCGGTGAGCCGCGCGCGGTTCGACGTGCGGGTCAGCCGCACCCGGGCGCGGCGGTTCCACGCGCGCCACCTCGGGGCGGCGGTCGACGAGCACGACTGGTCGAGCCTCGATCCGCGCGCCTACCCGCCGCACCTCGTCGACCGCGCGCGCATCGCGTGGACCGAGAACGCGTTCAACGAGTACTGCACCGCCGCCGGGCTGGCCCAGATGCAGCAGGCGATGCTCGTGGCCCGCGTGCCGCTCGATCTGCTCGCGATGGCGAGCGGGTTCGTCGCCGACGAGCTGGTCCACGTCGAGCTGTGCGCGCGCGTGGCGCGCGCGCTCGGCGGCGGCGCGCCGATCGACTACGACCCCGCCGCGCTCGAGCTCGAGGTGGAGGCGGCCGCGCCGCTGGCACGCGCGGCCGAGCTGGTCGTGCGGATCTGCTGCGTCGGCGAGGCGCTGAGCGTGCCGCTGTTGACCGGCGCGATGCGCGCGGCGGCCCATCCCGTGACGCGCGGGGTGCTGCAGCGGATCGTGCGGGACGAGGCGCCCCACGGCGCGTTCGGCTGGCTGTTCCTCGACTGGGCGGCGCCGCGGCTGACGGCGCGCGAGCTCGCCCGGCTGGGCCGGAGCGCGGCCGCGACGATCTCGCGCTACGAGACGCTGTGGGAGCCGCTCGTCGGCGGTGCCTCCGACGGGGTGACCCGCGAGGGGTTCGCGCTGCGCCACGTCCACGAGCTGGGCTGGATGGAGGCCGGGGCGTACCAGGCGCTGGCGCGGCGAACGATCGCAGCCGACGTGATCGCGCCGCTGGCCAGGTACGGCATCGACGCGGCCGCGCGGCGACCGCGACCGCGCGGCGGGTGAGCGGCGCGCGTCAGGGCGCGGGCGCGACGTAGTGGGCCCACAGAAAGCACATCTCGTCCTCGGCGCCGAGCCCGAAGCCGACGTCCTGGTCGGACTCGTTGTGGTAGCTGCACGTCAGGCGCAGGCCCTGGCCGGCGGCGATCGTGATCGGCGCGAACGCGTCGACCGGGCGCTCGGCCCAGTCGGTGCTCTCGTGCAGCAGCGTCGCGTCGGCGTCGCCCTCGCCGGCGGCGAGCTCGACCGTCGCGGTGCGGCCCCACTGGTGGGTGTGCGCGGTGGTGGCGAACAGCTCGACGCCCGGCTGCAGCGGGTGGAAGCTGGTCACGGTCGCCATCTCGCCCGCGGGGATGAACAGCGACAGCTCGCCGGTGAACAGCAGCTGCACCGGGCGCAGGCCGGCGACGTCCTCGGCGAGATCGAGGTGCACCGTGCCGGCGATGTCGAGCGCGTCCGTCGGGTGCGGGTTGAAGTAGTGCATCTCGAGGTGGATCGACTGGTGCGCGGTGACCGGCAGCCCGGCGCCGGCCGGGTACTGCAGCCCGGACGCGCTCTGCTGGGCGATGAACAGGACCTCGCTGTCGGCGGAGCCGCCGGCGAACGCGCCGCACGACACCGGCGCCGGCGCGGGCGCCGCGTCGCTGCGCGTGACGATGACGTGGTGGGTGCCCGGCGTCAGCTCGGTGCGGATCGCCCGCACCATCCGCGCGGCGTCGTTGCCGAGGTCGAGGACGACGCAGATCGTGTCCTCGCCGCCGGGCGGGACGGTGACCGGGCCGATCGTCAGCGAGCGGGTCTCGACGACGCTCGGATCGGGCGCGTCGGCGGGCGGCGCCGCGTCGAACAGATCGTCGTCGGCGTCAGGGCCGGCGGCGGCGCCGCCGCAGGACGCGAGGACGACGGCGGCGAGCGCGGCGGGCAGGCGCGGCATGCCGGCGATGGTGGCCGGGCCCGTGCCGTCCTGTCGAGGAAAAGCCGCCGCGGCGTGACGGCCGTCGCGGCGCCGGCGGTCACGGCATCGTGAACGCGACCTCGTCGGACGAGGTCTCGTCGCCGTCGCCGGTGACGATCACCAGGTAGACGTACGAGGCGCCCGTGGCGACCGTCGCGTCGACGTACGAGGTCGCGTCGGCCGGCAGCGTCGCGAGCTCCGCGTACTCGCCGTCGACGAGGCGGCGCAGGACGAGGTAGCCGGTCTCGGCCGTCGCGTTGTCGGCCCACTGCAGGTGCGCGGCGCCGTCGACGGCCGTCGCGGTCAGCGCGGTCGGGGCGGCGAGCGGATCCGCACTGGAGTTGTCGCCGAACGCGCAGGCGGACAGGGCGAGGGCGGAGGTGACGAGGAGGGTGATGGGGAGGTGGCGCATGCGCGCGGCGGTGTGCAACGCGCGTGCCCCGGCGATGTGCGCGACGCGACGTGCGCGCGGCGGTGGCCGGCGTGGGGCCCACGCCCCGGTGGTTGCGGCGTCGAGGCTCCGCCGCACCGACGTTGCGCGCGGCCGACCTCGCGCGCGTGCGCACCGCGGTTGCGCGGATCAGTCGACGGGCGCGCCGTGGCGCGCGACCAGCGCCGGCCAGCGACGATCGGCCTCGGCGAGCAGGCGAGCCGGGTCGGCGGCGAACCGGTCGTGGAAGTCGTGGCTCGCGAACAGCAACAGGTGCCCGTCGTGGATCAGGAAGATCTCCGGATCGACCTCGGTCAGCCGGCCCTGGGACGCGGCGTAGGCGCAGAATCCGCCGTAGCGCGGCGCGTGCTGGTCGGGCGCGGCGGCGAACGCGGCGGCGTGGTCCGCCGACGCGAACCAGTACGTGGCGCCGCCGTGCGCGACGGCGTGGGCCGCGTCGCCGGCCTCGGGCCCGCCGGGCGCCGTGTACGAGACGGGATCGAGCCCCATCATCGCGACGCCGTCTTCGTCGACGTTGACCAGGACCCGCCCGGCGGCCGCGGCGGGCGCCGGGGCGGGCGGCGCGGCGCCGCCGCACGCGGACGCGCCCCCGAGCGCGACGACGACGACGACGACGACGACGAGCGCGAGCGGCGGGCGGGGCGCGGGCGACACGCCGGCAGCGTAGCGCAGCTCGCGCCTGTCGCGCGCGCGTGCGGGCGCGCGGCGCGCGCGTGCGCTGATCAGCCCGGCGGCAGCGCGGGGCGCGCGAGCCAGGCGGCGAGCTGCGCGGCCACCTGCGGGTGATCGAGCAGATCGAAGTGGCTGGCGCCGGGCACGACGAGCTGGTGCGCCGGCGGGAACGCCAGCGTCAGCTCGGGCCGCGGGTGGCGCCCGAGCGCGCTGTCGACCGGGACCAGGCCGTCACCCGGCGGCCGGTCGGACGGCTCGCGCGCCAGCGTCGCCGCGGCGGCGTAGCACGCGACGCCCGCGGGCAGCGGCACCGGCCGGCGTCGGTCGCCGCCGACCTCGAACCGGTCGACGCCCTCCCAGTGCGCGTCGATCACGGCGCCGTGGCGCAGGTCGGTGATGCCGGCGCCGCGCAGCCGGGCGAGCCGCGCCAGCGGCGCGGTGTAGCGGGTCGCGCCGAGCGCGCCGTGCAGCAGGTTGCCGCCGCGCTCGAGCGGCGCGCCGTGGTGCGGCGAGCCGAGGCACACGAGCGCGCGCAGCGCGCCGCGCCAGGCGTGGCCGGCGCGCTCGGCGGCGTGGCACGCGCTGCGCGACACCAGGCCGCCCATCGAGTGGCCGAGCAGGACCAGCTCGTCGACGGCGACGGGCCAGCCGGCGAGCAACGCCTCGAGCAGCGTGGCGAGGTCGGCCCCGGCGTGCGAGATGTGCCGCCCGCTGTTGTAGTGGGCGTAGACCGGCGTGTAGCCGAGCGCGTCGGCGAGCGCCTCGCCGTGGTCGTGACCGCGCCGGCGCCACTGCACGTCGCTCATGCACGAGCCGTGGACGAGCACCAGGACGCGGCCGGTGGCCGAGGGGAACGCGCCGGCGAGCGCGGCGCGCTCGAGCGCCAGGGGGACGCCGCCGCGGCGCAGCCGCGACGGGATCGCCAGCGGGTTGCCCGACTGCTCGAGCCAGTCGCCGACGACGCCGTTGACCGCGGCGAGCAGGACCTCGCGCTCGGGACCGGGGCGGCTCGCGCCCAGCCGCGGCCCGAGCTCGGCGAGCGCGCGGTCGACGCCGCGCCCGACGAGCGACGTCACGCCGCGGACGCCGCCGTAGACCAGGCTCGACACGACCCGGCCGGGCGCGGTGAACGGCCGCGCCAGCCCGAGCGGGCCGTCGGCGATCGTGCGGTGCATGTCCTCGACGGTGGTCGTGACCTCGCGCGTCGCGTCGACGACGAGCCGGGTGACGCCGCGCAGGTCGTCCGCGTGGTCGCGCCGGGCGGTCATGGCGCCAGCGTACCCGGCGGCGGGCGGTCGGGGAGGGGTGAACGTTCGTCGCGCCGTGGCGTCGCGTCACAGGCGCGGTGACGGCCGGTCGTCACAACCGGTCGCGCCGGGCTCCGCCTGACATGCACAAGATCGTGGGCTGCGTGTTCGTGCTCGCCGCGGTGGTCGCCGCGGCCGGGTGTAGCAAGGACGAGGCGAAGGCCGCGGCGGCGCCGGGGCCGCTCGTCGGCAAGCTGGAGGCGCTGGCCGGCAAGGCGTGTGCGTGCACCGACGCGGCGTGCGCCGACGGGGTCGGCGCGGAGGTCGTCACGCTGGGGCAGAGCGCCGGCGCGATCGCCGACGCCGATCTGCCGGCGCTGCAGGCCGCGCAGGCGAAGATCGACCGGTGCCTGTCGGCCCACGAGCCGGCGCTGGTCGCCTACACCAAGCTCACCGACGAGGTGTGCGCGTGCAAGGACAAGAAGTGCGCCGAGAAGGTCGCGAAGAAGGTCTCGGCGTGGGCGGCGGAGCTCAAGCAGTCCAGGCGCAAGCTGCGCCCGGGCGACGCGCGCCTGGTGATGGAGGAGCAGGGCAAGCGCGGCGCGGCGTGCTTCGAGCAGCACGGCGTGGCGATCCCGCAGTAGCGCGCGGCGCGCTCGTCGCGGCAGGACGTCACCGCGGCGTGATCGTCACCTGGCCATGGCCGTGGGCGGCGCGCAGCGTGATCGTGGGCGCGGCGCCCGCGGCGAAGCTGCCGCCGCCGCCGGCGCGCAGGCCGATCGGGCTCGAGTTCTGCCCGGCGCCGCCGCTGTAGCCGCCGCCGCCGCCCGCGAGGTCGTTGCCGCCGCCGCCGCCGCCGCCGAAGCCCCCGTTGCTGCCGGTGCAGCTCTCGGAGGTGGCGCGCGCGCCGCCGGCGCCGCCGCTGGCGAACGCCTGGCCGCCGAGCCCCTCGCCGTTGGCGCCGGCGCCGGTCAGCCCGCCGCCGCCGCCGCCCTCGTACGCCACGCTCGCACCGCCGGCGCCGCCGGTACCGCCGAGCAGCGCGCCGGACGCGACGCCGTCACCGGTCAGCGAGGCGTCGGCGCCGTTGATCGAGTACGACGAGTAGCCGGCCGCGCCGCCCCCGCCGCCGGCGACGGCGAGCGGTGCCCCGGCGCGCACGACGAACGAGCCGCCGCCGCCGCTGGCGCCGCAGCCGTCGAGGCCGCCGGCCTGCAGCGCGGGTTGCTGGCCGACGAGGATCTGCAGGACGTCGCCGCCGGTGACGGGCACGGCGGTCGTGACCGAGGCGCCGAACCCGCCGACGTAGCTGCCGGTGTGGCCGCCGCTGGCGCCGAGCGCGTCGATCAGGACCTCGGTGTAGCCGGCCGGCACGGTGAAGGTCTGGATCGCGCCCGTGTAGGCGAACACCGCGGCGGGCCCGGCGGTGCACGGCGCGGCGACGATGGTGGCGCCGGTCGTGGTCGCCGCCGGCGTCGTGGTGTGCAGGTACACGTCGTGGCCGCTGCCGTCGGGGCCGACGGTGGGCGGCGCGTGGTCGAACGCGTTGCCCTGCGCGGCGAGGACCTCGGCCTGCGCCAGCCACAGGTCGTTGCGCGTGTTGCAGTAGAGCTGGTTGCCGCCGGCGCTGCCGAGCGCGCCGCCGCCGAAGTCGGCGCCGTTGCTGTTGGTCTCGACGCCGATCTGCTGGTCGTAGATCTGGTTGCCCTCGTACTTCACCGACGGGGCGCCGGAGATGTGGGCGACGCCGCGGACGGTGTTGGCGTGGATGAGGTTGTCGAGCACCTCGTGGGTGCCGGCGGCGGCGAACCACACGCCGGCGTCGCTGTTGCCGGTGAGCCGGTTGCGGCGCAGCGTCAGCGCGGCGCCCGCGGTGTTCACGCGGACGCCGCTCGAGCCGCCGCGCACGGTCAGGCCGGCGATCGTGAGCGTGCCCGCGGCCTGGATCGCGACCGCCCCGGCCGCGGCGACGATGGTGGCCTCGCCGCGGGTCGGCTCGTCGCCGACGAGCGACACCCCGGTGGCGGTCAGCGGGAACACCTCGCCGTTGGCGGCGTCGTACGTGCCGGGCAGGACGCGGATCGTCTGGCCGGCGGTGGCGACGGTGAGCGCGTGGGTGATGCGCTTGAACGGCGCGCCGCACGCGCCGCTGGCGGCGTCGTCGCCGTTCACCTGATCGACGACGAGGTCGCCGGTGCACAGGAAGGTCAGCTCGACCGCGGCGTCGGCGTCGAGCGTGAACGTGCACGCCTCCCCGGGCGCGGTGCCGGCGCACGGGCCGGTCCAGCCCTGGACGACCGCGGCCGACAGGGCGGTCGGCGTGAGCGTGACGGTGGTGGCGGCGTCGTACGCGGTGCAGCCGGCGCCGCACGATGTCCCCGCGGGTGATACGTCGACGGTGCCCGGCCCGACGACGGTGACCGTGAGCTGCAGCGGCACCAGCGCGTCTGGCGGCACGGTCGCGTCGGGCGGGACGGTCGCGTCGGGCGGGACGCTCGCGTCGGGCACGGTCGCGTCGTCGACGTCGCCCGCGTCGGGCGTGCCGTCGCCGGCGTCAGGCGCGCTGCTGGACGAGGCGCAGGCCGCGAGCCACAGCAAGGACGATGCGAGCACCCCCCAGGGTTTCGTCATCTCGGCACAGTACACGGATCGGGGCCGTGGGCGGGCGGCGTCGCGCCCCGGCGACCCCGGACCGGGCTGCCGGCGCGGCGACTGTGGACGCCACCGGCGTTGACGCACGCAACGCCGGCGCGCCTCCACCAAGGTAAGTGGGCGGGACCACGGGCGGCGGACGGTGGTATGGCGGTTGCTGAACGCGGGCGCCATGCGCCTGTTTCCCTGGTTCCTGATGGTGGCGGTCGGCTGCGCGGCCGACCCGGTGACGTCGCCCGGGGCGACCGGCGCGTCGGCCGCCGCGGTCGAGCACATCGACGGCTGGGACGACGTCGCGCTCGACATCTACTTCATCCCCGGCGGCGCCACGGCGGAGGACCGGCTGGCGGCGGAGGTCGCGGCGGCGCAGCGGTCGATCCGGGTGGCGATGTACAACGTGACGAGCGAGCGCCTGGGGGACGCGCTGCTCGACGCGCAGCGCCGCGGGGTCGAGGTCGAGCTCTTGTGGGACGCCAAGCAGATGGCGAAGGACTACAACACGCTCGACGACGAGCTGGTCGCGGCCGGGCTGAACGTCGTCGCGGTGACCAACGCGCGCTCCGACTACGCGACCGTGCACGACAAGCTCGCGGTGATCGACGGCGAGATCGTGACGATGGGCTCGGCCAACTGGGGCGACAGCGCGCTGCACCACAACGACGAGTCGCTGCTGGTGTTCCGCGCGCCCGCGCTCGGCGCGGTCGTCGACGCCCAGCTCGACGAGATCCGCGCGCAGGTCAAGGTGCGGCGGACCGGCGACGTCGCGGGGCCGGTGCAGCTCCACTTCTCGCCCGAGGACCGGCTCGACCGCGTGATCGCCCAGCGGATCGACGCCGCGACCGAGCGGGTGTACGTCGCGGTGTTCTCGCTGCGGCTGCGCAGCCTGATCGACGCGCTGATTCGCGCCCACCGCCGCGGCGTCGCGGTGTTCGTCGTCACCGACGCCAAGCAGGCGGCCGGGACCGGCGAGGACGAGCGGCTGCGCGCCGCCGGGATCCCGGTGGTGACCGCGCTCAACGCGACCTCGGAGTTCACCGCGATGCACCACAAGTTCGCGGTCGTCGACGACGCGGTCGTCGTCGGCGCCTACAACTGGACGTCGACCGCGACGTTCGACAACGACGAGGATCTCGCGGTGATCGACGACGCCGAGGTCGCGGCGGCGTACGCCGGCGAGGTGGGCCGGGTGTGGCGGCGCTACGGCGGCGCGCCGGCGCTGCCGCTGCCCGCGGTCGAGCTCGCGGTGGCGGCGCGGTGCGACGGCACGCGGTGGGGCGATCGGCTGGTGGTCGTCGGCGACGCGCCGGAGCTCGGCGCGTGGGATCCGCAGCGCGGCGTGGCGCTCGACGGCGCCGCCTGGCCGCGGTGGACCGGCGCGGTGACGCTGCCGGCCGGCGCGCGCGTGCGCTACAAGCTGGTGATCCTGCGCGCCGACGGCGAGGTGGTGTGGGAGCGCGGCGACGACCGCGAGCTCGTGCTGCCGACCGACCCGGGGCTCGACGCGGTGGCGGGGGGCGAGGATGCGTTCCGCTGGTAGCGTCGCGCTGCTGGGGTGCGCCGCGGCGGCGTGCGCCGCGCCCGGCGGTGACGTCGCGGACGAGGTGCCGGCCGGTCGGCTGGCCAACCCCGAGCTGGTGACGGTCGAGGCGCTCGGGACGTGGGACGACGCGGGGCCCGACGGCAGCGCCGTGGTGCGCGCCTGGGTCGACGCCGAGGTCGCCAACCGGCGCTACGACAAGCACGTCGTCGTCGAGGTCGCGGCGCCGCATCCGGCCGGCTGGGTGCGGACGCTGCACCCAGCGGCCTACGAGGGCGTGATCTCGGGCGTGGGCGGCGGCGCGCGCGAGCGGTGGGGCGTCGACACGATCGAGCTGTTCCCCGACGGCGGGCCCGGCGGCGGGATGACCGGCCCGGCGGTGGTGCGGGTGCGCGTCCAGGACGACGTCGACGGCGACGGGCAGGACGAGATGGTCGTGACGCCGTGGCGCAGGCTGTGGGGCGAGGGGCAGCTGTCGGCCCCCGGCGCAGCGGGCGAGGCCGATCCGTGGGCGGAGGTCGCGACGCCGGCCGAGCCCGACGGCGCGGCGACGACGATCACGTTCGCGCCGTTCGACGATCCGGGGCAGGTGATCCTGGACGAGCTCGACGCGGTGATCGCGCGCGCGCGGGCGGCGCCGGGCGAGCGGCACACCGTGCACCTGGCGGTGTTCAACGTCACCGACGACGAGCTGATCGACCGGCTGATCGCGGCGCACCACGCCGGGGTCGAGGTGCGGGTCGTGTTCGACGGGCGCAAGCTGCGGCCGTGGTACGGCTGGTACGGCGGCGACGACCGCCTGATCGCGGCGGGCGTGCCGACGATCGGCGCGCTGCGGCCCGGCGGCGCGATGCACGACAAGATCGCGGTGTTCGACGGTCGGCGGGTGGCGACCGGCTCGTTCAACTGGGAGCCCGGCGCGCGCCGGGACAACCACGAGGCGCTCATCGTGACCGGCGCGCCGGCGCTGGTCGAGGCCTACGCGGCACGGATGACCGCGCTCGCCGGCGGGGTGCGCCTCGCGCGGCGCCACGGCGCGCTCGATCCGGCGGGCGAGGCGTCGGTGAGCTTCGCGCCCGACGAGGCCCCGGCGCGCGTGCTCGGCCGGCTGATCGACGCGGCGCGCGACTCGATCCACGTCGCGATGTTCACGTGCAAGGACGTGGCGTACGACGACGGCGGGCCGACCTCGCTGTTCGCCAAGCTGGCGGCGGCGCGGGCGCGCGGCGTCGACGTGCGGGTGATCGTGGATCACGGGATCCACGAGGCGTCCGAGTATCACGGCGTCGTCTCGCCCGACGATTCGGCGGACGAGTGGCTCGAGGCGCGCGGGATCCACGTCGTGCGCGCCGACAATCCGCGCGCGCCGTACGCGTCGATGCACCACAAGCTGACGGTGATCGACGGCGAGGTCGTCGTCGCCGGCGCGTTCAACTGGTACTTCGACGCGGCGTACCGCAACGACGAGGACCAGCTGGTGCTCCGCGACCCGGCGATCGCGGCGCGCGCCACCGGCGAGCTCGCGGCGCTGCTGCGCGAGTACGACCCGGCGTGGGACCCGGCGGAGTGGGCGCCGGTGACGGTGCGGTTCGAGGTCACGGAGCCGCGGACGCGGTGGGGCGACACGGTCGCGGTCGTCGGCGACGTCGCCGAGCTCGGCGGGTGGGACGTGGGCGCGGCGGTGCCGCTCGACGGCGGCCGGTGGCCGGTGTGGACCGGCGAGGTCGTGATGCCGGCGGGCACGCACGCGCGGTGGAAGGTCGTGACGCTGCGCGGCGGCGGCGGCGCGAGCTGGGAGCCGGGCGCGGATCGCCCGCTGACCGTGGCGACCGACGCGCCGACGATGGTGGTCCCGGCGACGGCGCGGTAGCTGCTGACTCCGTCTCCGTCTCTGTCTCCGTCTCCGTCTCCATCTCCGTCTCCGCGTCGGAGTCCCGGCTCAGAACAGAAAGTCCGTCGACAGGAAGCTCGACAGCCGGCGGGTGACGATCTCGCCGACGAGCGCCTCGCTTGCGTCGGTGCGCGCGGCCGCGACGACGGCGCGGATCGAGAACGCGCGCAGCGCGTCCGAGACCGACAGCGTGCCCTCGGCGGAGTCCTTGCGGCCGGTGAACGGGAACGTATCCGGGCCGCGGCGGCACTGGGTGTTGAGGTTGATCCGGCACACGGCGTTGCACGTCGCGTCGATCAGCCGGCCGAGCTCGGTCGGGTCGGTGCCGAACAGCGCGAGCTGCTGGCCGTAGGGGCTGGCGCGCATGAACCGATCGATGTCGTCGAGCTCGCGGAACGTCGTCACCGGCACGACGGGCCCGAACTGCTCCTCCTGGAACAGCCGCGCGTCGGGCGGCACGGGGTAGACGACGGCCGGGCGGTAGAACGTCCCGTGGATCCGGCCGCCGCCGCCGCTCGCGTTGACGACGTGGGCGCCGCGCGCGACCGCGTCGTCGACGAGCTGGGCGAGGTGCGCCGGCTTGCCGGGCTCGGGCAGCGGCGTCAGGGTCACCCCGGGCTCCCACGGCATGCCTGCGCGCAGCGCGTCGACCGCGGCGACGAGGCGCGCGACGAACGCCTCGGCGATCGACTCGTGGACGAAGATCAGCTTGATCGCGGTGCAGCGCTGGCCGTTGAACGACAGCGCGCCCGACACGCACTCGGCGACCGCGAGGTCGAGGTCCGCCGACGGCAGGATCACCGCGGGGTTCTTGGCCTCGAGCCCGCTGATCGTGCGCAGCCGGTTGGGTCGCGGGTGCTGGCGCTCGAGCAGGTTGGCGACGCGGCTCGAGCCGATGAACGCCAGGCAGTCGACGTCGCCGCGCGCCATGATCGGGCCGATCACGGTCGCGCCGTCGCCCTGGATGACGTTGACGACGCCGGGCGGGAACGCGGCGCGCAGCGCCTCCAGGATCGGCAGGTGGAGCAGGGCGCCGAGCTTGGGCAGCTTCGACACGACCGTGTTGCCCATGATCAGCGCGGGGATCAGCGTCGTGTACGTCTCGTTGAGCGGGTAGTTGAACGGGCCCATGCACAGGACCGTCCCGAGCGGCGCGCGCCGGATCTGGCCGAGGAACCCGCCGTCGAGCGCGAACCGCGACGACGCGCGGTCGAGCTCCTTGGCCGCCTCGATCGTGTCGCGGACGTAGACGACCGTGCGGTCGAACTCCGACTCGGCGTCCTTGCGCGCCTTGCCGATCTCCCACATCAGCAGCCGCACGACCGGCTCGCGCACCTTGCCGAGCTCGGTCACGAACTGCTCCAGCCGCTCGATCCGCTCGCCGGCGCGCATCGTCGGCCACGCGCCGCGGCCGTCGCTCCACGCCGTGCGCGCCGCGTCGAGCGCCTCGAGCGCGGCGACGCCGTCGAGCTGCGGGGTGTGGCCGAGCACCACGGGCGTGATCCCGCCGGCGCCGTCGTCGACGCAGACCGGCGAGCGCACCGCCTCGCGCGGGCCGCTCCACCGCTCGATCGCCCCGCCAACCAGCCAGGTGGCGTCCCAGGCGGCGGTGTCGACGGCGTGCTCGGGCGGGACCGCGTGCGGGAACGTGGGCAGCATCGCGCGACAGCGTACCGCGGTTCGTGAGCGCTCCGGCGCGCGTGACCGCGGTGGTACCGTCGGTGGCGATGACGAAGACGCGCGGGGGCGTGGTCCACCTGTGGCTGCTGGCGATGATGGTGACGGCGTGCGGGCCCGGTCCGGCGCCGGCGAGCCGCGGCGGGCCGCCGCCGCCGGAGCGCGTCGAGCCGCTGCCGCCGCCGGTGGTCGAGCCGCCGCCGCCGCCGCCCGAGGCCGAGGCG
>WYBA01000306.1 GCA_011526095.1 Myxococcales bacterium | reverse complement strand
CGTCGGAGGACGTCTGGGCGGGGTGGGTCCCGACGAGCTCTGCTCGTCGGGCGGGGCGGCGAGCCCCGTGTGATCGAGGCGACGTGCCGTGCCGGAGCAGAATGCGACGGTCACGGCACTAGCGCCCGCCCGCTCCGGGCCCGTCCCGACGCCGCGCCGCCCGACAGCGGCGCGGCGTTGTCGCGTCTGGTAGGTTCTCCGCCGTGATCCGCTTGATCATCTGGCTGGCCATCGCGGTGGGCCTCGTCGTGTGCAGCGCGACCGTGCCGCTCGGCGACAAGACGTTCTTCGGCCACATCCGCGCGGTGTTCGGCGGCAGCGAGGAGCTCGACGAGCTCGACCGCGCCGGCAAGGCCGTGCGCAAGGGCGCCGAGGAGGGGATCAAGACGTACAAGGAAGAGCAGCAGCGCCAGAAGGCGGCGGGCACGGGCACGGGGACGGGCACGGGCACGGCCGCGGGGACGGGGAAGTAGCCGGCGTGCGGTTCCCTCTGACTCCCCAGCTCGTCGACGAGGCGGCGCGGTTCGCGCTGCGCTCGGCGTGCCGCGACTGCCTGTACTGGCGCGCCGCGGCGGGCGCGTGCCTGCACGGCTGGCCCGATCACGGCCAGGGGCGGTGGCCGCTCGACGCGCCGCTGCCCGACGGGACGGCCCCGACCGAGGCCACGTTCTGCAAGGAGTTCGAGCTGCGATGATCCGCCTGGCACCCGAGGTCGGCGACGCCCTGCACGCGGGCGTCCCCGTGGTCGCGCTCGAGTCGACGATCGTCGCGCACGGGCTGCCGTGGCCGGACAACCTCGACGTCGCCCGCGAGCTCGAGGCGGCGGTGCGCGCGCACGGCGCGGTGCCCGCGACGATCGCGGTCGTGCGCGGCGAGATCCGCGTGGGCCTCGACGACGCGGGGCTCGACGAGCTGGCGCGTCGCGGCGCCGAGTTCCGCAAGGCCGGCGCCGCCGACCTCGCGGTCCACCTCGCGCGCTCGACCGACGCGGCGACGACGGTCAGCGCGACCGCGGCGATCGCGGCGCGCGCCGGCATCCGCGTGTTCGCGACCGGCGGCATCGGCGGGGTCCACCGCGGCGACGCCGCCGACGTCTCGCACGACCTCGCCGTGCTCGCGCGCGCGCCGGTGGCGGTCGTGTCCGCCGGCGCCAAGGCGCTGCTCGACCTGCCGCGCACGCTCGAGACGCTCGAGACGCTCGGCGTGCTGGTCGTCGGCCACGAGACCGACGAGCTGCCCGCGTTCTACTCGCGCCGCTCCGGGCTGGCGCTCGATCACCGCATCGACGACCTCGCCGTGCTGGCGCGCGTGTGCGACGTGCGCTGGCGCGAGCTCGGCCAGGGCGGCGTGCTGGTGTGCAACCCGATCCCGGCGGCGGCGGAGATCCCGGCCGAGACGATCGAGCCGGTGATCGCGGCGGCGCTGGCCGACGCGGCGCTGCGCGCCGTCACCGGCAAGGCGCTGACGCCGTTCCTGCTGGCGCGGATCGCCGAGGCGACCGCGGGGGCGTCGGTGCGCGCCAACCGCGCGCTCGCCGCCCACGACGCGGCGGTCGCGGCGCGCCTGGCGGTGGCGCTGGCGGCGCTGCCGCGGGCGTAGCGGCGCCGGGAAGGGCTGGCGCGGTCGCCCGATCTGGCGCATCGTCCCCGGCACGGAGGCACTGATGCGCACCCCCCTCTCGTCCCTCGTGGCCGTCACCGCCCTCGCCGCGGTCACGGCGTCGGCGCACGCGGCGCCCGAGCCGCTCGTCGGCGCGACCGAGGTCGCGCGGATCGCGCCCGACGGCGCGATCGCCGACGGCGCGATCGCCGACGACGGCGCCGGCCTGCTCGCGTACGGCTGGTCCGATCAGGCGACCCGCGCCGAGGTCCGCGTCCTCGACCTCGCGACCGGCCAGGACGTGCGGACGATCGACGTGTCGGCGCTGGGCGTCCGCCTCGAGCGGGTGTGGCTGCTCGGCACCGGCGACGGGCAGACCGTGTTCGTCGTCGCGCGCGCCGAGGACGAGGCGCTGCGGGTCGGCGCGCTGTACGACGCGTCGGGCGCCGAGCTGCGGCGGTTCGGGCCGGCGGACGGCCTCGCGGTGATCGAGCGCCGCGCGGGGCTCGCCGGCGGCCAGCTGGGGAAGAAGGCGAAGAAGGCGAAGAAGCCGAAGCCGCCGAAGAAGGGCGCGAAGCCGGCGCCGTCGACCGCGCGCCCGGGGTTCGAGTCGCTCGTGATCTCCTACAAGGTCGCGCCGCACAAGAGCGGCGGAGACGTCCACACCGTCGAGGCGTTCCAGCCGGTGAGCGGCAAGCGCGTCGGCAAGGCGCGCTCGCTCCACCTCGTCGACGGGTACGACGCCAAGCTCGACTTCCGGCTCAACCACTGGGCCGACGACTGGACCGCGGCGGTGGGCGTCAAGGGCGGCGAGTGGGTCAAGAAGGAGAACCAGCGGTCGCCGGACGTCGAGGCGCGCTACAGCCTGCTCGACGGCAAGTTCACCTCGACCGCGGCGATCCGCGATCTCTACGAGCACGCGGGTCGCTACGGCGTGCTCGCGCAGTTCCCCAACCACGGCACCTTCGTCCGGGTGGCGGACGATCTGGCCGGGCTGGAGCTGTGGCGCGGCGGCACCAAGCTCGCGGTCACGCTCGACCAGCCGTTCGACCAGTACGACCTCAAGTCCGTGAGCTGGACGCGCGGCTCGGGCGAGCTGGTGATCGGGCTCAAGGTGGATCCGTGGAACGCCGGCGCGGTGAAGCGCAAGCGCCAGGACCCCGAGTACCTCGACCTCTACCGCGTCGACGACGCCGGCAAGGCCACGCGCGTCGCGCGGGTGCTCGCGACGAAGAAGAAGTTCGTCATGGGCAGCGCGGGTGGGCGGCTGTGGCTGGCCGAGCGCAACCTCGGGTTCGACGGCAGCAAGAGCCTGACGCTCTATACGATCCCGTAGGCCCGCAGGCCCGTAGGCCCGTAGGCCCGTAGGCCCGTAGGCCCGTAGGCCCGTAGGCCCGTGGGCCCGTAGCCCCGTAGCCCGTCGCACCGCTCAGCTGCCCGCGTCGGGCGACGGCGAGTCGACAGGCGGCGGCGGCGGCCCGGCGTCTGGCCCCGGCGTCGGCACCGCCGCCGGCGGGCCCGCGTCCGGGACGATCGGCGCAGCTCGCGGGGCGGGACGGCGCGGCGCGGGCGCGGGCGTGGGCGCGGTCGGCAGTGGCCCCGGCGGCAGCGGCACCGGGATCTCCGGCACGCCCGCGTCGCCGTCGATCGTCACGCGCCGCAGCGTCCCGTGGACGAACCCGCCCTGCAGCGGCACGAACCGGTAGCGGCCGATCGTGTAGCCGGGGAGCACGAACGTGAACTCGCGCTCCTGGCCGGTGAACGGGCCCTCCCAGTACACCGGCGTGCGCCCGATGACCTTGCCGTCGACCGCGGCGATCGCGCCGGTCGGGGTCGAGACGAGCATGAGCTGGAGCGTGCGCTGGATCCGCGAGCCGGGCTCGGGCCGACGGACGACGGGCGCGGTGTCCTCGTCGAGGTGGTAGCCGCTCGCCGGATCGTAGCCCGGCACGATCGTGGGCGCCGCGGCGTCGGACGGCGCCGGGGCGACGCCCGCGTCGAGGACCGCGCTGCGCGGCGGCGGCGGCGGCGTGGCCGCCGGGTCCTCGCCGCACGCCGCGACGGCGAGCGCCGCGAGCAGCGCGGCGGCGATCACGAGCGGCGAGATCCGGCAGAGCATCGTCGCCGACGCTACCACGGGCCCCGATCGCAGTACGCTCCCCGGGTGGAGCTGCTGCCCGACGACGACGAGCGCGAGCACCTGCTCGACCGGCTCGCCCAGCTCATCCTGGCCGCCGGCGCCGACACGTTCGTCGCCGCGCCGATCGTCGGGCCGGACGACCGGGCGTTCCCGGACCGGTGGGCGCTGCCCGGGCTGCCGCCGCCGGATCGCCGGCCGCGTCGCGCACCGCGCGGACCGACTCCCCGACTGATCAGCGCACGCGGCGGACGCGCTTCGACTTGACCGTGGCCTTCTCGATCCGGTCGCGCTGGCCCGCGTCGAGCAGGCGCTTGCTCTTCGCCCACGCCAGGATCTGCGCCTTGCGGATCGCGGCCTCGCGCTCGCTGATCTCGTCGACCAGCCGCGCCAGCCTGGCCTCGTCGACCTGATCGGCGGCGAGCGCGTCGTGCAGCTCCTCGGACAGGTCCTCGATCTGCGCGCGGGCGGGCTCGACCACGTCCTGCTCGGCGTCGAAGATGACGTCGAGCTGGCCGAGCTGGTCGCTCGATAGCCTCAGCGCGCCGAGGTCGATGTCGATCGTGATGTCGACGTCGTCGAGGTCGAGGTCCAGGCCCGGGACCGGCGCGACCGGCGCGACCGGCGCGACCGGCGGCACGACGAACACGACGTCGTCGTCGAAGTCGGGCGGCTCCGGGGCGTCGGGCGGCTCGGGCACGTCACCGTCCCACGAGCCGGTCCACGACCCGACCTTGTTGACGATCACCGGCGCCCAGGCCTCCCAGTCGTCGCCCAGCTCCTCGAGCTCCTCGGCCATCGCCTCCATCTCGCGCTCGAGCTCCTCGCCCATCGCCTCCATCTCGCGCTCGAGGTCGTCCAGGTCGCCGGCGCTCGCGTTCGCGAGGTGCTCGTCGAGCAGCTTCGCCGCGCGATCGAGCCGCGCCAGGACCTTCTGACGCATCTTCTCGGGCATCGGCGCCTTCGCGATCTGCTCCCGCGCGCGCTCGAGCTGCTCGCGCGCCTGCGCCCGCGCGGCCTTGATCTGACCCTTGGCCGCCTTCGCGGCGCCCTTGGCGGCCTGCTTGCCGGCCTGGCGCGCCAGGCGCTCCGCCTCGCGCGCCTTGCGCTCGGCGTCGCGGTGCGCCTGCTCGGCGTCGCGCTGGGCCTGCTCGGCGTCGCGCCGCGCCTGCTCGGCCTCGGCGCGCGCCTCGGCAGCGGCGTCATCGTCGTCGGCGCGGGTGATCGTGGCCGTCGTCGCGATCGCGGCGGTGGCGATCGCGGCGGGGATCAGGAAGGACATCAGCTTGCGGGAACGGCTCATCGGTCGGCTCCTTTGCGGGCACGGCGGCTGGCGAGCAGCGCGCGGTAGGGAAGCATCGGCTCGGAGATCTCGCCCCACGGGGCGGCTCCCTCGAGCGCGCGGTCGACGTCGGCCACGCGCACCAGATCGAGGACGAGCTCCTCGCCGGCGGCGGCGCCGCGCTCGACCACGGGCGGCGGCTGGGGGACGGGCTCTTGCTCGTCGAGCGTGCGGACCGCGCCGACGGTGACGGCGCGATCCGGGCGGGTCACGGCGACGCCGCCGGCGAGCACGACCGCCGCGGCGGCGACGGTCGTCGCGATCACGCGGTTGCGCCGGCGCTCGGCCAGGCGCGCGCGCGCGCCGAGCTGCATCCGCGCCGCGAACCCGGGCCCGGGCTCGGGATCCGCGGCGGCCGCGGCGAGCAGGCCGGGCACGCCGGCGAGCCGCGCGCACCCGGCGCAGCGCGTGACGTGGGCCTGCTGCTCGTCGGTGAGCGGCTCGCCCACGGCGAGCTGCTCGGCGATGGGGTCACACGGGGACGTCATCGGTGCTCCTCCATGAGATCGCGCAGCTTCGCGAGCCCGCGGACCAGATGGGTCTTGGCGGTGGCGAGCTCGACGCCGAGCATCTGCGCCACCTCGGGGACGGGGAGATCGTGGCCGTAGCGCAAGACCAGCGCGGCGCGCTGCTTGGCCGGCAGGCCGTCGAGCGAGCCGAGCAGCGCGGTGAGGCGCTCGCGGTCGGCGAGCGCGGCGTGCGGCGCGACGACGGCGTCGGTGGCGTGGACCAGCGGCGCGAGATCCTCGCCACCCTCGTCGCTCACCGGCGCGGCGGTCTCGCCCGCGCCAACGCCGTCCCGGCGCGCCGCCCACCCGAACAGCGCGCGGCGCAGCCGGCGGCGGCGCAGCGTCCGCAGGCACATCGTCGTGACGATGCGGAGGAACCAGGCGGGCGCGGCGACGGGGTCGCGCAGGTCGGCGATGTTCTCGCACGCGCGCGCCAGCGCCTCCTGCACCGCCTCCTCCGCCTCGGCGCGGTTGCCGAGGAGATCGTAGGCGACGGCGTAGCCGCGGCGCGCGGGCCCGGCGGCCAGCTCGGCGAGCAGGCGGCTGCGAGCGTCGGCCCCGCGCGACGATGCGACGGAGAGCTCGGTCGTCAACGTGAAGGGTCCTTGCGCCACTCTGCCACCAAGGAGCCGCCACCGGCGCGGGCGGTTGACCGCGACCTACACCGGCGCGCAGATCGCCGCCGCGGCGGGAGGCCCTTGAATGATCTCGGTGGGTTTCGCGGTCAGGACAGGCCTGCCGGTCCGCCGGGCGGCTGTCCCTTCACCCCGGGGCCACCGCCGGGATACCCCTGTCCCATGTCCCGCCCGCCGTTCGTCAGCGTCCGCGTCTCCGCCCGGGACCGCCGCCCCGGCTCCGCCGACATCGTCGACTCGGTCCTCGCCGAGCGCGCCCGCGGCGGCCTGCCGCCGGGCAGCCGCCTGCCGCCGGTGCGCGTGCTCGAGCAGCAGCTCGGCATCTCCAAGAACACCGTGCAGGTCGCGTACGACGAGCTGGTCGCGCGCGGCGTGCTCGAGACCCGCGAGCGCGAGGGCGTGTTCGTCGCGGCGGGGGCGGGCGCCGACGTCGAGGCGCCCGCGCGCCTCGGCGTGCCGCCGCTGCCGGCGCTGCGGCCGCCCGCGCTGATGTCGCGCGGCGGCGACGTCCGCCGCGACGGCATCAACCTCGCCGCGGTGTTCATCGATCCGGATCTGCTGCCGACCGAGCGGCTCGCCGAGTGCGCGCGCTCGGTGCTGCGCTCGGGGTGGCAGCCGCACTACGACCCGCAGGGCTTCCGCCCGCTGCGCGAGCTGATCGCCCGGCGGCTGTCGGCGCGCGCGATCGAGTGCGACGCCGACGAGGTCATCCTCACCACCGGCTCGCAGCAGGCGCTCGACATCGTCGCGCGCGCGCTCGAGGTGCGCCGCGTCGGCGTCGAGTCGCCGGTCTACGCCTACGCGCGCCTGCTGTTCGAGAGCCTCGGGCTGGCGCTGTGCCCGCTCGAGCTCGACCCGTTCGCGGGGATCGACCTCGCCGCGTGGGACCGCCAGCTCGCCACCCACAAGCCCGGCCTGGTCTACGCGATCTCGTCGTTCCAGAACCCGACCGGCTACTCGTACGCGTCGCACGAGCTGACCGGCCTGCTCGCGATGTGCGAGCGCCACGGCTGCGCGCTGCTCGAGGACGACTGGGGCAGCGACATGCTCAGCGGCAGCGAGTACCGGCCGATGCTGCGCATGCTCGGCGGCGAGAACGTCCTGTACGTCAACTCGTTCACCAAGAAGGTGCTGCCGTCGCTGCGGCTGGGCTACGTCGTCGCCCACCGCGCGCTCGTGCCGTCGCTGGTGGCGATGAAGCGGCTGTCGACGCTGGGCGGCGCGTGGCTGACCGAGGCGCTGTTCGCCGAGTTCCTCGAGCGCGGCTACTACGACGTCCACGTCGAGGCGATGCAGCGCGCGACCGACGCGCGCTACCG
>WYBA01000305.1 GCA_011526095.1 Myxococcales bacterium | reverse complement strand
GTCGGGTCGAAGTGATCGTGTTGGTCGCTTCACGGGAGAGCTCCTCGGTGTTCGCAACCCGGAAGCTCTCTCGTCTTTGCTTTCCGCCCAAGAAAGTGGCTTCTACACAACTATAGGGACACGACCCACTTCCGCCGCGCCAACAGCAATCGCAGCGTCGCCGAGTTTGGCGCCGCCAGCGTCGGCGCCCTGGCGACGCAGCCCTGGCCAGGCAACCTCGACGACCTGGAGCGCGCCGCGCCCCGCCTGCTCGCCGTCCTCAAACACCACGGCGACATCGCCGCCGCCGCGGCCACGCTGGGCATCACGCGCCAGGCGTTGGCGAAGTGGCTGACGCGGCTAGGAGTGACGACCAGGTAACGACGTTGCCCCGAGCCGTTCCCTGCACTCGATGACGGGTTGTAGCTTCGGATCGATGAAGCGCTGGGAGCGATTCGAGGATCTCGTTGGGCGCATCCATGATGCACTTGGGCGTGGAGCGTACAGCGTAGATCGGGATGTCATCGTTTCGGAACCATCTGGTGGTAGTCACCAGATTGACGTGCGGCTGCGACCAACGAACCCGTTCTCACCGCCGATCCTAGTGAGCTGCAAGTCTGGCGGCGCCCCCGTCGGGGCAGACCACGTTCGCGAATGGTCGGACATCGTTCAGCAGACGGGTGCAGCCGCGGGCATCATCGTCTCGCCAGCTGGCTACACCGCGGGCGCTGTCAACCTCGCTGGCAAGCCGGAGAGGCGGGTCAGCCTGTGGGTCCCCCGATTGCTCACGGCTGCGGACTTCGGCCCAACCCGTGAATCCCCAATGGGTCTCGTCCAAGCAGTGAGGATCACATCGAAGATCTACTCGCCTCGCGTGCGGCCAGAGACCTTCAAGCTCGACGTCGCCGCGCTCGAAGGGCCGCTGGGTCGCGAGTTCACATTCGAGTTCTCGGCTGTCCGACGGAGCGACTGGTACTTGCGCGACGACGCGGACAATGTCGTAGGGAACGCCTGGGATGACTTCGTCGCGGCGGTAGAGCAGGTGCGCGAGCGGGGAGAGGTCCGCATCGCACCCGAGTTTCCGCGCTTCATCGTGTTCGAGGGCTACCGGCTCCGATTCAACGCCCTGCACGTTGTGGTCGAACTCGACTGCACCGAGATCGAGCACGGGTTTGACCTCACGCTGGACGCCTTTGGCTACGAGAACGCGGTCACCGGGAAGGTGGCGTGGGTCCCGTTGCCCGCACGCATCCTCGAAGGCGCACTGCAACGGGACCCGCCCTGATATCCGTTGCGGCCGCTCCGTTGCGGCCGCTCAACGCGCGCCTCACGGCAACTCTGCCCCGGCAACTCGACGACCTCCTCGCGCACAGGAGCCGCGACCGGAGTAGCCCCAAGAGGACTCGGCGCGCATGATTGAGGTATCGTCGTGAGATCTCGGCTTTGAGTGCGTTTCGTTTCTCGAAGTACGACGTCGGCGAACTCGACGTTTGCAGAGCACAGTTCGTCAGCGACGCTCGACGAGTATGGCACCTTGACGACACGGCCGCGTGGACTGAGTTCGTGCTCGACTGGTTCTCGGGAGCCGCGGCGCCGAACATACTGGTGAACGCCCGCAGGTCACGAGGCCAGTGGCGACACCTTGTTCGGCAGCACGGCCTCGACATCCCCTACCGCGAAACCGAGGGCGAGTGGATGCTGGACCTCGCACACAGCACCTACTCCCTTGGGACCAACGAGCAGTACTGGGACCGGCAACTTCGCGGAGACGAGCCCTGCACGATCCTCCTAGCGATGGAGGTCGAGTGGGGCAACCGCTACGCCGTCCTCGAAGATGCCACCAAGATCGCAGCCGTACGAGGAAGCGCGAAGGTACTGGTCAGTGGGCTATCAGCGAGCGGCGCCCACTCGCTTGCGATCGACCTTCAGAGGTTGCGCCGACTCACGAACGACCAATCCCCGTGGCTCTGGGTGAACCTCGCCGAGGACCATCAGGACATCCGCTCCGAGATCTTCGTCGAGACCTGCTAGCCAGAGCAGCGCCGGAGGTTCTCAGTGAGTTGGCAAACTGCGGCACAGAGGCTGGCCGATCAGGATGCGACGGAGAACCGTCAGAGGGGCCGGTGAGAGTACCTGGACACGGAGGCCGTACGGATGGCGAACGACGACACGAAGCCCAGCAAGAGCGCCGCGGACCGCGCCGAGTTGCTGGCGCGGCTGGAGGCGGAGCTGGCGGACCGGGCCCTGCTCCAGCAGGTGGCGAAGACGGCGCGGTCGTGGGTGAACCGGCTGCGGGACGCAGGGATCCCGGTGAGCACGAGCAGCGCGCGCGACTTCGCGCACGATGCGGTGGTGCTCACCATCGAAGGGCGGCGGCCGTGGGACGGGACCTACCCGCTCAAGGCGCACTTGAACATGGTGGTCCGTTCGCTGGCGAGCGACATGGAGCGGCGCCACGGGATCCTGCGGCCGGTGCCGCTCGGTCCCGAGGTCCGGTGGGACGAGACCAACGACGGCGAGTGCGCGCGCGCCGCCGAGGTGGCCCGTCGTGGGCCGAAGCCGGAGCGCGCGAGCCGCAAGGTGTCGCTCCAGGACGCCGCCGGGCACATCTTGCGCGCGATACGCGCGCTCCTGCCTGGCGACGCGGCCGTGCAGCGCGTCGCCGATGCCTGGGAGCGCGGCGACACCGAGCGGGCCGAGGCCATCGAGGCGACCGGGCTCGGCGGCGCCGCGTACGACGCGGCAGTGAAGCGCATCCAGCGATTGATCCGCTCGCTGCCCGAGGAAGTGCGGGAAGGGACCCGTGACGCGATGGAGGTGAGCTATGGCGCATAGCGCGAAGATCCTGACCGACGACCACGCGGCGCGCGTGATCGACGCGGCGACGAGCCCGAGCTCCCTCGCCGAGGACGCCGAGGCCGACCAGATCGCGGCGAGCCTGCGCGGCGCGATCGACGCGGCGTTCGAGCGAGCGTGGGCCGCCGTGCACGAGCAGTCCCGCGCCGAGGTCGCCGCGGCCCGCACCGCGCCGCGGCGCGGTCTGGGTGACTGGAGCCGCGCCCAGCTCCTCGCGCACCTGGACACGCTGCGCCGCGTCCTCGGGCCGCAGCTCCAGCTCGCCCATCGACACCTGGAGGCGATGACCGACGACGACCTCCGCTCGCTCGTCGCGGACCTGGAGGAGGCCGCCGCGAAGGCTGCCCGGTCGTGAAGGCCCATCCGTCGCTCGGCGTGCGCAAGGCCCGCCGTGAGGCGAACGCGCTCCTGCGGCGCATGCGCGCGCCGTCTGGCAAGGCCCTCGACGTGGAGGCGATCGCGAACCTCGTCCGCCTGCGCGTCGAGCGCGGCGACCTGGACGGCGCCGCGGCCCGCCTCGTGCGGGTCGGGAAGCACGGCACGATCCGGATCAACAGCCGGGTCGTCGACGCCGGGGCGCAGCGGTTCAGCATGGCTCACGAGCTGGGCCACTACGTGCTGGGGCACGCGACGCCGGAGGCCGACGAGCCGTGCGACGGCCCGACCGTGCACGGCTATGTCGACCGCGGCGAGGAGTGCGAGGCCAACGCGTTCGCCGCCGAGCTGCTGATGCCTGAGCCGCAGCTGCGGCGCCGTTGCGAGGTATCGCCGGTTAGCCTGGCGCCGGCACGTGCGATCGCCGCGGACTTCGAGGTGTCGCTTATGGCCGCGGCGCTGCGGTTCGTCGAGCTGACCTCGGAGCGCTGCGCGCTTGTGTTTGCCCGCGACCGACGCGTCACGTGGGCGGCGCGCAGCGAGACGTTCGCGCCGTTCCTGGAGCGCGGGCGCCTCGTCGATCGGGCGTCCGTCGCGATCGACTGGTTCGAGCGCGGGCGCGTCCACGACGGCTGCCAGCCGGTGCCCGGCGATGCGTGGATCGACCACGACGACGCGGCAGACGTGGAGATCTTCGAGGAGGCCGTGCCGGTGCCCGCAATGGGCGGGGTGATGTCGCTACTGTGGATCCCGGAGCGCGTGGCGAGCCCGTTTGACCGCTGCTAGCGCGCAGGCCGGCGAACCTCAACGCGCACAAGCTCGTGGGCCACCGTTTGATGACGGGAAGTGCTGGCGGCAGGAGATGCCAATCGTGGGCATGGCGAGGCCGCCGCCACTCTCTCAAGCCGCCCTCGACGACGAGCCGCGTACCGCAACCCGCCTGTGAGCCCCCGAGTGATGGCGTCCGCGGCTCTTCTCCGGCCAGAGTACACGTTCGGTGCCTGCGCAAGCTTGCGCGCAAGCCGCCCTCGCCGGCCTATGCTGTCGGTGTCGACGGCCCCATCAGTGGCCTCACACCATTCTGTGATACCGATTGGCTGTGCGATCCCACGATCTCGCTGCACTGCAAGCGTACTTCGATCGGTCGCTCAAGCGACCACGCATGGCGTCGGTTCTTGGCTTGACCGATACAGCTGCCGAGATCAGTGGCGAGATCGCGGACGCCGTCGACATCGATGCCGCCGTGGAGATCGGCTTCGTCAAACGCGCCTACCGCAGGGGCACGGCAGGCATCAGGTTCCGAACTGCAGCATGGAAGTTCCTTCGCCCGCAGGAACCACATTGGGACGACCTGAAGGCGCTAGCGAAGAGTGTTGGTGCGGATCACATGAACCTCCCTGCGTTCTGCGGCAGGTTGAGGGACGAGTGCAACGAGATCGTCCGCGAGCACTCGGACCTAAAGCGCTGGGTCTGTCGCCGTCTTGCCCTTCTGGATGCGGTGGTGGTTAGTCGCAAGCTGGACCGATCGCGACGCGACGAGGTATTCGCGTTACGTAACGCGCTTTCGGATTGCACCGAACTCCTCGTCACCGATCCTGCAGAGGCGACGTACCTCTCCGAGAACCTCTGCCAGGCGGCGATCCTGGGCGCAGGCAACGCCGTCGTGGACGCAATCGCCGAGGTCGCGGGGCTCAACGCCAACCTGATGTTCTCGGTTCCGTGTGGGTACCGTGTCAGCGGCTCGGCTGAGCGCCTCGCGAACCAAGATCGCGCAGATCGCCTCTGGCAGAACGTTGGCGACCACACACACCGCCTTGTCGTGTTGGCTGAGAGCACAGGTGCAAGCCACGTCGGGTTCTGGGTTCCCGTTATCCCAAGCGGACCGGGCGTTCGCCTTCCGGGTGCGACGGAGGCGATCGCAGGGAACGCGTCATTGGTGTTGAAGGAAGACCTTCCACCGTTGCGTGGCTTCTCGCACCAGATGGAGAGCGACTGGGAAGCGTACATGCAGCGAGAATTCAACCACGACCTCTTTCTCTCACTGCCGGTTCGTGTTCCTGGCAGGTCGACGCCGGTCGCAGTCCTCAATGTGAACGTCAACGTTCGACAAGAGACCAAGCGCCACTGGTACCGGGCCTACGGCGCGTACTGGACGCGGCAGGCAGAGGAGTACGCCTGGGAATTTCTGGACTTAGCACTCCGCGGAATGATGCTCGTCGCGCAGCGGTCTGCGGGCATGCCGGCACTCGATTGTGGAGTTCCGCGGCCCGCGGCTGCTATGCTACTGCCCGCCTCAACGGAGGTCACAGAGCCATGACGCTTCAGACTGCTCCGCCGACCACCACCGACAAGCGCGTCCGCGCACGGGCGCTGATCGAAGCTGCGCGTGAGTCCATAACCGCGTCGATGAAGCGACAGGGACGCGAGTTGATCATGGGAAGGAAGTCGATCGTGCCTGCGCCCACCAAGAAGTAGTGGCCCAATGCCGCGCCGCTACTGCGCGTGCGCGCTCGTTTCGATCGATGGACGCAAGCGCCGCAAGCGCTCGGCTGACTCACTGCCCCGAAGAATCGGATCGACGTGGCCCGGAGGCGGTGAGGCACGTCTGACAACCGCGACGAACGGGGCGATGGATCTGGCCCGCGATCTCTGCGCCCGCGTCGTGCCTCCGGCAGGCGAAGGTTGTGGCTCCTCGGACAACGCTTTCTCGATCCGCAACCACCTGATCGCGAACGCGTCGGAACAACCTGGCGGGAGATCCTCGGGAGGTTCTCGATCGCCAACCGCGCGGAACGACGATCCGAGCGCACAGATCCTCCAGAGAACCTCCACGAGATCCTGCGCCGGTCCGGACTCGAGCCGTCTCGCGCGGTTGTGAGATCCGCGCAGAAAAACGAACGGCCCGCGGCGAAAGCACGCCCCTCGCCCGCACTCCTCTCAAGAGGACAACAAGCGAGGCAAGACGATGCGAGAGCTGGCGAACAAAGCACAGGGTGAGCGCGTGGCCGTCCACGCAGACACCGTCGAACTCAAGGTGACGGTCCAGACGCCGGGACGCCCCGGCGGTCCCCGGAACGTGGTCGGCCCCAACCGGCTGCCGCTGTACATCCCGGTCGACACGACGGCGGACGAGCTGCGCCGGATCGTGAACGACCAGCCGGGCCGCTATCGGTTCCTCCAGGTCGACCGCAACCGGCGGCTGATCGAGGGGACCGACCCGCTCTACCTCGACATCCTCGATACGGACGACACGTCGAGCGACAACCACGCAGGAGACCGCGACCGCGACCACGAACGCGGTGTGCTGCGCGAGCTGGTACGGGCGAACTCGGACATGGTGAAGGTCGTCGCGCAGAACTTCGCGTCCATGCTCGGCTCGGCCGCGCACTTGATCCGCGCCGCCGACGGCGCCGGGTTGCCGGCCCGCGAGCCGGCGCCGGCGACCGCCACGGCTCCCGCTGCACCCGCGCCAGTGGATACCGCCGCCGAAGGCGACGACCGTGCGGAGCCCGGCGGCCTCGGCTACGTGCTCGGCCAGATGATCGGCCAGGCGCAGCCGCTGCTGCAGCACTGCATGCTCACCAAGGTGATGGGCCTGTCGCCCGAGCAGGCGACGGCCGTCCTCGGTGCGCTGAGCGGCGCCGTGAAGCCGGCGCCCGTCTCGGACGCCACGGCGACACCGCCGCCGACCGCGACCACGACCACGACCAACACCGCGACCGCAGCGCCGCCGCCCACGGCGCGCGCTGCCCCGGTCGATCCGATCAAGCACATGAACGCGATCGAGGCGCTGCTCAGCGCCCGCGAGCGCGCGGTGGTGTTCGAGCTGATCAAGGGCATGACCGCCGACCAGATCCCGGCGTGGCAGACGCGGCTGTGCGGGATGTCCGCTGCCGAGGCGGCCGCCACGATCCGCGCTGAGATCGCCGCCCTCGAGAAGCCCCGCGCGGTGACCGGAGGTGCGTCGTGATCGGCCTGCCCGTCAACGACCACGACTGTCTCGCGCAGATCACGGAGCTGGTCGTCGGCCTGGCTCGCCAGGGCGACGCCGCGATCGTCGAGCTGGCCGAGCGCTTCGACACCACGGCCGTTCTCGCCGCATGGATCCGGTCGCTGCCGCAGCGCGATGACAGCGGCGATCCCGCCGACGGACCAAAGGCAGACGCCTGCGATCCGCCGCAGCGGCTTCGGATCCCCGCGCCCGACCCCAACTGCGTCGAGCGCGCCGCCCTGTACCTCGCGATCGCAGAGCTGATCGACCCGCACCCGCTGCGCCAGCTCGCCACGATCAACACACCGGTGGGGCGGCACACCTTCCTGATTGAGGACGGAGATCCCGTCGTGCTCGACCCGAGCGTGCCCCGCAACGCGCTCGAAGCCGGCCTGTTCCTCATGGAGGAGCGGCCGGTCGAGATGACGCCCGAGCAACAGATCGACTGGCTCGCCGCGATCGCCGAGGAACCGGCCGCGCGCTACCGCGACGGCACGCGCCGCGTGCGCAATGCGCGGGACGCGATGCATCGCCTGATCTCGGGCGCCCCGCTGTCGCGTCGCGCCGTTCCCGACGTGGCGTTCACGCTCGTCGTCGCGGAGCGGGAGGCGCGCCTGTTCGGCGTGCGCGGCCTGGCCGTCCACCGTGGCGTAATGAGCGCGATCGAGGCCGGCCAGCTCGCGGCGGCGGCGCGCCCGACGCGTCGCAACCGCCGCGGCGCGGCGCTCGGCGACGCCCGCGTCCGCCCGATCGGCGTCGGCACGCTCGCCTCGATCGCCCGCGCCGCGGGCCGGATCGGCGTCCGAGCCGGCGCCGTGGCGGCGCAGACCGCTCTCGCCAAGGTCGGCGTCGGCCCGGCGCTGCTCGCCGAGGTCGAGCGCGAGCTGAACCGCGAGGGGCTGTCGCTCGGGCCGCTCGCCGCGGCGAGCGAGGATCGACCGATGTTCGGCTCCCTCGCCGCCGTCGTGGCGGGCGGTGCGCCGTGATCGACCCGATGACGCTGCACCACGTGCGCCGGCTACTCGCCAACGGCTGGCGACTGCGCACGGTCGCCCACGAACTGGGCCTCGCGCCGAGCGCGATCCAGCGCGCCCTGCGGCGCACCTCGGCCGTCCGTCGCTGAGCGCGGCGCCGCTCGAGTCCGGACGCGCTCGCTGACCGCGAGCGCGACGGGCCCCGTCTGTCCCGATGTCCCGCGGCCATGTCGGCCGCGGGCTCAACCCCAATCGAAAGGAGAACCCATGGCTGCGAAGAAGAAGATGATCGTGCAACGCGCGGGCGGCGGCGCCCGTCGCCTCGGGCGCGGCGACGCGCCCGACCTCGGCAACATGCTGGCCGGCGTGGTGGGCGGCGGGCTCGGCGCCCTGGCGGGCGGGCTGCTCGTGCGCTGGGACGTGAACCCGACGCTGGCCGCGGTCGTGATGACCGTCGGCGGTGGCGTCGCCGCCTACACGATGGACGGACGCGCTCGCGCCGCCGCCGCCGGCCTCGCGGCGGCGGGCGCGGGCCAGCTCGCCCTCGCGATGCTCGCCAAGAGCCGCGAGCCGAAGGACAAGCCGCCCGAGGACAAGAAGCCCTCGAACCTGGCGCTGCCACCGGGCTCGCTGGAGTCGGCGTTCGAGCGTGCCCAGCGGCGGCTGGAGCAGCTCGAGGACGACGAGGCCCGGTTCAGCGACGCGATCGACGTCGACTACGAGGAGCGCGCCGCCGCGTGACCTCACCACCCGCATCGCGCTCGGTGGCGCGGTGCGGTGTGTGCTGGAGCTGTCGCGAAAGGAGACAACAACATGGACGAGTACGAGACGATCTACCTCCTCGACGAGGAGGACATGCGCAACGCCCGCGAGGGTCGGCGGTCCCACCGCTCCGACCGCCCGGGCCTCATCCGCAGCCCGTGGAACCTCGGCCGACCGCGGCCGACGCGGGTGGTCCGCCCCGCCGGCCCCACGCCGGTCGTGGTCGCCCAGCCCGTCGCCGCGACCAGCGGCGGCGTGTTCGGGAACCTCGATCGCGGGGAGCTGGTCGAGATCGCCGCCCAGGTACTCTCGGCGATGATGCCGCTGCCCGCGGCGCCGGCCCCGGTCGGCGACGTCCGGGACGTGGCCAACCAGACGCTCTACATGACGGCGCTCGCGACGCACGCCAAGCGTGCCGAGCAGCTCCGCACCCTGGGGAGCGTCCTCGGGAAGCTCCTGGACTAGGTGACGCATGTGGTTCGCCCAGCCCCCGAAGTACGAAGGGCCGGCGCAGCCGGCCCGCTGTGAGACGCAGCAGGACTCCCTCACGCGGTGGGTGGTGTCGGTGATCGGTGCGCTCGTTCCGAGCACGCCGGTCTACGACACGGCGCCCATCCGGCCCGACGACGACGACGGCGCGCAGGCGTCGCCATCGTCGGTGGGCACCGCGCCGAACGGCGGCGGGAAGGAGTCGGCGGATCCGATGCAGCACGTGACGCACCTGCTCCGCGCGCTGTTCGGACCGAGCAAGTAGCAACCCCAACCAGACAGCTTCCAGCACACACCGCACCGCGACACCGACGCGGCGCGAGAAAGGAGTCTTCCCATGACCTGGCAGGACGTCAGGATTACCAGCGACCGAGGTACGCTCCGCGTGTCGGGGTCCGTGGACGTCGTCGACGTCCACATCGCGCTCCGCGCGCACTTCATCGAGCGCCGCGGCGTCGAGACGCCCGCGGGCGGCCAGCCGACGCCGCCGTCGCGGCGCGTCCCCCGGACGACCAACGCCGACGTCGTTCAGCTCGCCATCTTCTGGACGCAGCAGCTGCTCGTGCATCCGCGCACGCGCCCCGAGATGGCGGCGAGGCGCCGCCGCTGGGCGGAGATGGCCGGCGAGGTCCGCGCGCTCACCGCGGGCGCGAAGCCCGACGCCGCGTTCCCCAAGAACGCCGCGTTCTGGAGCGCCGCCCACGGCCTCGCGATCGCGTGCGATGTCGAGCGCGAGCTGGGCGACGACGTGCCGGGCGGCTTCGACGCCGTCGTCGGGTTCTTCACCGAGGCCATCCCCGACGCGATCGGCGGCGCCCTGACGTGGCTCGGCGACGGCGTCGAGCGCGGCGCAAAGACCGCGGGGCGCGCCGTGGGCGGCGCCGCGCGCGGCGCGCTCGACGAGCTCGGGCTCAAGGAGCTGCTCGTCGGCGCCGGGGTGCTCGCAGGCGCCGCGATCGTCGTGCCTGCGATGAGCAAGCGGCGCAGCCGCCGCGCGGGAGGTGGGGCGTGAGGGCCGGCAGCCTCGTCGCCGCCGGGGCCGCCGGGGCCGGCGCGCTCGGCCTGCTCGCGCTGCACCGCCAGGCGAACGCCGCCCGCGAGCCCGCGCGAGCGCTGCTCGCCTTCGGGCGTCCGGTCCCGGCCACGGTCCGAGCGATCGTGTCGAGCGGCTGGGCGCGCCCGCGCGGTGACCGACTGCACCGCGCGCTCGATCTCCCGCTCGCCGTCGGGACGCCGGTGATCGCGATCGATGACGGGATCGTCGTGCGCGTCCAGCACGACGACCGGGGCGACGCCGGCCGCTGGATCGGCGTGCTCCATCCCTCGGGCGTCACCTCGCGCTCGCTCCACCTCGCGCGCGTCCTCGCGCGGGCGGGCGCGCGCGTCCGCCGCGGCGAGCTGCTCGGTATCTCGGGCGACTCGGGCAACAGCGCCGCGCCACACCTGCACCTCGACCTGCGCGCGCCGGCCTACCTGCTGCCCTGGATCGCCCGATGGGCGGGGACGCCGCGGGGCGGCTGGGGCCCGGCGATGGAGCCACACGGCCACTCGATCCCGGGCGAGCCGTGGATCCCGGTCGACGGCTACCGCGACGCTGTCCGGCGCGACGCCGTCGCCGCGGGCATCCCGCTCCATGGGGAGGTGCGCCGTGGCCGGTGACACGCTCAAGCTCGCGACGATCGCGGGCGGCGGGATGCTCGTCGGGCACCTGCTCGCCGAGCGCAAACGCCGCCGCGAGGCCCTCGCGAACGTCGACGACGCGGTGGGACGGCTCGCGGCGGCGCACGCGCAGGCCCGCACCTCGCCGCGCCCGCCGCGCGCACCGGGCCGACCGGCGCGGCGCCCGGCCACGCCCGCGCCGCCCCCG
>WYBA01000304.1 GCA_011526095.1 Myxococcales bacterium | reverse complement strand
CGCGGCCGCCGTGGAGGTCGCGTTCGGCGACGCGGGCGAGGCGCGCGCGGCCGGCGCGGCGCTGCGCGCCCGGCTCGAC
This sequence comes from Myxococcales bacterium, assembly GCA_011526095.1. Taxonomy (GTDB): domain Bacteria; phylum Myxococcota_A; class Polyangia; order Haliangiales; family Haliangiaceae; genus WYBA01. The sequence continues at coordinate 9,323 of WYBA01000304.1, read as the reverse complement.
GGCTACGCGCGCGGCTGGTCGCTCGCCCACCAGGGCGCGTGCCGCGCCACCCACGTCGACCGCGCGCAGTCGGTCGAGCTGCTCGATCGCCAGATGGCCTGCCTCGACCGCGCGCGCGCGCGCCTCGACGGCGTCGTCGCGTGGCTCCCCTCGGCCGGGGTCGCGCGGGTCGAGGCCGCGTCCCGCGCCGTCGACGAGCTGCCGGAGCTCGCCCACTGCACCGACCGCGCGGCGCAGGCCGCGCTGACGCCGCGCCCGACCGATCCGTCCGTGCGGGCGGAGATCGACGCCCTGCACGCGCGGCTCGACGGGTTCGTCGTCGAACAGTACGCGGCGCCGATCGACCTCGACGCCCTCCGCGCGGTCGTCGACGCCGCGGCCACGGTCGGCTGGGCGCCGCTGCGCGCCGAGGCGACGCGGCTGTACGGCGACGCGCTGTGGTACGCGGGCCGCCTCGCCGACGCCGACCTCGCCTACCGCGACGCGAGCCGGCTCGCGCTCGAGGCCGGCGACGACGCGGCGGCGGTGAAGGTCCTGACCAGCCTGGCGTGGACCCAGGCGTCGCTCGACCGCGTCGGCGACGCGGCCGCGACGCTGGCGCTCGCCGACGGGCTGATCCAGAAGCTGGGCTCGCCGCCCGCGCTGGTCGAGCTGTCGCTCGAGGCCGCCGCGCACGGCGCGATCGCCGCCGGCGACGACGCGCGCGCGGTCGAGCTCTACGAGCGCGAGGTGGCGAGCACGCCCGCCGCGTGCGTGCGGGTGCGCGCGCTGTCGAACCTCGCGCACCCACTCCACCGGCTGGGCCGCCACCGCGACGCGATCGCGCGGCTCGACGAGGCGATCGCGCTCGCGCCGACCGCCCAGTGCGGCGCCGCGCCCGCGCACGCCGCGCGCCAGCGGCTGCGCGCCACGATGCTGTTCGACGCCGGCGAGATCGACGCGGCGCTCGACGCCGCCGCCCGCGCCGTGGCGCTCGACGAGGCGTGGTTCGGCGCGGGCTCGGCCGAGCTCGCCGACTCGCTGCACATGGCCGCGGCGATCGCCCAGCGCGTCGGCCGCCTGGACGAGGCTCGCGCGGGGTTCGAGCGCGCCGGCGCGATCCTGGACGCGCTGCCCGACGCCGATCCGCAGCTCCGGCTCGCGATCGACGGCAACCTCGCGATCGTCGAGGCGAGCGCCGGGCGGTTCGACGCCGCGATCGCGCGCGGGACCGCGGCGCTGCGCGCGGTCGAGCAGGCGTCCGGCCCGGACGACTCGTCCATCGTCGAGCTGCGCGTGCTGCTCGGCTACTGCGAGCGCCACCGCGGCGACGCCGACGCGTCCGCGGTCCACCTCGCGGCGGCCGTCGCGCTCGCCGAGCGGCTGTACGGCGACGCGCACCCGGCGGTCGTCAACCCGCGGATCGAGCTCGCGCTGACCGAGCTCGCGCGCGGTCGGCGGGCCGAGGGCGTCGCGCTGCTCGAGCGCGTGATCGCGGGCGCCGAGGCCAACCCCGACGTCGAGCGCCGGTTCGCCGCCGAGGCGCGGCTCGCCCTGGCCGACGCGCTGTGGGCGACCCGCGCCGCGCGCCCGCGCGCCCGCGCCCTCGCCGCGGCCGCGCGCGACGACTACGCCGCGCTCGGCGACGCGTTCGCCCCACAGCGCGACGACGCCGCCGCCTGGCTCGCGGCGCACCCGTAGCGCGGGCGCGCCGGATCCTGCCACCCCGGGAGCTGCGCCGCGCGCTACAGTCGCGCCGCGATGGACGCCCCCGCGACCTGCACCGCGTGCGCCGAGCCGCTGCCGGCGCGCGCGCGGTTCTGTCCGGGGTGCGGACGAGCGGTGACCGCCACCTCGACGTCCGACACGACGCGCACCGCCGCGGCCTCCGGCACGCTGACCGACGCCGCGGCCGGGCCGCCGAAGCCGTACCTGCCGCCGCGGCTGCTCGCGCCCGGCACGCGGCTGTCGCGGCGCTACACCGTCGACGGGGTGATCGGCGAGGGCGGGATGGGCGTGGTCTACCGCGGCCACGACCACGACAAGGACCGCACCGTCGCGATCAAGGCGCTGCACGGCAGCCTGATGGGCGACGCCGAGATCCGCCGCCGGTTCACCCGCGAGGCGCAGCTGATGCTCGGGTGGAGCCACCGCCACGTGGCGCGCGTCCACGACTTCCTCGAGCACGACGACCTGCTCGCGTTCGTCATGGAGTACGTCGATGGCCCGTCGCTCGAGGATCACGCCCAGCGGTGGGGCGGGCGCCTGCCCTACGACGACCTTCGCGCGATCTTCACCGGCGTGCTCGCGGCGATGGACGAGGCGCACGCGCTCGGCATCGTCCACCGCGACCTCAAGCCGCAGAACATCCTGCTCCAGCTCGACGAGCACGGCGTCGTGCCCAAGGTCGTCGACTTCGGCATCGCCAAGATCCTCGAGGGCACGACGTACACGGTCACCGGCGCGATGCTCGGCACCTGCCGCTACATGTCGCCGGAGCAGGTCCAGCGCCCGCAGGACGTCGATCACGCCACCGACATCTACTCGCTCGGCGTCACGCTCTACCGCTGCGTCACCGGGCGGTGCCCGTTCGAGGGCAACAACCACTTCGCCCTGATGATGGCGCACGTCCACCAGGCGCCGGAGCCGCCGTCGCACTACCGCCCGCACATGCCGCCGGCGCTCGAGGCGGTGATGCTCCAGGCGCTGGCCAAGGACCGCCGCGATCGACCGCGCAGCTGCGCTACGTTCGCCGCCGCGCTCGAGCACGCGCTCGTCGACGTCACGCCGGTGCGCGTCGATCGCGAGGCGGAGCTGCCGCGGATCATCCAGGAGGACGACGGCAACGAGATGGTGCTGATCCCGGCCGGCCCGTTCCAGATGGGCGCGAGCCGCCGCACGGTGCTGCTCGACCGCTACTACCTGGCGCGCCACCCCGTGACCAACCGCCAGTTCGCGCAGTTCCTCGCCGCCACCGGCTATCGCCCGACCGACGCCGAGGCCCACCGCTTCCTCGCCCACTGGAAGGGCCCGCGGTGCCCGACCGACCTCGCCGCGCACCCGGTCGTCTACGTGTCGTGGCTCGACGCGCGCGCCTACTGCCGGTGGGCGGCGCGGCGGCTGCCGAGCGAGGCCGAGTGGGAGAAGGCGGCGCGCGGCGTCGACGGCAACAAGTACCCGTGGGGCCGCGACGAGCCGACCACCGACCACGCCAACTTCGGACGCGCGCGCGGCGGCGGCACGCTGCCCGCGGACGCGTGCCCGCGCGGCGCCTCGCCGTACGGCCTGCTCGGCATGGCCGGCAACGTGTTCGAGTGGTGCGAGGACGTCGACGACCCGTCGTTCTACCTCCACGGGCCCGACCGCAACCCGCGCAACACGATCCAGCCGGGCGACGCGCCGTGCGTGATCCGCGGCGGGTCGTGGATGTACGACGCGCGCGCGCTGCGGACGTACGCTCGTTCCAGCTTCTTGCCGCACTTCCGCGTCGACAACGTCGGGTTCCGCGTGGCGCTGTAGCGGCATGCGCTCGTGCCTGCTGCTGTCCGTCTCGCTGCTGGTCCTCGCCTGCGGCGCCGTCGAGCCGTCGCCGCCCGAGACCGGCCCGGTCAGCGGCACGCGCCTGCGCGTCCGCTATGAGGTGTCCGGCGAGGACCGCGTGTTCGCCGGGTTCCACGACACCGAGCGCGGCGAGACGTGCTGGTTCGCCGGTGACGCGACCGCGACGGCGTCGCGCTGCCTGCCGCCGCGCGTCGGGGTCAGCGAGTTCGCCGACCCGGCGTGCACGACGCCGGCCGTGCGGTTCCCCGCGGGCTGGTGCGGCGAGCTGCCCCGCTACGCGGCCGAGCCTGCGGCGGACGACTGCGCCGACGTCGCGGAGCCGTCGGCGATGTGGGAGCTCGATCTCACGAGCGAGCTGTCGACCGTATACGTGCGCGAGGGCGACGCGTGCACGGCCGTCCCGGTGCCCGAGGGCGACCGCGCCCACGCCGCCGCGGCGGAGATCCCGCTGTCGGCGTTCGTCGCGGCGACGGTGGAGCTGGCGGACGGCGCGTCGCGGCTGCGCGAACGGCGGCTCGTCGCCGCGGACGGTGCGCGCCAGCCGATGGGCGCCCACGACACCGAGCTCGACGAGGTGTGCGACCCGTTCGCGAGCGGCGGCGCGTGCATGCCGGCGGCGGCGGCCTCGAACGCGGCCTACAGCGACGCGGCGTGCTCGTCGCCCGCGGTGCTGTGGCAGCCGTGGGGCTGCGATCCGGCGACGCCGACCTACGTGAAGGTGCGCGCGGACGCGTGCGCCGCCGCCACCTTGCACCGCGCCGGCGCGTCGCTCGGTGACAGCACCATCTATTACGACGGCGGCGGCCAGTGCACGCCCCAGCCGCCGCAGGACGGCGTGGCGTTCGCGGTCGGCGACGAGGTGTCGACCGTGGCGTACGCGCGCGTGGTCGCCGACATCGCGGGGCGGCTGCGGCCGTACCTCGACGTCGCGGACGGCGTCGAGCTCCCGGTCGGGATGCACCGCGACACCGAGCTCGGGATCGACTGTCACGTCCGGCAGGTCGACGACGCCCGCCGGTGCCTGCCGTCCGGCCACGGCGTCCTCGGCCTGCCGACCTTCACCGACGCGGCGTGCACCGAGCCGGCGCGGGTCACGACCGCGTTCGCGGACGCGTGCACCGACACGTGGGAGGACGTCCGCTACGCGACCGCGACGCCCCTCGGCGGCTGCCCGAGTGACGTCGAGGTGTACGAGGTCGGCGACGAGCTGACGCCCGGCAGCCTCTACCTGCGCAACGGCGAGGCGTGCGACGCGTGGACGTGGGACCGCGAGGAGCAGCGGCTCTACGCCGTCGGCGACGTCGTCCCGGCCGAGACGTTCGCCGCGTTCGAGCTGGTGACCGAATGACCGGTCGCTGACCCCGTCGTTCCGCAGCGGTCGTGCCACTGATCCAGTGGAGCCCGGCCCGCCGGATCCCGTACGCTGGTCGGTGGGGATGACACCAGACGAGCAGGGCGCGTCGTTTCCGGGGGACGACCGCTTCGAGCGCGTCGCCGAGCTCGGCCGCGGCGGCATGGGCGTCGTCTACGAGGTGCGCGACCGCGACCGCCAGGTGCCGCTCGCGCTCAAGTGCCTGCGCAAGGTGGGGCCGCGCGAGATCCTCCGCCTCAAGAACGAGTTCCGCGCGCTGCGCGATCTGCGCCACCCCAACCTCGTCCAGCTCGGCGATCTGTTCGAGGACGACGGGCGGTGGTTCTTCACGATGGAGCTCGTCCACGGCGTCGACTTCATGAAGCGCGTGCGGCTCGCCGCGGCGGAGCGGACGCCGGCGCCGGTGTGGGTCCCGCCGGCGTCGGAGAGCGAGACGACCGACACGCGCGCCGACGCCCGCGGGCCGGCGCCCCACACCGCGGTGATCGCCGCCGGCACGCCGGCGCCGGAGCGGGCCGTGCTCGGGCCGGAGCGCGGCGCGCCGGTGGCGCGCGCGATCGCGATCCCGCCGCGCGAGCCGGCGACGGCGTGGGGGTTCGACGAGGCCCGCCTGCGCGCCGCGCTGCGTGGCCTGATCACCGGGCTCGCCGCGCTGCACCGCGCCGGGATGGTCCACCGCGACGTCAAGCCGTCGAACATCCTGGTCGAGCCCGAGGGGCGCGTCGTCCTGCTCGACTTCGGCGTCGCCGTCGGGTTCGAGACGTCGTCGCGGGACACGCCGCCGCGGGGGACGCGCAAGGAGATCGTCGGCACGTTCGCCTACATGGCGCCCGAGCAGGTCGCGGCCGCCGCGGTGGGCCCGGCGGCGGACTGGTACGCCGTCGGGGTCGTGCTGTTCCAGGCGCTGACCGGCGTCGTCCCGTTCTCGGGGATCGACGGCATGTACGCCAAGCAGAAGATCGACGCGCCGTCGCCGCGCGCGTGGGTCGCGGACCTGCCGGACGATCTCGTCGGGCTGTGCGAGCGGCTGCTCGCGCGCGACCCCGCGGACCGCCCGACCGAGGCCGAGCTGCTCGCCCGGTTCGGGATCCGCCCCGAGCACGTCGTCGATCCCGACGGCAGCGGCCCGGGCGGCGCCGGCGTGTTCGTCGGGCGCGCGCCCGAGCTCGCCGCGCTCGACGAGGCGTTCGACGAGGTCGCGACCGAGCGCCGCGCGCGCGCCGTGATCATCACCGGCGAGTCGGGGATCGGGAAGTCGGCGCTGGTCCGGCGGTTCCTCGACCGGCTCGACGAGCGCCGCCCCGACGTGCTCGTGCTGTCGAGCCGGTGCGACGAGCGCGAGATCGTCCCGTTCAACGCGCTCGACGGCGCGGTCGACGGCCTGGCCCGGTTCCTGTCGGCCGTCCCGTCGGAGCTCACCTCGCCGATCGGCGCGCGCGAGCTCCTGCGCACGTTCCCGGTGCTGAGCACGGTCGGCGCGCTCGCGCGCGCGGCGCGGCGCTCGCCGACGCTCGGCAACGTCGACCCGCGGCAGATGGCGTTCGCCGCGCTGTCCGAGCTGCTCGCGACGGTCGCGCAGGTCCGGCACGTCGTGCTGTTCGTCGACGACATCCACTGGGCCGACGTCGACAGCCTCGGCGCGCTCGGCGACGTGCTCGGCCCGGCCGAGGCGCCGCCGCTGCTGCTGGTCGCGACCGCGCGCGAGGCGGCCGACGCGCCGTGCCCGGCGATCGAGGCGCTGCGCCGGCCGGTGACGGTGCTGCGGCTGGGCGGGCTCGCGCCCGACGACGCCGAGGCGCTGCTGCGCGCCGCCTCGCCGGTGGCGCGCAGCGGCGTCGACACCGCCCAGCTCGCCGCCGAGGCGGCCGGGCACCCGCTGTTCCTCGCCGAGCTGGCGCGCGGCCTCGATCGCCACGGCGACGGCGCGGCGCGCCTCGACGACGCCCTGTGGCAGCGGATCACCGCGCTCGACGACCGCGCGCGCGATCTGGTCGAGGTCGTCGCGCTCGCCGCCGGCGCGCTGCCGCTCGGCACGGTCGCGGCCGCCGTCACCGAGGACGCCACGGCGTTCGCGCGCGCGCTCGGCGTCGCGCGCGGCGCGCGGCTGGTGCGCGTCACCGGGACGCGCGACCTCGACCGGATCGAGCCGTACCACGACCGCGTGCGCGAGACCGTCGCGGCGCGACTGCCGTCGCCGCGGCGGCGCGCGGTGCACCTCACGCTCGCGATGGTCGTCGAGGCGCGGCACGGCGCGGTCGAGGTCGTCGCGTACCACCTGCTGCACGGCGGCGAGCACGCGCGCGCCGCGGTGCTCGCCGAGGTCGCCGCGCAGCGCGCCGCCGACGCGATGGCGTTCGAGCGCGCCGCCGAGTGGCTGCGGATCGCGCTCGACACCCACATGGTGCCCGCGGCGCGGCGGAGGGAGCTGCTCGCGCAGCGCGCCGACCTGCTGGCGCGCGCCGGCCGCACCGTCGCCGCCGCCGACACGTTCCGCGCCGCCGCCGCGGAGCCCGGCCAGGATCCCGACGTCGCGCTCGAGCTGCAGCGCCGCGCCGTCGAGGAGCTGCTGATCGGCGGCCACACCGCGCAGGGGCTGGCGCTCGGCGAGCACCTGATGGTCGCCCTCGGCCTCCAGCTGCCGACGACGACGGTCGGCCAGATCGCGCGGGTCGGCTGGTACCAGGCGCGCACGACGCTGTCGCGGCTGCGGTGGCGGCCTCGCCCGGTCGAGGCGATCCCCGAGCGCGCGCGCCTGCGGGTCGACCTCGCCTGGTCGATCGCGACCGGCCTGTCGATGACCGACTCGATGCGCGGCGTCGTGATGGCGACGCGGCTGCCGCTGCTCGCGCTCCCCACCGGCGACGCGACCCGGATCGCGCAGGCGACGTGCGCGGCGTGCATGGCGTGGTCGGCGATGGGCCGGCGCCGGCTCGCGCTGCGGCTGAAGGAGGCCGCGCACCGCGCCGCGAACGCCACGGACGACCTGTCGGCGTCGCAGTACGCCACGTTCGCCGACGTCGTCGTCGACTTCTACCTGACCAACGACTGGCCGGCGGTGCTCGCCGGCGCCGGCCGCGCCGCCGGGATGGGCGGCGACGCGCGCCGCGGCCACACGTTCGCCGACGACATCATCGAGCAGCACCACCTGATGGCGCTCGCGCTGATCGGCAGCTACGACGAGCTGCGCCGCCGCGTGCGCCCCGCGGTCCGGGCCGCGGAGCGCGTCGGCAACCGCTACATCGAGGTCTCGCTGCGGACGTTCTTCCCGGCGATCCACCTGATCGAGGACCGCCCCGCCGAGGCGTTCGCCGACGTGATGGACGCGGTCCAGTCGTGGCAGGTCGACGTCACGCTGACGACGCCGTACTACTTCGCGCTCAAGGGACGGACCCAGATCGCCCTGTATCGCGGTGACCTCGACGGCGCGCTGGACCCGACGCTCGACCGGGACTGGGATCGGCTGCGCTCGTCGCTGCTCGATCAGCTCCCGATCATCCGGGCCGACTCCGCCCAGTACCGCGCGATGCTCGAGATCGCGCGCACCGCGGCCGCGCGCGCCCGCCGCGACGACGTCGGCGTCACCCACCACGCCAGGCTGGCGGCGCGCTTCATCCAGCGCCTCGTCAACGTCAAGATGCCGACGTGCGTCGCCCTCGGAGCGCTGCTGCGGGTGTGCCTGCAGGCGGCGCGCGGCGATCTCGAGGGCGCGACCGCCGCGGCGCCGGCGGTGATCGAGCTGCTCGAGCGCTGGCACTGGCGCGCCGCCGCGGCCGGGCTGCGGTGGCGGCTCGGCGGCCCGCACCGCGCGCGCGCCGTCCAGTTCTTCGCCGAGGAGGGCGTCGAGCGCCCCGAGCGGATGGTCGACGCGATCACGCCGGGCTGGCCGGCGGAGGCGATGCTCGGGCCGTGAGCGGCCGCGCGCGCGACCGTGGCGCCGTCATCCGTGGCGCCGTCATCCGCGGCGCCGTCATCCGCGGCTCAGCACTCGGTCGTGAGGCCGGGGATGATGCACCTCATCGCCGCGCTGGGATGGCACAGCTCGACCGACGGCTTGTCGATGCCGCCGCACATGACCGTGTCGGGGTCGGGGCAGTTGCGGATGGACATCGTGTCGTCCTGCGTCGTGGTGAGCTCGAAGCCGCCGCGGGGTCGGCGCAGCGCGGCGGGCGACAGGGGGCGGAGGGTCTGGCGACGAAGGGAGAGGCGCTTGTGGTGCATGGTGTCGCGCTCCGTACGCGCGAGGCCGCGCGGTGGATCGGGGCGATCGTCATCGGTCTGGTCGTCGCGTGCGGTCGGGACGAGGCCGGCGCGCCACGCCGCGCGGCGGACGGCGCGGACGGGCGGACGGCGGACGGCGCGACCGCGAGCAGCGACGACGCGGCGCGCGGCGCCGCCACCGCGCCGCCGCGGG
>WYBA01000303.1 GCA_011526095.1 Myxococcales bacterium | reverse complement strand
CGCGCGCCGCCCCGCCGCCCGCGCCGGCCGTCGCCCGCGCGCCCGCCGCGCCCGCGGCTGCCGACGGCTGCGCGCTCGCCGAGCTGCCGTCGCGGTACCCGGCGCCGGCGCGGCTGGTCGCGATCGGCGACGTCCACGGCGACCTCGCCGCGATCCGCGCGGCGCTGCGCAAGGCCGGTGCGATCGACGACGCCGACCGCTGGGCTGGCGGCGCCACCTGGGTCGTCCAGCTCGGCGACCTGCTCGACCGCGGCGACGACGAGCAGGCGATCATCGAGCTGTTCGAGCGGCTCGAGGGCGAGGCCGCGGCCGCCGGCGGCGCGTTCCTGTGGCTGCTCGGCAACCACGAGCTGATGAACGCCGCCGGCGACTTCCGCTACGTCACCGAGGGCGGGTTCCGCGACTTCACCGACGCGCCCGACGTCGATCCCGCGCGCGCCGACATCGCGGCGCTGGTCGAGGGCGCGCCCGCCCAGGTCAAGGCGCGCGCCGCGGCGTTCCTGCCGGGCGGGCCGTGGGCGCGGCGGCTCGCCGGCCAGAACGTGGTCGTCGTGATCGGCGACGCCGTGTTCGCGCACGCCGGCCTGATCCCGACGTGGACCGACGATCTCGCCGCGTACAACCGCGCCGCGCGGTGCTGGCTCGACGGCGGCGACGTCCGCCGGGTGCCCGAGGTCGCGACCGACAGCGAGGGGCCGGTGTGGACCCGCGCGTGGGGCGGCGACGACGCCGACTGCGGTCGGCTGCGCGAGGTGCTCGGCGCGCTCGGGGTCGAGCGCATGGTCGTCGCGCACACGCCGCAGCTCCAGGGCATCACCCAGGCGTGCGAGGGCCGCCTGTGGCGGATCGACACCGGCATGGCCGCGCACTACGGCGGGCCGGTGCAGGTGCTCGAGCTGGTGCCCGGCGCCGCGCCGAAGATCCTGCCGTAGCGCGCCGTGGCGCGCCGTAGCGCGCCGTAGCGCAGACGATCAGTCGAGGTCGACTTCGGGCTCGGGCTCGGGCTCGGGCTCGACGCCCGGCTCCGGCACCGGCTCGGGCGCCGGCTCGGCCGCCGGCTGCTTCTTGCCGCGCGGTCCCATCCCGGGGGGCATCTCGCGCGGCACGACCTCACCCGCGGGGCACACCTGCGCCGGCGACACCGGCTCACCGGCGCGCTCGGCGACCAGCACCGCGACGCCGTCGGGGCCCTTCTGCGCGAGCAGCTCGATCGTGTCGAGCATGACGCCGCGTGACTGCAGGTGCTGGAGCACCCAGCCGCCCCGCTTGCGCGCGTCGGCCTCCTTCTTCGCGCCGACGGCGATCATCCAGCGGGCGACGTCCTTGTGGCGGCGCATCAGCGCGGCGGCCTGGTCGAGGATCACCTTGCCGGCCTTGGTCAGGCCCTTCTTGTCGAACCCGATCGCGCCGGCGAACGTCATGCGATCGCCGTCGAGCGTCGCGACCTCGGCGCCGCCGTCGTCGGGGCACCCGTCGAAGTCGTCGATGCCGTTGATCACCTCGGCCTCGTTCGGGCACGCGTCCGCGCCGTCGGCGTAGCCGTCGTCGTCGTTGTCCAGCTCCGGGCAGCCGTCCTCGTCGGCGAACGTGTCCTTGTCCTCGGGGCACACCGGGCACTGGTCGTCGCCGTCCTCGACGCCGTCCTTGTCCTGATCGAGGTCCGCGCACCCGTCCCAGTCCTCGAACCCGTCGGCGTCCTCCTCCTGATCGAAGCACGCGTCGACGTCGTCGTAGATGCCGTCGACGTCGGTGTCGCGCTCGCCGACCGGGCAGCCGTCGGTCGGCTGCGGCGCCAGGCCGTCCTCCTTGTCGAGCGGGCAGAACCGGTCCTCGAGGTCGGCGATCCCGTCGCCGTCGTTGTCGACGTCGGGGCAGCCGTCGTCGTCCTCGAACCCGTCGATGTCCTCCTTCTTGTCGGGGCACTGGTCCTCGGCGTCCATCCGGCGGTCGCCGTCGTTGTCGTCGTCGGGGCAGCCGTCCGAGTCCTCGAAGCCGTCCTTGTCCTCGGCGACCAGCACGCAGCCGTCGCGGTTGTTCGGCACGCCGTCGAGGTCGGAGTCGCGGGTGTCGGGCGCCCAGCCGACCGACGCGAACACGCGCAGGTCGGGCGAGCCGATGCCACCGACCAGCCCGCGGCCGCCGCCGAGCACGATGACGACCGCCTTGGTCGCCATGAGCCGCAGGCCGCCGCCGGCCTCGAGCGGGCTGGCGTCGAGGTCCATGCTCGTCATGCCGGTGCGACCGAACACCTCGCCGACCAGGCTGAACTGGTCGGTGACGCGGTACGCGGCGGCGGTGCCCCACGTGATCTGCTGGCCGACCTCGCTGGCGTAGATCGTCTGCGGCTTGCGCAGCACCAGGCCGAGGTTCGCGCCCGCGGTCAGCTTGCCGTCGCTCGCCGTCCACTGCGCGGCGAGCCGGCCGCGGAACGTCGGCAGGTCCTCGCCGATGAACTCGCTGCCGCCGGCGCCGAAGCTCGACGGCAGGGACAGCCCGATCGCGCCGGCGAGCCGCATGCTGCCCGACTGCAGGATCGACGCCTTGACGTCCGCGCGCAGATCGCCGAGCCCGGTGATCTGCAGGCCGCCCATCGCGCCGTTGCCGGTCGCCGGGTCGAGCCCGTCGCCGGACATCGAGAACACCATCGGCAGCGCGACGTTGAGCTGGTACCGGCCCTTGAGGCCGTACGCGCCGGACAGCTCGCCGGCGAGCATCGACTCGACGACGCGCGTGCGCTCGCCCTCGATCACGTCCTCGTCGTCGTCGACGTTGTAGACGGTGAACGGGTCCTTGAGGAACGTGACCATGAAGTCCATGGCCAGCTGCTTGTCGGCCGCGACGTCGGCGTCGTGGACCGTGAAGAACGACTTCGGCCCGACGGCGTACTCGAACAGCTGCACGTCGATGGCCGTGTCGTCGGGGGGCGCCTCCTGGGCCGCCGCGATCGCCGGTGCCCCGGCGACGAGCGACAAGGTGAGGCCGAAACGACAGACGACGCTGGCGCGAGCTCCCCTGGCTGGCATCGCGAACCATTGTGCCTGTGGTGGTCACCGATGTCGCAGCAATCGCGCGGAATCTTTCGAGGCCCGCACCTACATCGGCGCCCGCGAGGACGTCGCGAAGTTGTCCGTTGACGCGTTGCGTAGGACCCTGTACCAAGGAAAGCCTCTGCCCGAATGCGCCCGCCGGAGACGGCCGTGGCGCGCGAAAGGATCCCATGGGAGCGAAGGACACCTCGGATGTGTTGCTCGAAGGGCTGCGCGGCGCGCTCGACCGCTGGGCCGCGCGCGACGGCAAGGACGTCGAGCCGCTGTACTGGGTGTTGCGGCTGCAGCTCGCCGAGACCGGCCTCGACGCCGGCGTCTCGACCAGCGACGTGACCGCGCGGATCCCGGGCGATCGCCGCGACGACGTCCATCGCCGGTTCCGCGCCGCGACCTCGTACTTCGACGACATCCGCTACGCCGCGCTCGCGCCGGTGGCGCAGGTGTGGGGCACGGTCGTCAACGCGCTGCGCGTCGCGTCGGACTCGAACCGCGCGACCGCGGTGCAGCGCCAGGTGTTCGACTTCCCGGCGGCCGAGGTGGTCAAGCTGTTCCGCGCGCTGCGCGCCGACGTCACCGTCGCCGATCAGCTCAACCGCGCGTTCCGCGCGATGCCCACCCCGGAGTGCCAGGCGCTGGCGGCGCTGCTCAACGTCGATCTGGACCGCAGCCCGGGCCGCTCGCAGGGCGACTCGGAGCTCGACGTCGAGACGATGGTGCGCCTGGTCCGGCTGCTCGATCACGAGGGGCCGATGTCGTCCGAGGAGCAGGCGTACCTGCAGTCGCTGACGCCGGCGGCGCTGGTCGACGCGGCGTTCAGCGGGCTGCGCAGCCGCGGCTAGCCCTACGGGTTGACGGCGGCGGGATCGAACCGGGGCTTGCCCTGGTCGATGACCCACGTCTGGTAGTAGCGGGCGCGCGCCTGCTTGCGCTTCTTCTTCGCGACGCGCGCGATCCGCTCCTTCGCCTTCGCCAGCTCGTCGTCGATCACGGCGGCGAACTGCTCGACCGGCACCGCGCCCCCGGGGAGGTAGCGGCCGTTGATGAAGTGGTTCGGGGTCGCGCCGACGCCGAACTGCTGGAGCTCCGCCTGGCTGGCCTGGACCTCGGCGACGCACGGCCCGGTCAGGTCGGCCCGGAACCGGTCGAGGTCGAGGCCCGCCTCGACGGCGAGCTGCTCGAGGTACGTCTGGTCGAACTGGCGGGTGGCGAACGCCTTGTCCCACAGCAGGACGTCGTACGCGGCGAACTGGCCCTGGCGCTCGGCGGCGCACGCCGCCTGCGCCGGCAGCGTCGCGGTCGTCGGGTGGACGATGAACGGGCGGTAGACGATGCGCAGCTCGTCGGGATAGCGGCGGCGCAGCTCGGCCAGGGTCTTGCGCGACTTCTCGCAGTACGGGCAGGCGTACTCGTAGGCGCGGACGATCGTCACCAGCGCGTCGGCCGGGCCCTCCGACGGCGCGCCGGTGGCCGGGATCGCGTAGACGTCGGCCGGGTCCGGCTCGGGGCGGCGCCGGGTGGGCGGGGCCTTGCCGACCTTCTGCTCCAGCTCGGCGATCTGCTTCATCAGCTCCTCGAGCTTCATCTCGACGTCACGGCTGCCAGGCCCGTCGAGCAGCGCGGTCACCCGCTCGATCGCGCGGACGGCGTGCGCGAGGCGGGCGAGCGCGGTGTCGATCGCGGCGCGGTCCTCGGCGCGGGCTTGCTCGGCTGCGGCGAGGCGGGTCTCGAGCGCGGCGACCCGGCGCGAGCTGGCGCAGCCGGCGGAGCTGACGACGACGAGCAGCGCGAGCACGAGCGCGAGCGGGCGGGGCAGGAGCGTCACCTCCGCCATCTAGCACGGTCGTGCGGTCGTCGGGCAGCCACGGGGCGGGCAGGAGGCGGCACGCTCACCGCGGCAGCGTGAACGTGAACGTCCACACCTCGGTCGACGCCACGGCGCGGTCGTCGGTGTCGCGCGCCGGCTCGAACACCAGGCGCTCGGCGTAGCGCAGGGCGAGCTCGTCGAGGCCGTGGCCGAGCCGCGTGAGGATCTTCGTCTTCTGCACCTTGCCGTCGGGGCCGATCGTGAGCCGCACCTTGATCTGGCCCTCGATCCCGAGGGCCTTGGCCTCCTCGGGGTAGTCCTTGGCCTGGTCGTAGTCCTGCCCGGCTTTCGGCCGCGCGCGGGTCTTGAGCACGGCGATCGACACCGGCGCGGGCGGCGGCGCGCCGGCCGCGGTGCCGGTGCCGGCGCCGGTGCCGGCGCCGCCGCCCGAGCCGCCCTTGCCGACGCGGCCGACGGTGCGCTTGCCGGTCGCGACCGGGACGCCGCGCCCCGGCGGGCCGACGCTGTCGAGCTTGACGACGGGCGCGCCGCCCGCCGCGGGATCGACCGGGGCGTCGGCGGGCGGGGGCTCGGACGGTGGCGGCTGGGCCGGCGCGGGACGGGTCACGCGGGCCGGCGCGCGCGGCGCCTGCGGCGGCGGTGGGGTGGCCGGCGTCGGCAGCGGTGGCGGCGGCTCCGGGGCCTTCGCCTCGGGCGGCGGCGGGGGCGGCGGCGGCTCGAGGTCGACCAGCTCGAGCTGCGGCGCGCGCTGCGGGCGGCGCGCGCCCGGCTCGACCGCCGACAGGCCGACGCCGAGCGCGACGTGCAGCGTGGCCGTGCCCAGCAGCACGAGCACGAGGCGGTCGGCCGCGGACACCGGCAGGGCCATCGGCGAAGTCTGCTACTTCCCCGCGCCCGTGGCCAGCGGCGCGTTGGCGAGGGAGACCTTCTGGATCCCGGCGGCGGTGACGACGTCGATCGCGCGCATGACGCCGCCGTACGCCGCGGCCTCGTCGCCGTCGATGATCGCCTTGGCGTCGGGATCGCCCCCGCGCAGCTCGCGCACCTTCGCGGTCGCGCGCTCGGCGTCGGGCTGGGCCTCGCCGTTGACGTAGATCGCGCCGTCCTTGTCGACCGACACCAGGATCGGCGCCGCCACCTGGCCGCCGGCCGCGGCGCGCGGCCGCGACACCTCGACGCCGCGGCTGACGATCATCTTCGCCGTCACCATGAAGATGACGAGCAGCACCAGCATGACGTCGACCAGCGGCGTCACGTTGATGCCGGTGATCTCCTCGTCCTCGTCGCCGCCGAACCCGGCGCTCGCCATCTAGCGCGTCTCCCCGGGCGCGCCGCCGCGCGTGGCGTGCGCGTCGCCGTGGAGCAGCCCGAGCACGGTGTGCGCGCACTCGTCGGCGCCGCCGAGCGCGACCTTGATCCGGCGCTGGAAGTAGTTGTAGGCGATGACCGCGGGGATCGCGACGAGCAGGCCGACGGCGGTGGCGACCAGCGCCTCGGCCAGCTCGTTGATCACCGCGGACTCCGAGCCGGCGTCGTCGCCCTTGAGCTCGTCGAACGCCTTGATGATGCCGAGCACCGTGCCGAACAGGCCGATGAACGGCACGTTGTTGCCGAGCGTGCCCAGGACGATGAGGTTGTTCTCGGCCTCCTTCTTCCACCGCGCGCGCTCGGCCTGCATCGCCTCCGACGTCGCCTCGGGGCCGTGGGCGCGCTCGCGCAGCCCGGCGAGCGCGACCTGCACCGGGATCGCCGGGGAGCCGGCGTGGCGGCGCGCGAAGTCGTCGACGTCGCCGCCGCGGTAGGCCGAGCGCAGCTGCGGCGTGAACGCCTGGGTGTCGAGGTCGCGCGCGCGGAACCACAGCCAGCGGTCGATCATCACGCCGATCGAGACGACCGACAGGCCGACGAGCAGCCACATGACCCACTCGGCGCCGAGCAAGGCGAAGTCGCGGAAGGCGGCAACCAGATCCATGGCGGGCACTGTAGCGGCTAAGTCGCCGGCTCGCCGCCGTCGTCGGGCGCCCTCTCCGCGGCGTCCGCGTCCGCGTCCGCGTCCGCGGCGTCGGCGGCCTCCGCGTTCGCGGGCGCGGCGCCCGGGCCGTCGCCGTCGACCTTCATCACCTCGCGCATCACGGCCGTCGCGTAGGCGCCGGCGGGCAGGGTGAAGCTCACCTCGATCACGCCGGGCTCGACCGCGCGGACCGCCGCGTCGGCGACCGGCACGCCGAGCGCCCGGCGCGTGCCCTCGGCCAGCTTGCCGGCGGCCGCGAACAGCGCCACGTCGACGCCCGCCGCCGCGAGCACCGCCGCCTCGCGCGCCGCCGCCGCGGTCCCCGGGGCCGGCGCGCGCATCCGCGGGCCGAACATCGGGCCGGTGACGCACACCTCGCCCGCGGCGACGCGCGCCTCGTCGACCTCGGGCGCGGTGGTCGAGAACGTGCCGCCGGAGCCTCGCCTCTCCAGCCAGTCGCCCTCGATCACGCGCGCGTAGAGCCCGTCGTCGAGCCGCGCGCGCAGCCACGCGTTGAACAGCGACGACTGCACCGCCGAGATCAGCAGGCGCTTGAGCTTCGGTGGCCCGCCGCGCCGCTCGCCGCGCAGCACCGCGAGGCCCTGGGCGACGTTGTCGCCGCGGGCGCCGAACCGCTGCTCGCCGTACCACGCCGGCGCGCCGGGCGGCGCCGCCAGCGCGGCGAGCACCGCCTCGGCCCGCGCCGCCGCGTCGGAGGTGGCGTCGCGCACGCGCAGCGTGAAGCGGTTGCCGCGCAGGTGCCCGGTCCGCAGCTTGTGGCCGTGGCGGACGGCGTCGAGGATCGTGACGCCGTCGAGCGCGACCGCCCGCGCCGCCTCCGGCGTGACCGGCGGCGGCAGCGACAGCCACTGCCGGGTCACCGCGTGGCGGTCCTTGAGCCCGGCCCACCCGATGTCGCGCGCGGCGATCCCGAGCGCGGCGGCGAGCGCGTCGGCGACCGCGGCGGTGGTCCACCCGCGCTTCTCGACGTGGACGAACACGTGGTCACCCGCACCCGACGGCGCGTACGCGGGCACCTCGTCGACGACGAAGTCCTCGGGGACGCGGCGCAGCGCGCCGCCGGTGCCGGGGAACGCCGAGGTCAGGTACGGCAGCAACACGCGCGCATGGTACGCTGCTCGCCGGCCCGCCGGCCTCACCGCAACGTCGAGGCGTCCATGCGTTCGAGCTCTCCGAAGTTCTCTCCCGGGCCCGTCACCGCCACCGTCACCCTCGGGCTGGCGGCCACCCTGGTCACCGCCGCGTGCGGCGGCCGCTACCCCGCCGCCGCGGGCGGCCCCGGGGCGCCGCGCGGCGTCGCCGCCGCGGCGCTGCCCTACGCGATCGTCGATGGCCGCACCGGCCAGGCGGTCACGCCCGAGGCGTTCTGGGCCGCGGTCGGCGCCGCGCGCGTGGTGTGCGTCGGCGAGGACCACCCCAACCCGCACCACCACTGGGCGCAGCTCGAGGTCGTCGACAAGGTGTCCGCGTCCCGGACGAGCGGCCTGGCCGTCGGCCTGGAGATGGTCGCGCGGCCGTTCCAGGCCGTGCTCGACGACTTCGCCGCCGGCCGGATCGACGAGCCGGCGATGCTGTCGCGCGTCGGCTGGGCCGACCGCTGGGGCTACGACTGGGCGCTGTACCAGCCGATCCTCGCCCTGGCGAAGGCGCGCGGCGCGGCGATCGTCGGGCTCAACGCGCCGCGCGAGCTGACCAAGAAGATCGTCCGCCAGGGCCTGGCGTCGCTCACCGACGAGGAGCGCGCCCAGATGCCGGAGCTGGTGCTCGACGACCCCGACCATCGCGCGTGGTTCGACGGGGTGATGGCCGGGATGGGCGGCGCCCACGGCCACGGCCAGTCGCACGCCGCCGAGCCAGCGACGGAGGCGGGGACGGAGACGGCGACGGGGACGGAGACGGGGACGGAGGCGGCGACGGAGGCGGAGCCGGCGGACGGCGCCGCCCTGCCGGCCGGGCACCCGCCCGTGGGCATGCCCTCGGCCGACGACGTCTACGCGGTTCAGGTCACGTGGGACGAGACGATGGCCGACGGCGCGGCGACGTGGGCGCGCGGCGACGGCCGCCAGATGATCGTCCTGGCCGGCAACGGCCACTGTCACGACTCGGCGATCGTCCGCCGCGTCGCGCGGCGCGGCGTGAGCCCCGCGGTCTCGGTCCGGCCGATCATCGACGACGGCGAGGGCAACGTCGCCGCCGCGATCCTCGACAAGCGCAACGACTACCTGTTCGTCATGACGATGCCGCCGCACGGCGACGGCCACGCGCACGGCGACGCGGTCGCCGCCGAGTAGCGCCCGGACCGAGACGACGACCGCGACGCCGGTCGGCGCGGTCGGCCTCGCTCACGTCAGCTCGCGGGCTCGGGCTTGGCCAGCGCGCTGCCGGCCTGGACGTGCTCGTCCTTGACCATCTTGAGGTACAGGCGCGCGTTCTTGTTCTCGGGGTCGTGCGCCAGCACGTCCTGCCACTCGCGGATCGCGTCGTCGCGCCGGCCGAGCGAGAACATCGTGACGCCGAGGTAGATCCGCGCCGGCAGGTACTCGGGCTTGAGCCGCTTGGCGTGCTCGAACTCGGCGACCGCGGCGTTGAACAGCCCCATGTCGCGGTAGACGTTGCCGAGGCGCACGCGCAGGTCGACGAAGTCGGGGCACAGATCGAGCGCGCGCGAGTACTCGCGCACCGCCTCGTCGTGCAGCCCGAACCCGCTGTAGACCTCGCCGATGTCGGCGTGCATGTTGGCGATCTTGCCGCGGGCGAACGGGTCGAGGCTGCGCGGCTGGTCGTAGCTGACCGACATCACGCGGCTGTAGATCTCGCGCGCCTTGTCGTACTTGCCGCGGTCGTTGTACGTGACCGACAGATTGAGCGCGGCCTCGGTGTAGTTCGGGTTGAGGCGCAGCGCGTTCTCGAACGCCTCCTCGGCGTCGGAGAACCGGCCCTGCGAGTGGTAGATGACCCCGAGCATGTTGAACACGTCGGGGAAGGTCGGCCGCATCTCGACGACCTCGGCCAGGTACTTCTCGGCCCGTTCGTACTCGCGGGCCTGGTAGTGCTCGCGACCGATCGTGATGAGCTGCTCGACGCGATCGCTCATGCGGTGCCCCTCTTCGGCGAGGCCATCGTAACAGCCTCGCGCCGGCTTTGCGACTCGGCGGGGCGCGCACGCGCGCCGGCCGCGATCAGGGCTCGCCGGCCGGCGGCGGAGGCGTGGCCGGGGCTGGCGCCGCCGGCGGCGCCGCCTTGGGCGCCGGGAGCTTGGCCAGCGCGGCGCGCGCGTCACCCGCGCGGCCGCTCTGGGGGTACTTGGTGACCAGCTCGGTCCAGCTCTGGTGGGCGCGGTCCGGCATGTCGACCGAGAGGTAGGCGCGGCCGAGCAGCCACAGCGCCTCCTCGTCGTAGCCGACGCCGGCGTAGCGCTCGAGCAGGCGCCGCAGCCGCAGCACCGTGCCCATCGGCTTGCCGCGGTCCCAGTAGTAGCGCGCGACGTACCACTCGTGGGCGGCGAGCCGCTTGCCGACCTTGGCGACGATCTCCTGGGCGCGCTTGGCGTAGGGCGAGTCGGGGAACTGCTCGAGGAACCGCCGCAGCTCGTCCTGGGCGTCCTCGGTCGCCGACTGGTCCTTCTCGTACGACGGCGGCAGCAGCCAGAAGTCGCCCGGCAGCATCTTGAAGTACGCCTCGCCGACCCGGAACGAGGTGTAGCCGTTGACGACCATCTCGTGGGTCGGGTGGAACTTGGCGAACAGCTTGTAGCTGTCGATCGCCTCCAGGTACTGCTCGGCGCCGAACTCGGCGTCGGCGAGGCGCAGCTCGGCGAGCACGGCGTAGCGCGAGTACGGGAACCGGCTCTTGATGAACGCGAAGTACTTGGCCGCCGCGATCCAGTCCTTGTGCTCGAGCTCCTTGAGGCCCTTCTCGTAGTTGCGCTGGGCCGACACCGAGTAGTCGACGGCGCCGGTGGTCTTGCCGCCGCAGGCCGCGGCGGGGCCGCCGAGGCAGACGGCGAGGAGGGCGAGCAGGAACCAGCGCATCGACGTGTGCTTACACCGTGGGGGGCAGGGGGTCAACGCTGGGACCCCGACGGCGGGCGCCGGGTTGCCTGGCAAGTAGTACAGTGCGCCGGTGCGGATCTCGCTCTGCCTCCCTGCGCTCGCCCTGGTGACCGCCGCTGCCTGCGGCGGCGGCGCCGCCGGTACCCAGGTCGTCATCGAACCGGTGCCCGAGGCGCTCACGATCGGCGTGCTGTCGGGCCCGCTGTGCACCGACCAGGCCTGCCAGTGCCGCGACGCCTCGGCGCCCGGCGACGGCGGCGCGGGCGTGCCCGACGACCCGGCGCGCAAGCGGTTCGAGCTGCGGGTCGGCCCGTCCGAGCACGAGCTGTGGGTCAAGCTCGACGACATGGTGCTCTACAAGAGCGGCGAGCGCGCGACCGACTGCTTCTACGTCGACCTGCTCCCCGGCGACCACGCCGTGACCCTGCGCGCGAAGAACACCGGCGGCGTGTCGGCCCAGCTCGACATCTCCGAGTACGGCGCCGCGACGCAGAGCTGGTACCGCACCTACCACTTCGACTGCGGCGCCGGCGGCGGCGTGTGCGATCACGACGACCTCGACGCCTACAAGGCGTCGCTGGCGCAGTACCCGCGTGGCTTGCAGGATCCGTGTGGCTCGACCAAGGCCAAGGGGATCTCGTGGGACACCGGGCGCGCGCCCGACTTCACCCACCCCGAGGATCTCCAGGTCGAGCTGACGCTGCAGGTCTACGAGTTCGCGCCGGAGCACCCGCACGGTGACCCGGCCTGCGCCGATCGCTACGCGGAGTAGCGGCGGCGCGAGGCGGCTGACCATGAGCTGGACGTACCCCGACGACTACGACGTCATCGTCGTCGGCGCCGGCCACGCCGGGTGCGAGGCCGGGCTGGCCGCGGCGCGCCTGGGCGCGCGCACGCTGGTGCTCACCGGCAACCTCGAGATGGTGGCCCAGATGTCGTGCAACCCGGCGATCGGCGGCGTCGCCAAGGGCCACCTCGTCAAGGAGATCGACGCGCTCGGCGGCGAGATGGCGAGGGTCATCGACGCCACCGGCATCCAGTTCCGCCGGCTCAACGCGTCCAAGGGGCCCGCGGTGCGCTCGACCCGGGCGCAGGCCGACAAGCGGCGCTACCGCGACGCGATGCGCGGCGCGCTCGAGCTGCAGCCGGGGCTGGCGCTGCGCCAGGCCGAGGTCGCGGCGCTGCTCGTCGACCGCGGCGCGCCGCGCGCGCGGATCGTCGGCGTCACGACGACGATGGGCGTGAGCTACCGCGCGCGCGCGGTGATCCTCACCACCGGCACGTTCCTGCGCGGCCGGATCTTCGTCGGCGAGGCGCGCGCCGCGGGCGGGCGCGCCGGCGAGGCGCCGTCGCTGGGGCTGTCGGCCTCGCTCGAGGAGCTGGGGTTCCCGCTGGCGCGGCTCAAGACCGGCACGCCGTGCCGGATCGACCGCAAGACGATCGACGTCGCGGGCCTCGAGGTCCAGCCGGGCGACGACCCGCCGCCGCGGTTCGCGGTGCTGCCGTCGGACGAGGAGGCCGCGGCGGCGCCGCCGTTGCCGCAGCTGCCGTGCTGGATCACGTACACGACCGACCGCACCCACGCGATCATCCGCGACAACCTCCACCGCTCGCCGCTGTTCGCCGGCGCGATCGAGGGCACCGGCCCGCGCTACTGCCCGTCGATCGAGGACAAGGTCACGCGGTTCG
>WYBA01000302.1 GCA_011526095.1 Myxococcales bacterium | reverse complement strand
GCGTCCATCGATCACGCTACGCTGACGCCGAGATCCCGAACCCGCTGCCGCGCGAACGCCCGAGGCTCAGGCTGGTCAAGTGATCGAGATTGCTCCCGTCGAGGGCCGTCGCGATCGAGCCGCACCCAAAGGACATCCATGCTCCGACGAGGGATCCCTGGCATCGCCCTGCTCTCCGCCGCCTGCGCCGTCGCCGCGTGCGGCGACGACCCCGCCGCGATCGACGCCGCCCCGGCCGACGCGGTGGCGATCGACGCCGAGCCCGACGCGTTCGTGCCCGACGCGATGCCGGGCCGGTTCGACTGCCTCGGCGAGGCCCTGCCGACGACGGCGGACGATCCGATCGACGTCGGCGGCGTCGCGAGCGAGATCAGCGCGGGCGGCGAGGAGCCGGTCGAGGGCGTCGCGATCACGCTGTTCTCCCTCGCGGACGCCGAGCTCGGCGCCGCGACCAGCGACGCGACCGGCACGTACAGCGTGCAGGTCGCGACCGGCGGCACGCCGATCACCGGCTACCTCCACGCGACGCAGAAGGGCTTCCTCGACACCTACCTCTACCCGCCGCGCCCGCTCGCGGCATCGACCACCGCCGCCGCGGCGACGATGATCACCTCGGGCACGTTCGACCTGCTCGGCTCGCTCGCGCTCGGCGACGCCCCGGCCGACGGCATGGGCCACGTCGTCGTGGTCGTCGTCGACTGCAACGACGACCCGGTGCAAGGCGCGGTCGTCACCAGCTCGCCCGCCGGCACGGTCCGCTACAACGCCGGCGGGTTCCCGTCGGACACCGCGACCGCCACCGGCGCCGACGGCATCGCCTACGTGTTCAACCTGACGCCGGGCACGGTCTCGGTCGACGCCTCGTTCGACGGCACGTCGCTGCGCGAGCACGACGTCACCGCGCGCGCCGACGTGCTGACGACGACGATCGTCGGGCCGTAGCGCGCGGCGCGCGGCGCTCAGTCCACGTCGACGACGAGGCAGTCGATCGACGTCTCGATCCGGAAGTTCGACTGCGACGTGTGACGCTCGGCGTGGAACACGTCGAGCGCGTAGACCTGCCCGGTCGTGATCCCCAGCTCGCTCGCCTGCGCGTCGAAGTCGATCGTCGCCGACTGCGGCGCGTGAACGCCGCCGAGGTCGAGCGCGAGCTTGCCGTTGACGAACGCGAACACGTCGTCGTCGCCGGTGAACGTGAACACCTCGCCGCCGCGGTAGAGGAACGTGCCGTGGAGCTCGGTCGTGAAGTGGAAGTTGTGGCCGCCGGTCTCCTCGCCGGGCCAGCCCAGCCCGTCGAGCGGGAAGAAGTCGTCGTCCTGGAACACGAACACGCCGGGCGAGGTCTCGGCGAGCGCGAGCGGCTGCTCGAACCGCTGGTTGACGCCCGCGACGTCGCGGTACCACTGGTCGAACGACGCCGCGCCCGACACCGTCGGGGACGCGCCCGCCGGCGCGTACACCGGCTTGCCGTCGCCGCCGAGGTCGACCTCGACCAGCCCGCGGTCGTCGCCGAGCGCGCCCTCGAAGTCCGGGTGGTCGGCCTTGAAGTCGCGCAGCACGGCGGTGAGCTGGCCACACTGCTCGACGCCACCGTCGCCGTCCCCGCCGCCACCGTCGCCGTCCCCACCGCCGCCGTCGCCGTCCCCGCCGCCGCCATCGCCGCCGCCGTCGCCGCCGCCGCACGCCACCAGAACCACGCTCAGGACGACCGTGCCCAGGGTTCGCCGCATGGCTCACGGTAGCACGTGCGATGCTGGCGCCGTGACCGCGTCGAGCGACCTCGCCACCCTCCTCGTGAGCTGCCCCGACCGCAAGGGCCTCGTCGCCTCGCTCGCCCAGACGCTGTACGGCCACGGCGCCAACATCCTCGACGCCGACCAGCACACCGACCCGGTCGCGCAGATGTTCTTCCAGCGGATCCGGTTCGACCTGTCGAGCCTCACGACCGACCGCGTCGCGCTCGAGGCGGCGATCCGCGAGGTCGCGGGCCGGATGCACATGGACTGGCGGCTGGCGTGGGGCCACCACGAGAAGCGCCTCGCGATCTTCGTCTCGCGCTACGACCACTGCCTCTACGACCTCTTGCTGCGGCACCGCGCCGGCGAGCTGGCGTGCGACGTCGCGCTGGTGATCTCGAACCATCCGGACCTGGCGCCGGTCGCGGCGCAGTTCGACGTGCCGTTCCACCACCTGCCGATCGACGCCGCGACCAAGCTGGCCCAGGAGGCCGCCGCCGAGGCGCTGCTCGTCGCCGCCGGCGTCGACACGATCATCCTCGCCCGCTACATGCAGGTCCTGTCCGAGGGGTTCACCGCGCGGTGGGCGTCGCGGATCATCAACATCCACCACTCGTTCCTGCCCGCGTTCATCGGCGGCAACCCGCACCGACGCGCGTTCGAGCGCGGCGTGAAGCTGATCGGCGCGACCGCCCACTACGCGACCGTGGACCTCGACGAGGGGCCGATCATCGAACAGGCGGTGGTGCGATGCTCGCACCGCGACTCGGTCGAGGACCTGGTCCGCAAGGGCCGCGACCTCGAGAAGGTGGTCCTGGCGGCCGCCGTCCGCTGGCACCTCGAGGACCGCGTCCTGGTCTACGCCGGCAAGACGGTCGTGTTTGACTGAGCCGGACTTCGCGCCCGACAATCGCGATCGTCGTGGACGAGGCAGGACAGCCGTCGCGCCGGTCGCTGCGCGCCCGGATGGGGAACCCGCTGTCGTGGTCGCTCGCCGACCGCTGCATGACCGCGGCGATCATCGTGCTGGTGGCGTCGGGGCTGTTCACCGTCGCGGTGTGGGTGGGCGGCGGCACGCCGTTCGTCCCGGTCGACACCGACGCGGCGCCGCTGGTGCGGTGGATCGCGCTGATCCACCTGCAGCCGTGGTGGCTGATCCTGGTGCTCGCGGTGCGCGCGCGTCGCCCCGGCCGCGCGGCCTCGCCGTGGCTGGCGATCGCGACGGTCTACCTGTTCGCGGTGACGCTGGCGCTGTTCACGCTCGTCACCGGGCCGTTCGCGGCGCCGGGCTGGATCGCGTTCCTCGGCGGCTCGATCGTCGGCTACCTGCTGTTCGAGCGGCGCCACGCCCGGCTCGGCGTCGTCGCCTACCTCGCGCTGGTGATGACCGGCGCGGCGCTGGTGCACGAGCGCCCGTGGGCGTGGATCGACCAGATCGTCCCGCGGGACACCCGGATGCCGTCGACGACGACGCTGCTCGGACAGGCGATCACCTCGACCGGGCTGTTCGTACTCGTGCTCGCGCTGATCGCGTTCATCATCGACCGCTGGCGCGACCGCGAGGCGCGCTACCAGAAGCTGGCGCGCACCGACTGGCTGACCGGGCTGACCAACCGCCGCAAGCTGATGGAGATCGGCGCGCGCGAGGTGGCGCGCGCCCGCCGCTACGGCGCGCCGCTCGCGGTCGTGCTGATCGACCTCGACCACTTCAAGAAGGTCAACGACACCCACGGCCACATCGCCGGCGATCGCGTGCTGGCGCGCGCCGCGGCGGTGTTCGCCGCGGCGATCCGCGACGTCGACACGGTCGCGCGGTTCGGCGGCGAGGAGTTCGCGATCCTGCTGCCCGACACCGACGCGCGCGGCGCGCTCGAGGTCGCGGAGCGGTGCGCGCGCAAGCTGGCCGCGGCGCCGCTCGACGTCGGCGCGGCCGAGCCACTCATCGTGACCGCGAGCATGGGCGTCGCCGACACCGCCGGCCCCAGCGCCGACCTCGAGGACCTGCTGCGCCGCGCCGACGACGCGATGTACCGGGCCAAGCAGGGCGGCCGGAACCGGATCGTCGAGGCCCCGCGCGCCGACGCCGGGCCGATGCCTGCGCCGGCCGCGCCGGCGGAGCCGGCGGAGCCGGGCGCTCAGACCGCGACGGCGCCGGCGACCGGCGCGTGACCGAGCGCGACGCCGAGCGGCCCCGGCGCGGGCGCTGTCGCGCCGACCTTCTCGACCTCCGCCGCCCACAGGTAGAGGCACGTGTAGTAGGCCATGCGCAGGTAGACGTTGAGCGCCGCGAACAGCGCGAGCAGCGTCCCGCCGGCGACGAACGCGACCAGCACCGCGGCGGTGCCCGAGCCGAGCACGGTGATCGACAGGTAGACGACGCCGAAGATCAGCGCCATCGCGACCAGGCCGATCAGGTTGGTCACGAGGCGCACGCCGACCTCGCCGATCCCGACGAGCAGCAGGTTGCCCCGGTGCAGGTCGCGGACGCGCCGCATCGCCTGGCCGAACGAGGCGTCCTCGATGATGATCGCGGGCAGCAGCAGGAACGACAGCACCGTCCAGATCGCCTCGATGATGCCGGCGAGGATCTTGCCGACGGTGGAGTCGTTGTTGCGCGCGGCGCGGGCGAACAGCTCGATCACCGTCGAGACCAGCGCGAGGAACAGGATCGCGATGAAGTTCTTGCCGGCGTCGCGCGCGCCCTCGCCCAGGCTCGGCTGCCCGCCCTTGAGGTGGACGTCGATCATGTTCACGGTCATGCCGCAGAAGAAGTAGAAGATCAGGAACGACCCGAGGGTCGAGATCGCGCCGATGACCGCCCACGTCCCGTCGGAGAACTCGTCGGCGCCGGCCGCGATCAGGCCGACGACCCACGCCACGAAGTACAGGATCGTGACGAGCACGAGGTAGACCGAGGGCGCCAGCAGCTTGCGGTTCTGCCCCGCCATGCGGAACGCCGCCTTCATGAACGACCAGCCCTTCGACAACGAGGCGAAGAAACCCATGACGTGACCTCCGCCCCGAAGGTATCGTGGACGTGGGGATGACGTCACGCGACGACCAGCCGCTGTCCGCGCACCAGGTGGAGGCGTTCCTGTCGACCTTGCGCCGCTCGGTCGAGGTCGTCCAGGACCTGCTCGAGGCGGCCGCGCGCCGCGACGAGCGGATCCGCTCGCTCGACGCCGAGCTCGACAACGCCCGCCAGCGGATCGCGTTCCTCGAGCGCGAGACGTCGACGTTGCGCGACAAGCTGGCGATCGGCCCCGAGCCGGTGTCGATGCGCTACCTCGAGGAGCTGATCGAGGAGCAGAACTCGTTCGCCCACATGTTCGTCACCAGCGATCGGCTCGCCGGCGCGCGCAGCTGCGCCGAGGCGATCCAGATCGCGGTCGAGGTGCTGCACAACCTCGTCGGCGCGCACCAGTTCGGGCTGTGGCTGCGGTGGGAGGCAGCGCCGGTGCTGGTCGCCCCGCCCGACCCGCGCTACCGCGTCCCCGACGGCGCCCACGCCGACCTCGTCGCCCGCGCGCTCGCCACCGCGGCGCCGGCGCGCCCCACGGCGAGCGACGCGCCCGACGCGCCCGACGCGCCCGACGCGGGCGTCCCGGTGGCGCTGCCGCTGGTGCTCGACGGCCGCGCGGTCGGCGTCCTGCTGATCGCCAGCCTGGTGCCGCAGGTCGGCAGCGAGCTGGGCCGGCTGCAGGACGACCTCGCGCGGTTCCTCGTCGAGCGCCTGCCGGCGCGGCTGTGCGCGGCGGCGGCGCAAGGGACGTGGGCGGCGGTCGAGGGCCAGCTCGCCGCCGCCACCTCGTCGGGAGCCAACGGAGATCGCCCATGAGCACCGCCCGCCGCGCCCTCGTCGTCGAGGACTCCCCGACGATGCGCCAGCTGATCACGCTCGCGCTGCGCCGGATCCCCGGCCTGGCGTTCGTCGAGGCCGAGAACGGCGCGCAGGCGCTCGATCACCTCGCCGCCGGCGCGTTCGACGTGATCCTGCTCGACCTCAACATGCCGGTGATGAACGGCTTCGCGTTCCTCGAGCAGCTGCCGTCGCCGCACCCGCCGGTCATCGTGATCACGACCGAGAGCGGCCGCGGCGACGTCGACCGCGCGACCTCGCTCGGCGTCGTCGAGTACGTGACCAAGCCGGTGCGCGGCCCGGACCTGGCCGCGGCGGTCACGCGGGTGCTGGGTCGGACGCCGGCGGGCTGACCGCGGCGGGGCCGGCGCACGGGATCACCAGCTCGAGCTCGGTGCCGGCGCCGGGCGTCGACCGCACCGCGATCGTCCCGCCGAGCGCCTCGACGTCGGCCCGCGCCGCCGACGTGCCGTAGCCGCGCCCGGCGTCGAGCGTGACCGCGCCCGCGGTGCTGAGCCCCTCGCGGAAGATCAGCGCGTCGATCGCCGCCTGCGCGCCCGCGGCGGCGCCCGCGGCGGCGCCCGCAGCGTCGCCCGCGGCCTCGCCCGCAGCCTCGGGTGGCAGCTCGAGGCCGAGCTCGGCGGCGCGGGCGCGCAGCGCGGCGCGGTCGATCCCGCGCCCGTCGTCCGAGACCCGGATGGTCAGCCGGCCGTCGGCCAGCGCCGCGTGCAGCCCGATCCGCCCCGCCGCCGCCTTCCCCGCGGCGACGCGCACGTCCGCCGGCTCGAGCCCGTGGACCACGGCGTTGCGCACCAGGTGCGGCAGCGCCTGGGCGAGCGTGGCGTGGACCGTCGGCGGCACCGCGATCTCGCCGCCGGCGT